>JBILKZ010000155.1:0-7854 GCA_044376405.1 Pirellulales bacterium
TGCATAAGACGGCACGCGTTATCCCCCCGCCAACCGTATCCCGTCGCTCGCGCTTAGGGCTTGCATGAGACGGATCGAGCTATCACACCGCCGATCGCATCCCGTCGCTCGCGCCCGGGCTTGCATGAGACGAGTCCCGCCCGCAAATAAAAGCCCCCGGCGTTAGCCGGGGGACTGCGAGCAACGGTGAACCGCTTGTCACGTCATTTCGTCAAAACGCCCGACCTACTTCGCGCCGAACTTGTAGGCCGTGTTCTTCGGGTCGAAGTCGGCATCGGTGAAGCCGTTGTTGGTCTTCACGTTCATATACGTGTACTCCTCGAGGAGCACCGGCTGGCCGCCCGCTTCCTGGGGCCAGTCGTAGGCCTCGTAGCGGATCGGGATCGTCAGCTCATCATCGATGAACACGCGGGCCAGATGGAATCGAAAGTTGCGCCGTGGCACCGGGTGCGCCACCTGCACGCAGGTGCAGATCCGACCGTTTACCTTCGCATTGGGATAGAAGTTCACATCGCATTCGCCGAACTGCTTGTCGTGTTCCGCCACTTCCACCAGCCGCTTGGCGAGGTTCTCGACGCCGATCTCGGTGATGGGGTAGCGATTGCCCGTCATCGCCAGCATGCTCTGCGGCTTGAGCGACACGGTGCCCACCATGGCCCGCACGCCACTGCCGGCATGGGCCAGCATGTTGCCGTCGTTGTGGCCGGCCACGTAGATCACTTCCTGCCCCTTCACGCTGTCGGGCCCGAGGAAATACAGGTAGACGCTGAACGGCTGCGATCGAATCTTGGCGAACATGTATTCATGCTCGCCAAGCTTGCCGTCGATACGCTCCCGCTTCACGATCGTGCAGGAATAGTCGCGGACGTTGGCGTTGATCTTGGCGAGCCCCTGCTGCGCGAGGTCGAGCGCCGGTTGGAGCGGATGCATGCCGGTGGCCGCCTGTGCCACGCCGGCGTTGGCGTTGGTCGTCGACAGTCCGCCGTTGGGCACGAGGCCCGGGCCGGTCAGACCTGCGTCGCCGGCGGCAGGCTGGGCCGCAGCAGGCTGCTGACCGTAGACGGGAGATCCGGCCACGATGGGAAGCATCAGGACCGCGGCGACCGCGGCGACCCGACCACACGCGGACATCGGCCTCCGGTTCCGGCTCATGACCAACCGGGCGACTGAAAGCGTTTGAATCAATCCAACCATCTCGACCTCCATAAACCTGCTTCGTGCCATCGACTCCCGGCAACGCACTCACCAGCCAGTGCGGCGCGAAATTTTGGAACGGCGGCGCGAGTCTAACGGCACGCCGCGGCCGCCACCATGCCATTTCCAATCGCTTTTCGGCTCTCCCAGAGGAATCCCTTGCCCGGGCGGCCGGGTCAAACCATCCTTGCAGCAGGACCTGCGCCACTCGGGATCGCGGTCCGGCGACTCCCTGGCCAGCCCTGCCCCCCCTGCCCCTCACCTGCATCCCCCCTCACTGAGCCCGGTTTCCATGGCGTCCGTCGAACTGCTGCCAACCCAGACCGACGTCGTGGTGGCCCGCATCGAGTCGGCCCCGTTCGGTGAAAATACCTACGTGCTCAGCCGCCGCGGCGGCACGGAATGCTTGGTCGTCGATCCGGGCTTCGAGCCAGACGCCATCATCGAGTGGATCGAGGAACGCGGCCTCACCCCGGTCGCGATCCTCCTCACCCACGGGCATTCCGACCACATCGCCGGCAACGCCGCACTCCGCGACCAGTGGCCATCGCTCCCGATCCTGATCGGCCGCGATGACGCCTCGAAGCTGACCGATCCGGCCGGCAATCTCTCCGGCGCGTTCGGCCTGGCCCTGGTGAGCCCGCCGGCGGACCGCGTCCTCGACGACGGCGAAGGCCTCGAGCTCGCTGGCTTCGCCTTCACGGTCGTCGCGATCCCCGGCCACTCGCGCGGCCATGTCGTGTTTCGCACCGACGACACAAGCCCGCAGCTGGTGTTTGGCGGGGATGTCCTTTTTCAGGAGGGAATCGGCCGCACCGACTTCCCGGATGGCGATTTCGCAGCCCTGGCAGCGGGCATTCGCGGCGGGCTCTACACGCTCCCGGACGATACGGTCGTGTTTCCGGGCCACGGCGAGACGACGACCGTCGGCCACGAGCGGCGTCACAACCCCTTCGTGGCCGACACCTCCGGGCGGGGCGGTGCCGCGGACATGAACCGTTGATCATTGACCGGATGCCTCCCAGCCGGGGAAGATGATCGTATGCTGTCCCCTGCCGATCTGACGGAACCCGTCGCCCCCACGCCGCCACTCGCGTCCACATCGAAGGCTGGCCGTTCCGCATTCTGCCGGATGGCCGGCCTGTCGCTCGCGGCTCTGGCCCGCCTGCTCGCCGGCTCCAGCGTCCGCTGGATCGCGAGCCAGCCCGACACCTGCCAGCGAATCTACTTTGCCAACCACACGAGCCATCTCGACGCTCTCATCATCTGGGCCTCGCTGCCGCAGCCGGTGCGGGAGGTGACGCGGCCCGTCGCCGCCAAGGACTATTGGTCGCGTGGGATCGTTCGCCGTTGGCTCGCCCAGGAGGTCTTCGATGCGATCCTGATCGATCGCACCGCCATCAAAGTGCACCAGAGCCCGGTCGATCTGATGCTGCGGGAGGCCGGCACCACCCATTCGCTGATCGTGTTTCCTGAGGGCAGCCGCAGCGTCAGCGGCGAGGTCGATGAGTTCAAGAGCGGCCTCTACTATCTGGCCAAGAAGCGGCCCGACATTGAACTGATCCCGGTGCACATCGACAACCTGAACCGCGTGCTGCCGCGTGGCGAGTTCCTGCCGGTGCCCATGCTCTCCTGCATCAGCTTCGGCCCGCCGTTATGGCTGGAACGCGGCGAGGCCAAGGCTGACTTCCTGGCCCGTGCCCGGCGTGCTGTGTTGTCGCTCAAAGAGTAGCTTGGGAATAGCTAGGGAATAGCCAGGAACCATCCGCGTCCATGAACGACATCCGCACCATCGCTCTGATCACCGGCGTGCTCGCGTTGCTCACCGGCGCGACGGTGGTGGGCCAGTTCCTCAAGCGACACCCCGACCGCGGCCTCGACCCCGCGGCCGTCCGCACCTTCAATCTGCGGATCCGCGGCTGGTGGGTGCTCTGCACCGTGCTGGCCGCCGCGTTCTGGCTGGGCACCACCGCCACCGTGGTGCTGTTCGGACTGGTCTCGTTCTGGGCGTTGCGCGAGTTCATCACGCTCACACCCACACGCAAGGGAGACCACCGCGCTCTGTTCTGGGTGTTCTTCGCTTTCACACCTCTGCACTACCTGCTGGTGGGCCTCAACCGCTACGACATCTTCAGCGTATTTCTGCCGGTCTACGCGACGCTGTTCGTGCTGGCCCGCGTCGCCTTCGCTGGCGACTACAAGCGATTCCTGGAACGCACCGCGAAGATCCAGGCCGGCCTGGTCGTCTGCGTCTACTGCCTTTCGTTCGCCCCCGCGCTCCTGCAGATTCCGATCGAGGGTGCAGCCGGCGGGGGACGCAGCGCGAACTTCCGTCTGCTCTTCTTTCTGATCCTGCTCGTGCAGTTCGCCGACTGCATGCAGTATGTCTGGAGCCGGATGCTCGGTCGGCGGCTGGTGGCAGCGAACGTGAGTTCAAACCGCACCTGGGAGGGGCTGCTCGGCAGCGCCACCAGCACGGCGCTGCTCGCCGCGGCGCTCTGGTGGGCGGCGCCCCCGTTCCAGCCCTGGCAGGCGGCGCTCGCCGGCCTCGTCGTGGCGACGATGGGCTTCGCCGGCGGCATGACGATGTCGGCGATCAAACGCGACCGAGGCGTCAAGGACTACGGCACGCTCGTGGTGGGCCATGGCGGCGTGCTCGATCGCATCGATTCCATCTGCTTCGCCGCGCCGGTCTTCTATCACATCACGCTGCTGGTGACGGGCGCGGGGCTGTAGCCGTTCAGCGTACCGGTTGGGTGCTGACGGGCTCGGCGGCGCGGCGGGCCTGCGAGGCATAGATCGAACGGCGGCCCGCCGTCGTCAGTGCCGCGGGAGTCACGGCCACCGGCGGCGCCGGGACCGGATCGGGGCTCTGACCGCGTGGTGTCCGCGACGAGTCGCCGGGCTGGACCTGCGCCACGGCGACCGCCACCGAAGCCGGCGGCGCCGGGCAACCGAGTTTCACCCACTCCAGCCATTGATGCTGCAACTGCGGCACGCTTCCCACGCCGTAATGCTTCGCGAGCGTGCCCGACCAATCGTCGGTGGCGAGGCCATCGCCAACGAACGCCACGTACTTGTGTCGGCCGCCCCGCTCGATGAGGTATCTGGCCAGCGAGTATCCCTGCGAATAGAGAGGAAGCACGTCGGCGGGATACTCCCGCATGGCGAACATCTGCGGAAAGGCGATGCCGCGGCCCGTCGTGAGAAATTCGATCAGCAGCCGATGCTGTCGGGCCCGCTCCACCGGATGCTCCACCGTCGTGCAGGCCCCCTCGTCGGCCCACCGCGGCAGCGGACGACGGAAATGGCTGGCAAAGATGGTATGCGTGATCTCATGGGGCAGCACGGAGTCGAGGATCCGCTGTTCGCTTCCCTGGATCGTCATCGTCCAGTTGAACACCTCGCCATTGTCGAAGACGAAGCTCGTCGCGCCGCCGGCGCCCAGATTCGGCGCGACCTGCGCCTGGATCGGACAGGGGCGGCTCCACCGCGGCAGCGGGCGACCAGTCCACTCGATCGAGAGATCCTGACGATACTGTTCGGCCGCATCGCCGATCCTGCGGGCCAGGGCCTCGGTCGGTGCGTCCACGACGAAATTCGCGGTGCGATAGCCCGCGGCCACGACGGCCGTGGCATGCCACGCACCGCAGAGAACCACCAGCACCATGCTCACTGATAACCGGCGGCCCGGGGTCCGCCCACCGACACTGCGTCCGACCTGCATGCCCATCAGCCTCCGTGAAAACCGTCTCGCCTCCGGCGGGTTCAGTGCCGCCGTTTTCAGCTCACGCCCGGCGGATTCCCCCCGGAACGCCGTGCGAATGGGCCATGTCGGCCCACGAGCGAGGCGGACACTAGCGGCCGTCAGCCCCCTGGAGCCAGACCGTTTTAAGAGCTTCCCTGCATTGCCTGTTTTGCCTTTGCTGCCGCCTCAAGATGCTGAGGAGCCGGTCGGAGGCACGCGCAGGAGTCCGGTGCATTCTGCGACTCACGAGCGATTCACGATTCGTCCAAGAGCATCCTGTAGCAGAATCCGCCGGCGACGAGCATGCCGCAGACCGGCGAACCAATGTGGCCCATCAGCAACTATGCAAAGCGTCTTCGGCAAACTGAGCGGTCTACTACCGCTGGGGCCGGTAGATCGTGGACGCCTCGGCGATGTCGATCGCGGCAGGCTGCTCGTCGGCGGTCTCACTCGGCATGAGCCAGTAGCTGATCAACGCTGCCACGGCCCCCGCCGCGAGCAGAACGCCCGGCCACGTCGGCTCGAGCAACGCGATCCACGCGAGCCCGGCCACCAGCGCGACCGCCGGCCCCAGCCCCGGCACCATCGGCAGCCGCAGCGACCAATGCCGCCGCGCCGCCATCCACGCGAGGCCGCCACTGGCCAGCAGTGACAGCGTGGCGAGGGCACGCCCCCGCGTGGTTGGATCTCGTTGCCGCACGGCACGGATCGTGAGCCGTCCGGCGACGGCTCCATCCACCCCATCCGCCGCCACCATGAACAGCGGCGACGGCAACGGATCGCCAAGCGTCGTCAACGTCTTTGCCCAGGCCTGATCGGCATGAGGACTCGCGCCGTCGCTGCGGGCATGCTGGAACGTCCGCACGCGATCGTGCTGCCAGCCGACACTCCCCTCCAACGCGCGTTGAAAATCGTCACCCAGCCTCTCCTGGGCCGCCCGCCGCTCCGCCTGCAAGCTCGCAGCGGTCACGACCTTGGCCGGCGCCGCCACGCGCAGCGATATTCCCGCGGGTACCTGCACCGTCCAGATCACCTGCCGGCAGGGCAGGCCGACGATATGCGGCGGCGCGAGGGCGAGCGGTTCGCCGTCCAGCAACCGTCGGCCCAAGTCTCCCACCAACAGCTCGCCCGCGAATAGCGCCACGATGGTGCGTGGCCGGCCAGTATCCGAGAGCCGCAGATCCCAGATGTTGTCGGAGGACGACGACGTAGGCACCACGCTGTCCATCGACCGACCGTCGACGACCGCGTCGAACAACCGCCACGACCGCGGGAGTTCCAAACGTACCAGCTGCTCAGCCGGCACCAGCTCAAAGCAGGCAAGCCCCCACACCCGGCCACGCTCGTCCACGGCTAGGCGGATGTCGGCCAGTTCCACGCGGCCAGCGCCATCGGCGACGGGCCCGGCCGGCTTCGCTGTGGGTGGCACGTCGTCCTCGCTCGACGCCGATGGCGTGGGAGAAGACTCGAGAACATAGCCCGGCGGCGGCTCGCCGGTGACGAGTTCGAACTGTCCCATGCGGGGAACGCTGCCTGCTGCCTCGTCCTCCGCCGCCGCCTCGAGCGCCGCCTGCAGGCCGTCCTCCGCACGCCACTCAATGAGCGTGCGCGATCCATCGGTCAGACCAACCCCCAGACGTGGCATGGGGCCTCGGGCCGCGGGCCGCCCCGGAATGCGGGCATCGACCTCCAGCCGAAAGCGGCCAGCCCGCGGTCGTTGGATGACCACCGCCACGCTTGTGTCGGTGGGGCGACTCCAGCGCAGGTCGATGGCGTCACGGTCCGCCGTCTCGGGATGAAGGACGTCGTCCTCGAACAGTTCGATGCGATCGACCACGCATCTCTCCGGCACATCCAGCGGAATCGTGACGAGTGCGGTTGAACTGGCATCGAGTCTGGCGTCGAGGTGCATCCGCACCTGCTCGCCGGCGAACACGATCACCTCCCGCTGAGAGCCACGGATTTCTTGACGGCGACGCTCGGCCGTGAGCCGTGCCCGCGGCGCCGATGTCGGGCCCGCGGGAGCGAACGGGGCCGCCACGGTGGAGCCTGCCACGGCATCGACGGCGATGGATCGCAACACCTCGCCCCGCCAGAACCGCGTTTCAAACGATGCCTCGCCCTCGGGGGTGTCGGTGTGGGTCAGCCCGGGTGGGAGGTCGATCCGCACGGCGAGGCTGGGGCTCGCCACGAACCGCACGCTCCTCCTGTCCACGAGGACATTCTCCAACCACGCCTCCGGCACATCGAAGACTCCCACGGCATCGGCCAGGGCCATCCGAAAAGGGATCTCGAACTGAAATCGGCCTCGCTCGGGTGACCGTCGCTCCACGAGAAACCTTCGGTTGCCGAGCGGACGGATCGAGACGCCTTCGGCCGATGCAGCGTCGTCCTGCGGCTGGCCGTCCTGCTGCGCCGACGGCATGATCCACTCGAGCCCGAGAGCCGCTCGCACAACGCACGACTGCACGATCGCATCGCCGGCATCGATCTCGTAGACGCCGGTCAACCGGCACTCGTCGAGGTTCCAGAAGATGTCGTTGCGACTCACGGCCGTCGGCGGCAACGAGGCGAGTTCAATGCCTGCCGCCACCGACCTCGACAGCCGCACCTGGGTCGATCGCGACACATCGAAGCCGACCGCGGGAGACTCGGTCGAACGCCGCGCCGCCACCACGAAGACGCCCGACGTTGCCGCGCGTTCGCAGACAATCGCTGCCGCGGTCCGCCCCGCCATCGGCACGAACTGAAGCGATGCATCGGGCGCCTGTGGGAGCGAGATCATCGCCGTTTCCACGTCACCGCGGCGCCGACCGGACGCCTCGACGTCCACGCTCACGGTGTGCCGCCCCGCATCCGGGACGACGCAACGCAGAAGGGCGTCGGCGGCCTCGAGCCGTGCCGTGACAGCC
>JBILKZ010000156.1:0-7845 GCA_044376405.1 Pirellulales bacterium
GCAAGCCGGGGGATCGGCCCGGTACGAAGACAGATCCCGTCGCTTGCGCTCAGGGCTTCTATGGGCACATACAAGCCCCCGGCGCAAGCCGGGGGATGTCGCGAGTGCTACTTCGTGGGCCAGGCGTGGAGTTGGCCGGCCGAGTCGCCGGCCAGCAGGAAGGAGCCGTCGGCCGAGAGGGCGACCCGCGTGGGCAGGAGCTTCACACCGGGGACGGCCTTCGTCTGAGCGTCAGCAATCGGAAAGCTCTTCAGCTCCTTGCCGTCGGCCGCCCAGAGCTTCACCTGACCGTCGCGGCCGCAACTGGCAAGCTCTCCCGCCGGGCCAAACACGACGTCCAGCACCCCGCCGCCATGGGCGTTGGGCTTGGTCACCACCGGCCAGCCGTCTTTCACATCCCACCAAACGATCGTGCCATCATCGCCGCAGGAGGCCACGACGCCGCTGTCACTCCGCCACGAGAGTGCCCGCACCGATTTCTTATGTTCTGAAAGGGGCAGCACGACGCCGCCGCTCTTCGCATCCCAGAGGTGGATGTTGCCGATCCTGTCCCCACTCGCCAGGAGCTTGCCATTCGGGCTGTAGGCGACCGCCGTCACCCAGTCGGTATGCTTCGTGAGCGAGTGCAGGAGTTTTCCGTTCTCGGTGGAAAAGATTTTTACGATTCGGCTTGAGCCGCCGATCGCGATCTGCGTCTCATCGGGCAAGAGATCGGCCGCCATCACGGCGTCGGACTCGTCGCCGACCGACGCCAGCCGCTTGCCAGTCGCCACGTCGAAGAGCACCGCAACGCCGTTTTGTACCGGTTTGCCCCCCGCCGCCAGGAGCACACGGCCGGAGGGGCTGAACTTCAGCACGAGCGGCTCCCCTTCCGGAAACGCGATCGCGCCGTAACTCTTGTCGGGCGATGCCATCAGGTCGATCGCCCCGTAGGAAGCCTTCGCAGCAAGCGGCGCTCGCGGGCTCGCGGCCAGCGCCGCCACGGGATACGGGCGGATCATCTTGGGACGCTCGAAGGACGACAGTGCGCCCTCAGCAGGAATCGGCGGAAGACCGCTTGCGGCCTGCTGCGGGGCCGCGGGCTTGAAGCCGAGCGTCCGCATTTCCGCGATCGAGCTGCCGGCGTTTTCCCGTAGCCCGGTGTCGATCCAGGTCTTGATGAGAGCCACCTGATCGGCCGGGACGCGTTCACCCTCCGGGGGCATTCGGTCGCCGTCGTCGGGGGCCGTGATCACCTCGATGAGCCGGCTGCTGCCTGAGCGGCCCGCCGCCACGATCTCACCGCCGCCGGCACCCTTCATGACGCCGGCATAACTCACGAGGGAGAGACTTCCCTCCTGCTTGCCGTCGCCGTGGCAGGTGGCGCAGTGCTTCTTGAGGATCCCGGCGACATGATCCTCGTAGGTGATCGGTTTCGATTCCTCGCCTCGGGCGATGGTAGCCAAGAGGCTGATCGTGCCCAAGGCGATCGCAAGGCTACTAGTGGTTGAAATTGAATTCCGTCGCATTGAGCAGGCTCCAGAGGATGTCTTCGTAGACGGCCGCAGCTTTTCCGTTCTCACCCACCATGGCCCGCAAGCCTGCCATCTCTTCGTTCGTCGGCCGACGGCAAAGCGTGCGGATGAAGAGTTCGTCGAGGATGTCCTCGGGCGTCGACTTCGTCTCGATAAGCTTCTTGATCACGTCGCTGGCCGCGACCCGGTCGCGGAGCTGGCCGCCTGGCCGGTCGAACATGGTGTCGCCCACGTTCAAGTGCATCGCCTGGGAGAGCGTCGGCTCCATCTTCGTCTCACACGCACAGATCGTGCCGCGGGTTGACCGGCCAAACGTCGCGAAGAACGGATCGCCCGGATTCGGCCCCCCGGTGCCACCTGAGGAGCGGGGATAATAATCGATGGCCCGCGTGCCAAGCGGCCAGTCGGGCAGCTGCCTGGGCACGCCCGTGACGGCCACCACCGAGTCGAGCAGCACATCGGCCCGCAGCTTCCGCAGATGGGCGTGGGAAAACTGACGCGTATCGCCGGCATTGCTCGGCGTGGGCTTGGTCGAGAGCTGATAGACCCGCGAGTTGCAGATATCGCGGACGAGGCCGCGGAGGTCGAACTTCAGCTCGATCAGCCGCTTCGTGAGCGCATCCATCAGCGGCGCGTTGACCGGCGGATTGCTGACACGGATGTCGTCCACCGGATCGATGATGCCGCGGCCGAGCAACTGGGCCCAGATTCGGTTGGCGAGGTTCGTGGCGAAGAGTTCGTTGTCGGGCGATGTGAGCCACGAGGCGAGCGCCTCCCGCGGATCCCCTGCCCCGCCCACCGGCTCGACAGCTCCGAGTACCTTCGCCGGCTTGCCCTGGCCATCGACGGGATTCACGGCCGGGGCGGCCTTGTCGTCCCAGAAGATCCGTTTTTCACGTGGCTCGACACCCGGCTTCCGCTGCATGCCGGTGAAGAAGCTGACGAAGCCGTAGTAGTCGTTCATCGTCCAGCGGTCGAACGGGTGGTTGTGGCACTCGGCGCACTGGATCTGCACACCGAGGAACAGCTGCGAGAAGTCGGCAGCCAGCGGCTTGGGCTCGACCCTCGGCTTGTGGACAAGCATCGTGTAGAGATTCACCGGGCCGTTGCTGATGTTGCTGCCGGAGGCGGACACCATGTCGGATACGAACTCGTTGAGCGGACGATTGGCGCGAAACTGAGCCTTGATCCACTTCGTGTATTGGTTGGCGGCCTTGATGACCGTGGCCTCGGGGGAGTAGTTACCGCCCATCACGCGGAGCCGCTCGCCCCAGATCGCGGCCTGATAGTCTGCAAAGTCGTCGGTGGCGAGGAGTTCGTCGATCTTCTTCGCCCGCTTATCCGTGGCGTTGTCGGCCATGAAGGCGTGGTATTCTTCGACGGTCGGCGGCCGGGCCACGAGGTCGAGCGTGACGCGGCGGAGGAAGGTCTCGTCGTCGCAGAGTTCCGAAGGGACGATGCGGAGCTTGTGGAGCCGGTCAAAGACGAGGGTGTCGATAAAGTTATTGGTTGGCGGATCAGGCCAGACAAAGCCTTCATCTGCTGGCAGCACGACCACCTCGGCTCCGACCGTGAATCGGCTATAGCGGGCGAAGACGTTTGTGTCGCCGGGGCCGGCGGCTGTGACGATGCCATCCTTGTCGATCGTGGCGACACTGGGATTGTTGGAAAAGAAGCGGGCGAGGTCCGTGACGTCGCGGGAACTGCCGTCGCTGTAGGTCGCGGTGACGCGGGCGGTGCCGTGGCCACCGGTCTTTTTGAACACCACGCTCTGCTTGGGAAGCGAGATGCCGACGACCTCGGGTGGCATGACGGAGTCGTCGGGGGCGCCCGCCGCGATCCAGCGGTGGAGAGTCTTGTAATACTCGCTGTCACGTTCGAACAACTTGCCGCCCGTGTGCGGCACCGCGCCGATGGCCTTGAGCAGCAGCAGGCTCTCCTCGGGAATGGCCGTATTGACGCGGCGGCCTGTGATGTCGGAGACGACGCGGTCGTAGTCGCCCTTTGGGTCGTAGCCAAAGAGGGAGAGCATGAAGCCGTCCTTGCCACGGGCTGAGCCGTGGCAGGTGCCGGCATTGCAGCCGGCCCGGAAAAAGACCGGCATCACGTCGCTGCGGAAGCTCGGCGGTGCAGCGGCCGGCGGTGCGTCATCGGCGGCGGCAAGTCCGGCGACCGCGAAAAGAATGACGAGGCAAAAAGGGGACAGGCACCTTTTGCTCCGCAAAAGAGAGCCAGTCCCCTTTTTGCAGTCCGTTGATTGAAGTGTGGATTGCATGGTCTCGCTTTCAGTGATGTCTTACAGTCTCGGATCGATCCGCAGCGTGCCCTTGCCGGCCCGCTGGCGGATCTCTTGGCCCGCCACCTTGACCATGAGTTCACAGCCAAGGCCGCTCACGGCGCCCAGGAGTGCGTCGTCTGTGGCCTCGATGGTGAAGACGATTTCCTTCGAGTCTTTCGTGACCGTAGGGAGCGGCTCAACGACGTTGACGCCCTTGGGCAGCCCGAGCAGCTTCGCCGTGGCCTGGCCCTCGAACGGCGTCTTGGGGGTGACGGCAAACGCGAACTGGCCCTTCGCACCGCGGCGAATGCTCTCGGGCTCACTCGACAGTTCCACAAACGAATCCGCCACCGTGATCGTGATGATTTCCGACGACACCATCACCCTGCCACAACCGAGATCACCGCTTCCCTGTGGCAGCGTCGTCGCCCGAATGAAGAGCGGCCCGCTGCCGAGCGGCGCGTTTTGCTCGGCGGTGATCCGCAGTATGGACTCGGTCGCCCCGGAGGGAATCACTTCCGACGGCGACAGGCTCACGCCCTGCGGCACGAACTCAACCTGAAACTCGACCGGCTCATCGTAGCCGGGCTGCCGCGTGAGCTTCACGGGGATCGCGAGTTCGCCGCCACGCACGAGCGGGATCGTCGGGGGCACGAGGTCGATCGCGATCGGCGCCCGATCGGTGACCGCCATGATGGGCCGATCGGTGCGGACGGCTCGCCAGGCGTCGCCGCCGGAATGATTGATAAATGGCACCCACTGCTGGCAGCCACTCTCGATTGTTTTCCCTTGGTCGGTGGCCTGCGCCATGAGCGTGATCGGAGCGCCCCCTGGCTGCGCGGAGGCATCGGCGACCAGTTGTATCGGCCACCGCGATTGTCCCGGCGGCACCGGCGGCGAGACGAGCTTCACGCCCGGTGGGAGATTCTCCGCCACGATCTGGAGCCCGCCGCGGTAGGAGTTGCCCTGTCCCTGCGGTAGGTTCACGCTCACGGTCCAGCGGTTGCCCTGCGGCACGGCCAGGCCCATGTAGCGGCTCGATTCCACCCAGTCGGAGTTGCCCCCAGTCGCCAACTGCACATAGACCCTGTCGGGCGGCGTCTCGATCTCAACGCGGTAGACGCCGGTTGGGCCGCCGAAGCCGCTCATGTCGCGGACTTCGAGCAGATAGTCGCCATCGGCCTTCGGCTCCCAGATGAACGATGGATCGAACACATCCTTGAGGCCGCCCCGCGAACGGAAGTTGGGCCCAAAAATCTCGCGATCGACGAGCATCAGATCGGCGTCATCGGCTTCGGCCTCGATCGGCCCCGGCATGCCGTCGGCCGTCACCGGCCGGATGCGGATCGCCGGGTCGAGCGGAGAGCCGAGAGTGGCGGAGTAAACGCGCACGCGGAGCCGGTCGCCCTTCTTGACCGAGAGCCGGAAGGAATCGACGTCGCCCGGCTTGTCGAGCATGCCGTTGACCGCGGTAGGCAGGGACGCGACGCGGGTCTCTGCCGCGGCGGCATCTTCGAGCACATTCGGAAACGGGCTCGACCGCAGGAGACGCGGGGATGGGCCGTCGCCAAAAACTGAAAACGTGCCGGGGACGGGCGGCACCGCGATCGTCTGGTCGACGTCGCCAAGCGGATCGCCGAGCATCTTCACGGCCAGAGGCGCACCGGCAGGTCCGCCTGCCGGATAGGCCGCGAGCGGACAGCTGAACGACCCGATATGGAGGCAGTAGGCCACGCCGATCGCTCCGGATCCTGCTGGAACTGACGGGCTCACCTCAATGAAGACCGAGTCACCCGGCAGATCCGCGGGCAGTTTCAGGCTGACGAGTGGGTCCTGAAGGTGGAGCGGATTGTCGTCGTTGGCGGCCAGCTCGCGGCCATTCGCGTCGAGCACCCGCAGGGCGAGGTCGAACTCCCCGCCGCCGTAGTGCAGGTCGGAGATCCGTACCGCATCGATCTGGGCAGACAGCCTCGCCCCCGCGACGGCGGGCACCTTATAGAAGTGGGCCACGCCCGAGGTGTGGTTCCGGCAGACCGTGACGTTGGGCGCGACCGAGAGCGCCGTGGCGATGGAGTAATTTGCCTGCCCGCTCTCGCTCACCACCGGGAAGGGCGTGACGTGAAACGTGGCCAGTGTGGAGAGTTGGTCGGCCGTGCGGAGGCGGAAGAGATGCTCGCCGGGCGGGCAGTCAGGGGCGATCACGAACCGGCATTTCATCTGATCCTCGATCCGTCCGCCGTGGGCAAGGCCGTATGGATACGGCGGTTTCGAACGAGGCTCGAACCCCTCCCCCTTGATGCCGGGCCGCGAGAAGGTCACCTCACGGGGATCCTTGAGCCACGTCCCTTGGATCGTCACCTCGACCGTCGTACCCTGCTGGCCGATGCGGGGTGAGACCCGCTCGATGTGCTTGAGCAAGCCCTGCGCCGCAGCAGGGCCAGCCCCCGCGAGCCAGCAGGCCGTCGCCACGGCCGCGAGCCGTGCCAATCGTGATAGCTGCATGCCACCGCCTCCTTCGCAGTCCGCCAGAACACGGGCCGCCTTCAGGCGATCAGGCCCTTCACCAGATGGCCGTCCTTGATGATCTCGATCGGCCGGGTGCCGAAGGCGACGAGTTCTTTGTCGGCGTCGATCCCCATCTGGTGGTAGATCGTGAACATCAGATCCTCGAGCGGCACCGCGTCGCGGGCCGGCTCGGCGGCGGTCGCATCGCTCGCGCCGTAAATGAGCCCCTGGTGGAAGCCGCCGCCAGCTAGGAGATTCGAGTAGCAGCGGGCCCAGTGGTCGCGACCGCTATCTTTGTTGATCTTCGGAGTGCGGCCAAATTCGCTCGTCACCCAGAAGAGCGTGGAGTCGAGCAGGCCGCGGCGGTCG
The DNA here is from genome assembly GCA_044376405.1 of Pirellulales bacterium. Taxonomy (GTDB): domain Bacteria; phylum Planctomycetota; class Planctomycetia; order Pirellulales; family UBA1268; genus CAMCQY01. The sequence goes on from JBILKZ010000156.1 coordinate 6,667, forward strand.
AGATCGGTGATGAGGCCAGCGATTGCGTGGTCGAGCGGGGCCATCTGGTCGAGACAAGCCCGCTTGCAGTCGATGTGGCAATCCCACGAGCCGTAGTTGACGGTCACGAACCGCGTGCCGGCCTCGACGAGTCGGCGGGCGATGATCAGTCGCTCAGCCAGGCCCTTCGGGTGATACCTGCCGTCGGGGCCCCTGAGCGCGCCGGTGACGGCGCTGCCATACAGCTCGAACGTCTCGTCGGTTTCCCCTTCGAACGTAAACGCCTTCTGGGCATCGGCCGAGGTGAGCAGTTCGTAGGCCTTGCCATAGAAGCCGTCCATTGTGTCGAGCGTGGCAGGGTCGGCCTCGAGCGATCGGATTCGCTTCTCGATGAGCCGACGGGCCGCATGGCGACGGTCGAAACGGTCGATTGGAAAACCCTCGGGCAGCGAGAAGTCGCGAACCTTGAAGTTTTTCCTCTGGGCGGGATCGGAACTCTGCCCAGGATCGGCTCCCAGTTCGTACGCGCCGTAGCTGCTGCTCAGAAATCCAGTGCCGCCGCCATAGGCAGCCCGGGTCGGCACTGCGATGTAGGGGGGCAGCAGGCCGCGGGGGCCGAGTTCGTGGGAGATGATCGAGCCCATGGCGGGGTAGTCGATCACGGCGGTCGGCGTGTAGCCGGTGGAGAGGTGGTAGGAGGCGAGTCCGTGATCGGGAATCTTGCCGACCATACTGCGGATCACGGTGAACTTGTCAGCGATGGCTGCGGACTTCGGCAGGTTGTCACTGAAGATGTCGCCGTTCTTCGTCTTCACGACACCGAACGAGCCACGGTATTCGACCGGGGCCTCGGGCTTGGGATCGAACGACTCGTGCTGAGGGAAGCCGCCGCCCAAGGTCAGCTGGATCACGGCCTTGATCTTCTCGGGGAGTTTTCCCTGGCCCGCGACGGTCGAATAAGCATCCGTCGAGGCCTCGCCACGAGCGGCGCGGATGCGGAACAGGTCGCCGAGCGAAAGGCCGAGCGCCCCGAAGCTGCCGACCTGCAACGCCGCCCGGCGGGGAATGGCCCGGAAGCCGCCGCATCCGTGACTGGTGACACGAGCCTGGGGGTGCGGCTGGGCCATAGCGAATCTCCTCGGCGGGTGGGACGGATCGCGGGATCGGGAACTGAGGAAGGACTATCGGCACAACTGTCAG
>JBILKZ010000157.1:0-7833 GCA_044376405.1 Pirellulales bacterium
GCAACCGAGGCCGCATTTCGGGACGCCACGCAGGCCAGGGCGGTGCTCGACCTGCTCTTCTCCCGACTGCTACCGGCCTACCGTGCCTTCCACAGCGATCTGCTCGAGCATCAGCCGACGGGTGGTTTTGAGCGACCCTTCTTCCTGATGGCCGCAGCACAGGCCATCCTGGCCGGCGATCTGGCCAGCGACGTGGCTGGTGCCGATCTCGACACCATCGTGCGGCAGGCGATCGGCCGGCTCAACGATTACGTCGGCTGGCGGCCGGTAGCCGTGCTGGAAAATGGCCAGCTCTCGGAGCCCTATCCACACGAGCGGGTCCGGCCGGTGCCGCTGTTCATCCGCGGAGCGGGTGCTGCGCACGGCCGTTACCGCCGGCTCGTGGAGGATGCGATGGCGATCCTTGAACAGGCGCCGGAACCGCTCCTGCGGCAGGCCGACTTCGAGCTCGCCATGCTGGAGGAACTGGCATTCGATCCGCGCGCGTTTGATTTTCTGCATCCCGCAGCGAGTCGGCCCAACTATCTCTTCGGCCTATGGGATCCCGCCCGCATCGACGGCCAGGGCTGCTACCGGCGCATGGTGGTGCAGCAGGCCACCCTCGACGGCATCCTGTCGTGGGCCGAGGCGGCGGTCGAGTCGCCTGCCGATCTCGGGCCTGAGCGGCAGGCGCAGTTGCGGCGCGAGTCGGCGGCCGTGTTGGCGGGTGTGATCCTGATGGCCTCGGGTCTGTCCGGCCACGGGCCGGGAGCGACCTCCGCAAGCCTGCCCCTGGCCGACCTGCTCCCGCGGATCGCCGGCTACCGCGACGAGTTCTACCGCTGGCTGATGACGCAGTTGCCGCCAGATCATCGGCAGGTTTTGGACGAGGAGACCCGCCGTCTGCGCCAGCCCTTCGGTGGTGTACGGCGGCACATCAACAGCCTGCTCGCCAGCCGGCGGGCGCGACAGGTGGAGAGCGTGGCGCTGGCGGCCGTACTCGCGCGACTCGGCCGGGCGGACGGCGCGGAACGGATGGCCGGCATGGTGCCCGCGGCGTCGGCCCGTATGGCGGCCAGGATCACCAGCCGCGTCGTGGCGGCGCAGCAGTCACTGCGGCAGGCGGCAGGCGCCGATGAGAGCATCTGCGCGAGAGAAAGCACCGCCGCACTCGATCAGCTCGATGCCGCCACCGCGCTGCTCATGCGGGCGGTGGCCTGTGGCGCGGTGGTCGATCCGTGGAACATCCTCGGCCTGGGCGGACAGTTTCCCCTGCATGAACCCGGGGGCGAGAGCCTGACCGATCCACGCGTGGATGATCTCGTGGGGATCACCGAATCGATTCTCGACGGGTATGCCGCCGTGTGGCGACAGGCCGCACTCGATGGACCGCCGGCTGCGGCAACGCGGGCAGCGGACGCTGGCGAACACCTCGGTGGCTGGTGGGATCGGTTCGCGACGACGACGGTGTCGGGTGTGCCGCATCTCTCCGGCCGCGAGGTTTACGACTCGGCCCGTGAGGTGATCGCGGCGCTCACGCGCCGCCGCGAGACCGCACCTCTGCCGCCGCCGCCTGGCTTCTGGCGGGAGGAGGTGGCGTCGTTCTCGTCGCCCGAGACTCACGCGCAGGCCACCGATTGCCTGCTCCGCGAGGGGGATCTCGATGGCGCGATGGGACTGCTCATTCACTGGGCGTCGTTGCTGGAGGGTCCGGCGATCGACCGCTCCGGCGTCGTGTGGATGGGGGAGGCCGTGCGGTGGATGACACGTGCCTGTGCCGACCGATCAGAGGCGGCCAGGCTCCGCGTCCGCCGGTTTATCGAGCTGATCGAGGCCAACACGAGCGGCGTGGCTGACGTGATCGAGGCGGCCGCGACCGGTCGCGAACCGGGGGATGGCAGGCGGCCGGCGCGGGGCACCGACGGTCCCGACGGCCTCCACGACGACTTCGCCGACGAACAGGCGGATGACGATGACAGCGGCGAGGAACGGGTGGCGTCGGCCTATGAGTCAATGGTCTGGCGCGACTCCACTGACGACGGCGTCGATGGTGGCATGCTCGACATGGAAGGCGGCGGTGGCTCGACGCTGGCGGGCGTGGCGGCAGTGGAGAGTGCGGCCGAATTCATGATGGGGGTGTTTCGGCTGCTCGCGGATGCAGTGGTGGCGTGGTGCACGAGTGATGCGGCGGCGGGCACGAGCCCGTCGCAGGCTGAAATCGATGCTGTTTCCGGCTGGCATCATTCGGTGCGGCGGCTGCGACGCACGCTGATCCGCGCGGCCGCCACGGTGGCCGGTCGCGATGCCACGCCGCCTCCGGGGATGTCACCGACCGAGTTTGACAAACTGCGGTGGCACCGTGATGCCGCCGCCGAACAGATGATCGAGGCGGCGGTGCAGGCGAGCGAGACGCTCTGGATATTGTCGGCGCGGCTGCATGGGGCCGGGATGGGGAGTGGGGGTCAGCCGCCGTCCCATCGACGCCGCACGGGCAAGGCGTCGATCGGAAGGCTCTTTGCGGCGCTGCTCGCGGGCGAGACGGAAGCGACGCGGGATCAACTGGCCCTCGTGCGGAGCAGGCTCGTCGGCACGATGGTGCTCTATGTGCCGCTCTCGCGTGGCGGTGATCCCAAGCGGATTGTGCTGGCGCGGAGCCGGGAGCGGCTGCTGACGAGGCTGGCGGCCTGTCTGCCGCGGCTGGGACTCGTGGCGGAGACGGCCGAGATGGTGCATCTTGCCAAATCGCTCGAGAGCCGACGGCCGCGTGGCGCGGCGAGCGTGAGCGAGTTCGACCGCGTGTTCGAGGCAGCGACCAAGGCGCTCGTGGAGCGGATCGTGGAGACCGCGACGGTGGCGGAGATTGGCAGCGAAAAGCCGGAGCCTGCTGTGGCCACGCAGCGGATCCTCGACGGCCTGTCGATGCTCGTGCCCCGCCTGCTCGACACCTGGACGGCGCATGCCCGGCAGCTTCGGCTCTCGGTGCTGGAGCGGGTCCGTGACGACGAGTCGTTTGCCGCGATCCGGGAGTTCGTCGAACGCTATGGCGCAGGTCTCTTTACGCAGCAGTTGCTCTCGCCGCCGTCGCTACGTGGCATCCTCCGCGGTGGCGTGCGGAATTTTCTCGAGCATCTCGTGGACCGCGCGGCGGGCGAGCCGGACGACATCGAACTGCCCGACTCCCCAGCGCCGCAGCGGCGTCCCACGCGGCTGCTCGAAGATCTCGCCAGCGGTGCCCTGCCGATCAAGCAGGCTGCGGCACGGCTGCGGCTGGTGCTCGAGAGCGTGGCGGAAAACCATTCCGAATACCGGGACTGGAACTCCACGACCACGCAATCGGATCGCGGTGAATGCCTGCACGTGCTGCTGGAATTCCTGCGAATCAAGGCAGAGCATGAACGCATCGCGTGGACGTTGCGGCCGGTGAACATGGCGCACCGGGTGCTGGCGCGGCGGGCTGCGGTTGAGGCGGCCGAAGCCTGGCGGGGACGCATGCGGGATGAGACCGGCACGACGGCCGAGAGCCTCGTGGAGCGGCTTGCGCGGCTGGAGACGCATTGGGGCGTGCGGCTGGCGAGCGTGTCGGATCGGGTGCGGCGGCCGTTCACGATGCCGCTGGAGCAGGACGAACTCGAGGCGTTGGTGGATCCGGCCGTGCAGGAGCTGTTCACGGGAAGTCCAGCGGGAGCCGGCGGCAGGCTCGAGGCCTGCGCCGAGAGGTTCTTGGGCGTGGCTGGTGGTTCGGGCGTGGAGGTGCCGGCCTGGCTGGACCGTCTGACGACGGCCGTCGACCGGGCGATCGAACTGGCCGATGCCGGCCTCACGCCGCGGGCTGCCAACGGCCCGGCGCTGATCCGCCTGCCGGAAGCCCTGCCGTGGGCACCGCTGCCGTGGGATGCCTTGCACGCGGCGCTGGCGAAATGAGGCGACCACGATCATGAATGCGCGTCGTGCAGACTGTTCGTCGCGGTCGGACGTTGCCGTCTGGCTGGCCGGCACCATCGGCCTCGATGCCTACGGAGCGATGGCTGAGCGGCTTGCCTGGGAGGTGTCGGAGCCGCATGGCCGGCCGCCGACGCTCCTGCTTTACGATCTCGCGCCGTCGATCACGATTGGGAGGCTCGGGTCCCGTGCCGACATCGCCCTCACCGATGATGATTTGCGGTCGCGCGGACTGGAGGTGCGATTCGTCGGTCGCGGTGGCGGAGCGGTGCTGCATGGCCCCGGTCAGATTGGCATCAGCGTGTTTGCGTCGCTGGCAGATCTGGGGCTCGGTCGCGACGCCGTGGGTTCCTATCTGGAGCGGCTGGAGTCCGGGCTTGAGGGGGCCATCCGCAGCCTGCGGTGCGGCGCGGCCCGCGATTCCAGAATGCACGGCATCTTCGGCCGGACCGGCCTGCTGGCGGCCGTCGGCGTCGCGGTGCGGCGGGGCGTGGTCTGGCACGGCGGGTTTTTGAACATTCAGCCCCCGCTCGAGCTTCACCGCCGGATAAAAAGTGTGCCTGTCGCCGCCGGGGCCGGAACGCATACGATGGGGTCGGTCGAGGCTGACGTGCAACGCCGGGTGCGGCTGCAGGATGCCCGAGCGGCGCTCGTGGAGCACCTCGTCGACGCCTTCGAGTTTCCGCAGTCGCACATCCAGTCGGGCTTTCCATTTCCGGTTCAAGACGCCGTATCGGCAGCATCGGAGCGTAAGAGAAGTGTCGGATAACAGCATGGCCCCATCGTTCGGTTCACTCCCGATCGTCACCGTCGATGACGGAGCCGGCCAGAAGACCGGCTGCGGTTCCGCCGCCAACGAGGCTGCTGCGGCGACACTGCAGCCATCCCGCCGGCTGCCTCCCTGGCTGCGGCGGAATCTGGAGCCGGGCGGCGGTCACGGCGAGACCGCGGATCTGATCGCCGAACTCGGCCTCGAGACGGTCTGCTCGTCGGCGAAGTGCCCCAACCGGCTCGAATGCTGGTCGGCTCGCACGGCCACGTTCATGATTCTGGGCAACGTCTGCACGCGGCCCTGTGGCTTCTGCTCGGTGCCGAAGGGAAAGACGGAGGCGCTCGAGCAGGACGAGCCCGAGCGGGTGGCCGAGGCTGCGAAGCGGCTGGGACTCAAGCACGTGGTGATCACGAGCGTGACCCGCGACGACCTCCCTGACGGCGGCGCCGAACATTTTCGGCTGACGGTGGAGGCGGTTCGGTCGGCCACCGGTGCCACGGTCGAGGTGCTCGTGCCGGACTTTCTCGGCAAGGAGGGGGCGCTCGAACGACTGATGCAATCGCGGCCCGAGGTCTTCAACCACAACACGGAGACGGTGCCCCGTCTCTACCGCACCGTGCGAGGTCGCAAGAGCCATTATCCTTGGACCTTGCAACTGCTCGCCGACGCAAAGCGATGCATGCCGACGGTGAAGACCAAGAGCGGCCTCATGCTTGGGCTCGGCGAGACCCGCGATGAACTGCTCGATGTCCTCGCCGACCTGCTCGACCACGGCGTCGATTTCCTCACGCTCGGGCAATATCTGCAGCCGACGCTCGATTCGCTGCCCGTCGAGAGGTATGTGCCGCCGGAGGAGTTTGACGAACTTGCTTCAGTCGCACGCGGATTGGGATTCAAACGTGTGGCCAGTGGTCCGCTCGTGCGGTCGAGCTACCACGCCCGTGACATGGCCGAAGACGGCATGATCGTGGAGTAGGTTCGGGGCTGCCCATGCCCCGAGAGCCGGACGTTCGCTACGGCATCCTGCCTTCGCCGACCAATCCGCTGAGGCGGATCGGTGCCCGGCCAACGCCGGTTCTCAGGGCATGGGCAGCCCCTCACGGATGATTCAGAGTCTCATACAAGCCTTGAGCGCAAGCGACGGGATGGGCCACCCTCCCACCCTCACTCCGCCTCTTCGAGGCCGTGCTCCTGGAGCTTCTTGCGGAGCGTGTTGCGGTTGATGCCGAGGCGGGCGGCGGCCTTGAGCTGCACCCCCTTGCAGTCGGCGAGCATCTGGGCGATCAGTTCCCGTTCCACTCGGCTGACGATGCGGTCGAAGAGGTTCTCGTCGTCGGGGCCGGCCGTCGTCATTCCCTGCTCGACGAGGTCGCGTGCGAGGCTGTCGAGATCGCCTCCTCTTCCGGGAAGGGAAACCGTCGGCCGGTCGCCCTTCATCGCAGGTGGCAGGAGGTCGAGCGTGAGTTCGTCACCGGTGGCCATCACCACGCACCGCTCGACCACGTTTTGCAGTTCGCGGACGTTGCCCGGCCAGTGATACTTCGCCAGCGCCGTCGCGGCCTCCTTTTGGATGTGCACCACGTAGCGGTCGTTGGCCTCGTTGTAGTGTTCGAGAAAGTGGCTCACCAGCAGCGGAATGTCCTCGCGACGTGCCCGCAGCGGGGGCAGGTAGATCGGCACGACGTTGAGACGGTAGTAGAGGTCCTCGCGGAAGTTCTCCTTCGCAACCTCATCGAGCAGTTCACGGTTGCTCGCCGCGATCACTCGCGTGTCGACGCGGATCGTCTCGGTGTCGCCCACCCGCTCGAACTCGCGCTCCTGCAAAACTCGCAAGAGCTTCACCTGCAGCTTCGGCGTGGTGGAGTTGATCTCGTCGAGAAAGATCGTGCCGGTGTGGGCGGCCTCGAACCGCCCGGTGCGGTTGGCGATGGCGCCGGTGAACGAGCCGCGGACGTGGCCGAAGAGTTCGCTCTCCAGCAGGCTCTCGGAGAGAGCGCCGCAGTTGACTCGGACGAAGGGACCGCTGCCCCGCGGCGAAAGCTGGTGGATTGCCTTGGCGACCAGCTCCTTGCCGGTGCCGGTCTCGCCCACGAGCAAGACCGACGCATTCGACGCGGCCACCCGCCGCGTCATGGCATAGACCTCCATCATCGCCGGGCCCGACCCGATCAGACCCTTGATCGGGGAGCTGGTCTCGTCACCGTGTTGGCCGGGGGTGCGCAGCATCGGCGGAGACGGAGCGGGCCTTCCTGGAGGGCGTTTCAATGACGTCGAGGACCGCGCCTGCCACGGCACGGTCGGCCGACGCGGTCGAATGATTGTACCGTGCGTAGGCGGCCCGCAGGGGATCGCATTCAAGGAGCACGCCGTAGCGATTCACGCTCTCCGCAAAGCCTGCCAGAGCCTGTTTGCGCGACTCCGCAGGAAGTTCGGCCCGCTCCGTCTCCCCCAGAAGAGCCTGTTGTGCCCGACTTGAGCCGATGGTGCCGAGCAGGGCTGCCGCCGGACCGTAGAGATCGGTGGGGCTTCCTGGCTGCGGGCTCTGCATGAGTGCCAAGCGCGCCGTCGTCTCGGCAGCCGCCACGTCCCAGCCCCGGCGGCCCATGTCGGCCAGCAGGGCGAGGCTCTGTGCGGCCCGAGTCCGTCGCTGCGCCGCGCGGGCCTGCCGTGCCACGGGCGCGACGGACTGCGGGCCGGCCACCTGGGCCAGATGGTCGGGAAACCGTGGCGGTCCGATCGGCTTGCCGGTGACCAGGTCGATCCGTGGCATAAAGAGGCTGTCGAGGCGATCGGTGATCCCGACGCAGTCCAGATCGGAGAACTTCAGGAGCAGCTGCGTGAGGAATTTGCCACGGGCATCGTCGTCGAGCGGGTCGACCACCACGAGCACCGGCGGCACGTCTCCCGTCGCCTGCCGTTGGATGAACTGCACCGTCTCCAGTGCCGTGGGCCGGATGGTGCGTGCTGCAATCACAACGAGCACCGTATCGACGCTCGACCGCGCGGCGAGGATCGCGTCGCGGCCCGAGGCGACCTTCTCAATGCGGTAGCCAAACCGGGAGAGATTCGTGGCCAGTTCTTCCCGCACGACCGTGTCGGGGTGTGCTACCACGGCGATCTCCTCACCGGTGCTAGTGGCAGCC
>JBILKZ010000060.1:0-21935 GCA_044376405.1 Pirellulales bacterium
AAGGTGATCAGGGCCGTGGCGGTGCCGCCGAGCGTCGGTGTGCTCGAGGTAATCGTCACCGTCGGTGCGAGGGTGTTGACAGCGATGGAGGTGGCGCCCGCGGAGTTTTGGTTGCCCGCGGCGTCGGTGAAGACGCCGGCATTGACGGTGACGGTGGCGGCACCCGTGAAGTCGGCGTCTGGTGTGAAGGTGGCGGTGTAGACCAGCGGGTCACCTGTCACGGCGAACGCCGACAGCCTGCCGTTGGCGGTGGTGACGTCGCTCGCAGTGAAGTTGGTGCTTGCTTCGCTGAGCGTGAAGGTGATGGTTGCGGTCTGCGAACCGCCGATACTCGTCTTGTCGCTCGTGACCGTGACCGTTGGGACCACCGTGTTGACGGTGATGGTGGTCGTCGAAGACGCAGTGTTCGTATTGCCGACGGCGTCGGTGAAGACGCCGGCAGGAATAGAGATGGTGCCGACGGTGGTGGAGTTGGCTGCGGGGGTGAAGAGGGCCCAATAGGAGGCACCGGAGCCCGTAAAGCCGGACAGTGTTCCGCCGGCGACAAGAACGTCACTGGCGGTGAAGGTGATCGAGGGCTTTGACAGCGTGAACGTGATGATTGCTGGCTGCGAGCCTCCGATGGAGGAAGGCGTTGCGACGATCGATGTCACAGCGGGCGCGACGGTGTCGATGGTGATCGGCACGGCGAGTCCGCCAGCCACGTTGAAGTTAACGGCAGCATCGGCGAAGGTGAAGCCTGCGACGGAGACCGAGCCGGGGACGGTCGAATTGTCGGTAGGCGTGAAGACCGCGGTGTAGACGGTCGGCGAGACCTGAACGAAATTCCCCAGCGTTCCGCCGGTGGCCGCGACGTTGGGCGTGCCGCCTGAGAAATCCTCACTCATAAACGAGGCCGATGCCTCTGAGAGCGTGAATGTGATGATCGCGGTCTGACCGATACCCAGCGACGGGGTGCTGGAAGCGACCGTCACTGTGGGCTTCGTCGTATCGAGGAGGAACGTCAGGGCGGGAGACACAAATCCGCCTGTAATCTCGGCCGTGACGGACTTGGTGCCGTCGGCGCCAAGTTGGCCAGTCACGATAGGAAAGTCGTACCACGTGTTCGTAATATCAGCGGCTTGGAGCTCTACAGTGCCCAGCGTCGTCGTGCCGCTTGCGAGCGACAGGATGTCGCCGGCTACTGCACCTGACGTGCCAAAAGGCACACGGATCGTGAAGCCAGCCAGTTCCTCGGCAGAGTTCACACCACTGCCTGTCACGCCTGAGGGAGCAGACGCATACGGCGCGAGAGTGGCGAGCGAGGCCAGTACTTTACGAGTTTCCAACTGCTCGGCACCGAGACGACTCTCCATCCGCGAATGACGACCGCGACCAAACCAGCCTCCACCCCGTCGCGTGCTCTTGGTGCTCCTATGGCTCCGCTTCGCACCGCTTCCGCTTGATCGACTCGGGCCGTTGCGTCGCGAGCCGCTCGTGGAACTGGTCCGCATGCCGCGACTGAACCCACCACGGCTGTCGGCAGCATGCGAGCCCCGCGAGTGCGTGCTGCTACCGGTCGCACTTGCTGTGCGGTTCGCCCGCCGTGCGATCCCCAGCCCGCGGAAAGAAAATCGCGAGAAGCGGACAGCCGTACGAGCGAGCGCCGGCCTGCGGAAGAAGTAGCCAAAGATGCCGAGCTTGCGGAACGAGAAGAAGCCCATGGATCAGTCGCCTTGCCTTGAGAGAAGTGGTTCAGGAACGGGGGTAGGTACACCCAATAAGAGTGCCCTAGTAGAGGGACACCCACGCGCGCTAACAACCCCCCAAAAACAAGGGCGCATAGCGCGGGGGATGGCCCCCACAACGGGTAGGCGTGCAAAGTAGTTGGGGCATCTGGCGAAGTCAAAGAATGGGTCGATAAATTTTTTTTCGAGCTTTTTTGCCCGGGTTTGGCGGCGTGTTTCCGGCGACCCGCCCCGACCCCGTCGCTTACGTCAAGGAGGTCAACAGGCCCCGAGCACCAGCCCCGTCCCCGCTTCTATTCCCTCCCGCCCCTCCCGGCGGCGGTCTCGCGGAGTTCCCCGGAAAACCTCTCGCTGCTTCGCTCCCTTGCCCACTCTCCGCGACCGGCATTTGAGGAGGGTTGGTCACGACCCCTACCAGCGGAAGTCGATTCCAGTGGCATTCCGACTCTCTGTGTTTTGGGGGGAATTCAACGAAATGAACGCTTCTGCCCGCCGCGAAGACCTGTGTGCCTCTTTGGGTTGTGCGATGTCCGGAGCCACCGGACGCCCGGCCCACCGGACCAGTCGCCGCGCATCAACGCTTGGCTCAACAACCCTTCGCTGGATGCTGCTCACCGGCCTCGCCTGCAGCAGCCCTCTCCATACACATGCCGCCGAGTGGCTCTCGAGCAGTTCGTCCGCCGCAGCCGCGGCAGCTACGACAGCCGCCTCGACCACTGCGACGGCCGCGCCATCGGCCCCGACTCCGCCGCTGCCGCCGTCGCCCCCCGCCGCCAGTGCTTCGACTCCCTCGGCCGCGAAGCCGGCAGTGCAGGATCAGGTCAAGACAAAAGACACGACACAGGCCAAGTCCCAAGACAAGACCGCGGCCAAGACTATGACGAACACGGTCACCACCACGTGGCAGTCGCTGACCTCCTGGATGACTCCCCCCGCAGCCACGCCAAAAACCCCCCCGCAGGCAAATACCATCGGAGGCTCGGCAGCACCGGCGAACACCATCGTCTCCAGCCCCGCGAGCCCTGCACGAACTCGGCCCAACACCAGCCGTCCGACCACCAGCGTCGGCCGGTTCGATCCAGAGTTTGGGCCGGCGGGTTACTCCGTGAGCGACGCCGACGAACAGGCTGCCCAGGCAGAGGCCATGCCCCGCCTGGCACCACCGCGGCAGTTCATGTCGCCGCAGTCAGCGCCGGAGAAGGAGCAGTCGGCGATGGCCTCCGATGAACCGGTGAGCCTCGTCAGCTGGCTCTCGAGCTACGCCAGCGGCGGCCACGGCCACGGTGGCACCGCCGACGCGTGTCCCGATGTCTGCCTGACTGACACCTGCTGCCCCACGTGGGAGGCCCAGGTCGACGCCCTCTTCCTCTGGCAGGGCAATATCCCCAGCCGGCCGCTCTATGTCGAAACCGCGAACGGCGCGACGGCGCTCGATGCGAACCAGCTCTACGCCCCGGCAGCCATCGCGCCACGGTATGCCCTCACCTACCACCGCGATGATTGCCGGGCGATCGAGGTCAACTACTTCCAGGTCTGGGGTTTCAATGCCGAGCAGATGGTGGGGCCGACGATCGATGCAATTGGCGAAGGCGTCTTCACGGCGAACAATCTGGTGGGTCCCGACTACGACAGGGTTGCCTCGGCACGTGCCACCAGCTCGGCCAACATCCAGAGCCTCGAAGTCAACCTGCGGCGTACCGACGGCGGCATGATCGAATGGATTAGCGGCTTCCGCTGGCTCGAGTGGGGCCAGAATCTGAACATCACCGACAACACCGTCGAGAACGGCGTCAGCAGTGGCGACGACCTCGTCGATATCAACACCCTCAATAGCCTCTACGGCTGGCAGTTGGGTGGCGACATGATGCTCTGGAACGCCGGCCGCTGGCTCCGCATCAACGGCATTGCCAAGGCGGGCGTCTACTACAATCACCAGGCATCACAGAACACCTTCTACACCGACTATTTCGATCCCGACGTCAACGTCGCTTCCGCCAATGACACGGTCTCGTTCGTCGGTGAGACCGGGATCAATGCGTCGCTGGCCCTCACCAACTGGCTGTCGTGGCGGGCGGGCTACACCTGCTTCTGGCTGGGCGGCGTGGCCACGCCGGCACGGCAGCTCGGGCTGACGAGCATCGACACGAACACCACGTCGATCAACACCAACGGCAGCGTCTTCCTCCACGGCGTCAACACCGGCCTCGAGGCGCGGTGGTAGGATCGCTTCAGCGGAGCCCAAACGCCGCGAGGGCCTCGCCGGTGTGGCTGCGGAGCAGAGCCTTGTCGCGGACGCACTGCTGGACGTGCACGACGAGATCCTCCGGGGGTCCCTCGACCACGATCTTCCCGCCGCCGTCACCCGCCTCCGGGCCCATGTCGATCACCCAGTCGGCCGCGGCGATCACCTCCAGATTGTGCTCCACCACCAGCACCGTGTTGCCCGTGTCCACGAGCCGCTCAAGCACATGCAGGAGCTTCTCGATGTCGCTGAAATGCAGGCCCGTCGTCGGCTCGTCGAGAATATAGAGCGTGCTCCCGGTGCCCGGCTTCGCCAGCTCACGCGAGAGTTTGACTCTCTGCGCCTCGCCGCCTGAGAGCTGCGGCGCCGGCTGGCCGAGCGTGATGTAACCCAGGCCGACATCGACCAGCGTGGAGAGGATCCGCGAGATCGCCGGCACTGTCTCGAAAAACTGCGCCGCCTCGGCCACGCTCATCTCCAGCACGTCGGCGATGCTCTTGCCATGCCACTTCGCATGGAGCGTCTCGGCCGAATAACGGCGGCCGTGGCAGGTCTCGCACTCCACCCACACGTCGGGCAGGAAGTGCATCTCCACCCGCCGTTGCCCGAGGCCCTCGCAGGCCTCGCAGCGTCCACCCGGCACGTTGAACGAAAACGTCCGCGGCGTGAACCCGCGGGTGCGGGCCTCCGGCACCTTCGTGAAGAGCTGCCGGATGTGGTCGAACACGCCCGTGTAGGTCGCCGGCGTCGAGCCCGGCGTCGAGCCGATCGCCTCCTGATCGACGAGGATCACCTTGTCGATTTTTTCGAGGCCCTTCACCGAGTCGTGCTGCCCAGGCTGCTCGCGGGCTGCATGCAGCCGACGGGCCAGGCTCCGCCAGAGCACCTCCAGCACGAGCGATGTTTTTCCAGAACCGCTCGGGCCCGTTACCGCCGTGAGCACGCGCATCGGCACCTTCAGGTCGAGCCCCCTGAGCGTGCGATGGCGAATGCCACGCACCTCCAGCCACGAGGCCGGTTGGCGGCGGCCCTGCTTCTGCTTGCGGGCCAGCACCGCGTCGCAGGCCTTCTTCGCCTTGAGATACGGCCCCGTCACGCTCGCCTTCGTGGTGGCGAGCTTCGTGGGTGAGGCATGGGCCACGATCGTGCCCCCCTCGCGGCCGCTGCCGGGGCCAAAGTCGAGGGCGTGGTCGGCCGAGGCGACAACGTCGCGGTCGTGCTCAACCACCACGATCGTGTTGCCGAGATCACGGAGTTTTCCAAGCGCGGCGATCAGCCGGTGCGTATCTCGCGGATGGAGGCCGATCGTCGGCTCGTCGAGCACGTAGAGCACGCCCGTCAGGCCGCTGCCCACCTGAGCCGCGAGACGGATCCGTTGCAGCTCGCCGCCGGAGAGGCTTCCGGCCGGCCTCGCCATGTCGAGATACTCGAGGCCCACGTCAACGAGGAACGCCACGCGGGCGTTGAGTTCGCGGAGCAGGTCGCCGGCGATCTTCTTCTCACTCTCGGAGAGCGAGACGGCGGCGAGCGACTGCTGCAGTCGCGCCAGTGGCATCCGGCACCACACGTCGAGCGAACGGCCCCAAAGTGTGACGGCACTGGCCACGTCGGCCAGACGGCTGCCGCCGCACTCGCTGCAGGGCACCTCGCCCATCACCGCGTCGACCTTGCCCCGCAGGCCGGTCACCATCCGGGCCGCCTCCTCGCAGGCGGCCTCAAGGCCTTTGAATTGATAAGAGAACCAGGTTTCATCAGGGGCTTTGTCCCGTCGCTTGCGCTCAGGGCTTTTACCGGAAGGGGCGGGGATCCCGTCGCTTGCGCTCAGGGCTTTTATGGACGGGGGAATCCCGTCGCTTGCGCTCAGGGCTTTTATGGACGGGGGAATCCCGTCGCTTGCGCTCCGGGCTTTTGTGTCCATAGAAGCCCCCGGCGCAAGCCGGGGGATTTCGTGCGAGGCTTTGCGGGATCGCTTCACCTCGATCCACTTCTCGCCCGTGCCTTCGAAGAGCACCCGTTGCTGGAGGCCCGACAGCTCCGCGAGTGGCACGTCGATCGGCAGGCCCGTCGCCGCGCAGAGTCCTTCGAGCATCGCCCGGCTCACCTGACCGCAATCGGCCCGGTCGAGGCTTGGCCAGAGGTCGAGGGCCCCCGCGCCGAGCGAGAGCGAGGGATCGCGAATCAGCGACTTGTGCTCGATGCCGGTCCGCGTGCCGAGGCCGTCGCAGGTGGCACACCACCCGAGCGGGCTGTTGAACGAAAACTGCCGCGGCTCCAGCGGCTTGAAGCCCCGGCCGCACGACGCACAGGCGAGCCTTCGGCTGTGCACTTCGACCGGCCAGTCGGCCTCATCAACACCCTCGACCGCCCGCGCCACGAGCATCGTGCCCGCGCCCGCATCAAAGGCAGTCTCCACGCTCTGGGCCAGCCGGCTTCGCTCTGCCGGAGCGGCCGTCACGCGGTCGACCACGATCTCGATCTTGTTTTTCCGCTTGCGGTCGAGCGAGGGCTTTTCATCGAGTTGCTGCGTCTTGCCATCAATCCGCACGCGGGCATACCCCGCCGCGCGAAGCCCAGCAAAAAAAGCCTCGGGCGACTGGCCCACTCGGAGCTCCACCGGCGCCAGCAGGAGGAGCCGTGTGCCCGGATCGTGTTCGAGCAGCCGCTCGACTGTTTTATCGATGCTCTGGGCCCCGACAGGGGTGCTGCATTCAGGACAGTGCATCACGCCCAGCCGTGCCGCCAGCACGCGGAAGTAGTCGTACATCTCCGTGAGCGTGCCGACCGTCGATCGTGGCGTGCTCCCCGTCGCCCGCTGCTCGATGGCGACCGCCGGCGACAGCCCCTCGATCTTTTCAAACACTGGCTTCGGCACCTGGCCCACGAACTGCCTGGCATACGGCGAGAGGCTCTCCACATACCGTCGCTGCCCCTCGGCATAGAGCGTGTCGAAGGCGAGCGAGGTTTTCCCCGATCCGCTCGGGCCGCAGCAGACCGTCATCGCGCCGCGAGGGATGTCGGCATCGACCGATTTCAGGTTGTGCTGCGCCGCGCCGCGGATCGTGATCTGCGGGGGCCCCGGATCGATCGATGCCTTTTCGATCTGCGACAGTTTGGCGAGTTCGGCCTTGGCGAGCGCGGCCGCCGTGGCTGGCTTTTTGCGACGCGTGGGCGGCTTTTGCACGCCGTCGGCCCTCGCCTTGCCTGCCGCCAGTATCGGTTTGAGGGCCAGCCCCGTGTGTGATGCCTTCACGCGGGCCACCTGCTCCGGGGTGCCGGCTACCACGATCTGGCCGCCACCGGCGCCACCTTCCGGCCCCAGATCGATCACGTGATCGGCCCGCTTCACCACGTCGAGGTTGTGCTCGACCACGAGCACCGTGTTGCCCGCGTCGACCAGCCGCTCCAAGACGGTGAGCAGCTGCCGCACATCGGCCATGTGGAGGCCGGTCGTGGGCTCGTCGAGGATGTAGAGCGTCTTGCCGGTCGACCGCTTGGCCAGTTCCCGCGAGAGCTTCACCCGCTGGGCCTCGCCGCCGGAGAGCGTGGGCGACGGCTGGCCGAGATGGAGGTAGTCGAGGCCGACGTCGCAGAGAGTCTCGAGCTTGCGGGCGATGTCAGGGGCGTCGGCGAAAAGCTCCCTCGCCTCGCCGATCTCCATGTTCAACAGTTCGGCGACGTTCTTCCCCTTCCAGCGGACCTCGAGCGTGTCTTTGGCGAACCGCGCCCCGCCGCACTGCTCGCAGGTCACCCAGACATCCGCCAGGAAGTCCATGTCGAGCCGGGTCGAGCCGTTGCCCTCGCAGGCCTCGCACCGGCCGCCCGCCACGTTGAAGCTGAAGCGGCCCGCCTTCCAGCCACGCTTCTTCGCATCGGGCAGCATCGTGAACAGCTTGCGGATGTCGTCCCACACCTTCACGTAGGTCGCGGGGTTGCTCCGCGGCGTGCGGCCGATCGGTGACTGGTCGATCACGATCACCTTGTCGAGCTGCTCGGCTCCCTCGATCGCGGTGAATGTGCCGACAGGACCGCGGTCGGCGCCCGTGCCGGTGTTGCCACTGTCGTCTGTGTCGGTGTCGCTCCCGCCAGCCAGCCGCCGCCTCAGCTCGGGCTCCAGCACGTCGCCCACCAGCGAACTCTTGCCGCTGCCCGACACGCCCGTCACGCAGACGAGCTGGCCAAGCGGGATCTCGACGTCGATGCCAGTGAGGTTGTTGTGCCGCACGCCCTTGAGCAGGAGCGACTTGCCCGTGGGCTTCCGCCGCGTGGTTGGCACCTCGATTGCGTCGCGGCCTGCCAGAAAGCTGCCCGTGATGCTGCGGTCGCTCTCCGCCACGTCGGCAGGCGTGCCGGCCGCCACCACCTCGCCGCCCCGCTTGCCCGGGCCGGGACCGAAGTCGACCACCCAGTCGGCTGCGCGGATCGTGTCTTCGTCGTGCTCGACCACGATCACCGTGTTGCCCTTGTCGCGGAGGGCCTCCAAGGCGCCGAGCAGTTTGACGTTGTCGCGGGCATGCAGGCCGATCGACGGCTCATCGAGCACGTAGAGCACGCCCGAGAGGCCGGAGCCGATCTGCGCGGCGAGTCGGATCCGCTGGCTCTCGCCGCCGGAGAGCGTGGGCGCCTTGCGTTCGAGCGAGAGGTAGCCGAGCCCGACCTGGTCGAGGAACGCCAGCCGTGAGCGGATCTCCTTCATCAGTTCGACCGCGATCACCGCCTGCGTGTCGTCGAGGACGAGGTCCGAGAGAAACTCCCGCGCAGCGGCGATTGGCAGGGCACAGAGACGATCGAGAGACAGTTCGGGGTGTGCGAGGGGCGTTTGGTTTTCCGGCACCGCAGAATCCCCGGGCTTGCGCCCGGGGCTTTTATGGGAGGGGGGCGAGGCTTTGCGTGAAGCCGCCGTCGTGATCCTGACGGCTCGTGCCTGATGCGAGAGCCGCGCGCCCATGCAGTCGTGGCAGGGCGTCACGCTCATCAGCTTCTCCAACATCCGTCGGATGATGCCGCTCTTGGCGTTGCGCCAGCGATTGGCCAAGAGCGCGAGGATCCCCTCGAACTTCGTCTTCCCGCCGCGTTCGGCCCGGCCGCGCCGCCAGGAAAGTGTGATCTCCTCCAGACCTGTGCCATTGAGCCAGATTTTTTTCTGGAGCGACGTGAGGTCCTGCCAGGGCGTGTCGAGCAGGGTGCCGTCAGCAAATTTTCGCTTCGCCTCGGCATGGGCCGCAACGCCGGTGAGCAGCCGCCGCAGCCACCGCGGCATGTCGCGAAAGCCGCCGAGCACGCCGATCGCCCCCTTGCGGAGCGACTTCTCCGGCGCCGTCACGAGCTTCGCCGGATCGATGCCGTAGATGTCGCCCAGCCCATCGCAGGTCGGGCAGGCACCCTGCGGGCTATTGAAGCTGAAGAGCTGTGGCTCAGGCGTGGAGTAGCTGACGCCACACTGCACGCAGGCATAGCGGCTCGACAAGATGAGATCGGAAAAAGGGGACGCAGCTCTTTTGGCTGCCACTTTTTCTTCCCCCAAAAGAGCTGCGTCCCCTTTTTCTTCCCCAGCCACGATCACCTGGCCACCGCCGGTTCGCAGAGCCAGCTCCACCGCCTCGGCGATCCGGCTCCGAGTGGCCTCCGACGGAATCAGCCGGTCGACGACGACGTCGATCGAATGCTTGAGGAGTTTTTCAAGCGCGGGAGGATCCTCGACGCGGCAGATCTGGCCATCGACTCGGGCCCGCGTGAAGCCCTGCCGCACGAGGTCCGTGAACAGATCGCGATGCTCACCCTTCGCCTCGCGGACCAGCGGCGCGAGGATCATCACCCGCTGGTCCTTGCGGGCTGCGATGATCCGCTCCACGATCTGGTCGCGGGGCTGGGCTTCCAAGACACTGTCGCACTCGGGACAGTGGGCCGTGCCGATGCGCGCATAGAGCACGCGGAGAAAATCGTGGATCTCCGTCATCGTCGCGACGGTCGACCGGGGATTGTGTCCGGCCGACTTCTGCGCGATCGAGATCGAGGGAGAGAGGCCGGTGACGCTATCGACATCCGGCCGCGGCAACTGGCCGAGGAACTGCCGGGCGAATGTGGAAAGGCTCTCCACGTAGCGACGCTGCCCCTCGGCATAGAGCGTGTCGAAGGCGAGGCTCGACTTGCCTGAGCCGCTCACGCCGGTGAGGCAGACGAGCCGGCCGCGCGGCAGGCCGACCGTCACATCGCGAAGGTTGTGCTCGCGGGCACCGCGGACGACGATCGGGGGAACGTGCATGGGCAAACGCGTGATGCGCCGACGGGGAAGGGGCCACGCCCGATTGTAGCGCCTCGGCCCCCCGGCGAATGCGCCCTGTTTTCCGGCGGCTGGACAGCCCCGGCCGTGTGCCATACGATCACGTTTCTGGCGGTAATTCCGCGAGAGTTCCCCACACGACGGGGCGGTAGCTCAACTGGGAGAGCGCGGCGTTCGCAATGCCGAGGTTGGGAGTTCGATCCTCCTCCGCTCCACTCGACTTTCTGTCCTGCGTGCCGAGCCATGCCATGCCTCGGCACGCTCCACCCGCCGGGCGGGCTCGGCTCGGGGTTTTGTTCCATGGTCAGCGAGACGGCTGCCGGCGATCCCTCCACCGAACTGATGCTTCGCGTCCGCGATGGCGATGCCGCGGCCTTCGAACAGCTGATGGGCCTCTGGCAGAGCCGGCTCGTCACCCTCTTCCTGCATCACACCGGCGATCACTCCACCGCCGAAGACCTTGCACAGGAGGTGTTTCTGCGGGTCTACCGGTCCCGGGCGAACTACCTGCCCACCGCCAAATTCACCACCTGGATCCACACGATCGCCAACAACGTCGCCAGCGATCTGCGACAGCGGTCGTATCGGCGGCGTGAATATGGCGTGCCCGCGAACGTGTCGGCCTCATCCAGCGCGATCGGCTTGGAGCAGATCGCGGTCGATGCCAGCGGACTGATGCCGGCCCGGCTCGCCGACCGCACCGAACTGCAGGCTGTCGTGCAGCAGGCGCTCGGCACGCTCAACGAGCGGCAGCGGATGGCCGTGCTGCTGGCGAAATTCGAACAGTGTTCCTATGAGGAGATCGCGGCGGCCATGGACCTCACCGTGCCGGCCGTGAAGTCGCTCTTGTTTCGGGCGCGAGACCAGCTCCGCGAGGCGATCGCGCCCTACATGCAGGGGGACGAGCCATGACGCAGCCTCCGCGGGATGCTTCGACGCCGCAGAACGCGTTGCCGACCCCCGTCGACGATGCCGCCGCCACCGATCCCTCGCTCGCACTGGGAGAGGTCTGGGAACTGCTCGACGTGCTGCCCGCCGCCGCAGCCTCCCCCGACATGATGGCCACCATCATCGAGATGGCGGCCGTGCCTGCTGGGGGGATGATGTCCCGGACAGGCAGCGGAGCCACGACTGCCCGCGGCGGCCGGCCCGCTGAGGCCGCGGCATGGCCACCCGTGCGGCAGTGGCTGCCCGGCGCGGCGATCGTGCTGGCGTCGCTTCTCGCCGGGATCGCCGTGGGCCGCGCCACCGTGCCGAATCCCGAGTGGACAATTCTCGCCAGCCTGCCGGTCGTGCAACACCTCGACCTGCTCCGCGAGGCTGGATCGGTGGGTTTTCTGGAGGCCGTGGCCAAGGGCGGCTATCCCCCGCCACGGCGGCCGCCGCCGGCGCAGTCGAAGGCCGACGTCCGCGAGAATGCGGAGGCATTCGATGCGGCGATCGCGGCCTTGCGAACGGCCGGCGACGTCACCACGAGCCGCGAGACGCTGGTGGCGCGGCGAGAACAGGTGCTGCAGATGCCCGACACCGCGCGGCGACAGTTGGAGCGATCGGCCGGAACGTTTCAACGCCTGAGTGGAGCCGACCGCAGCGATCTGGTGGCGCTTGGTCGGGCCCTGGCCGATCCCAGTCGCGAGCAGCTCCTCAAGGCCGCTCGGATCTGGCACTTGTGGGTGCAACTCCGCGACCCGGCCGACCGGCGTGATGTCATCGATCTCTCCGCCGAGGATCGGCTCGAGTGGCTCGACCGCTGGACGCGGATCGACTCACGTCAGGAGCCGCGTCAGGACGGCCGAGATGGCCGAGATCCGATGCGGCCGTATTTCGAACGCGAATGGGAGAATCGCCGTCGTCCGCCGCCTGAGTTTCGTCGGGAGGATCATCCACGCCCGCCGGGCCCGCCACCCCGGCCGCGCGGACCTGGACCCGGTATGGGACCCGGGCCCGGCATGGGCCCGCCCATCAATGATCGAGAGCCTCCGCCTCCCGAAGAAACGAAAGCACCGCCGCGTTGAACACGGTGGGTGTTTCCAGCGGCGTCATGTGGCCCGCGTGCGGCACGATCAAGAGCCGGGCCTCGGGAATGATCTCCTCGGCGCGGGCAAGGCATGCAGGCGGCGTGATCTGATCGTCGGCACCCACCACCAGAAGTGTGGGCACGCAGCATGCACGCATCGCCTCGGTCATGTCGGGCCGCGTGGCAAGCGCCGCGAGCGCCGCGACGATCGTGCTCACCGGCTGTTCGAGGATCATGGTGTGGAGCAGGGCCTCGATCTCATCGCGGCGCGGCGGGCTGCCGGCTTCAGGGGCTGTCGCCACCAGCCTGGGCACCATCGCTGCAGCCACGACCTCAGGGCCGAGTCTCTGCACCTTGGCGGCGAGGTCGACCCGTGCCGCCCGCGCGTCGGGCGTGTCGGCCTCCAGTTTCGTGTCGACGAGCACGAGCGACCGTACTCGCGCGGGATGGCGGATGGCGACGTGCTGGGCAACGTAGCCTCCCATCGAGCAGCCGCAGACGATCGCCGGCTGGTCGACGTGAAGCGCGTCGAGGATCGCCACCGCGTCGTCGGCCAACTGCTCGATGCTCGCAGGGCCGCCGGCCGAGCGGCTGCCGCCGAAGCCACGCTGGTCGGGCATGATCAGCCGGAGGTGCTCGGCCAACGGCTCCTGCGCGGACCACATGCGGTGGTCGAGCGGAAAGGCATGCAGGAAGAGCATCGGGCGGCCGCGGCCACGGATGTGAACGGCGAGGCGGACGTCGGGCAGCGCGAGATGATGCGTGTGCATGGTGACGCAATGATACGAAACGCGTGGGCCAGGGACTGGATCCCGTCGCTGACGCTCAGGGCTTGTATTGGAGGGTGTGACCGTTCCATACAAGCCCCCGGCGCGAGCCGGGGGATGTTGGCGTGAATCACCGGGCCGCTGCCTGCCCCTGGAAGCGGGCGAGATTCTTGCGGATCGTGCGGTTGTGTGGCTCCTGCCGCATGGCCAGCGACTGTGTCCGTATGGCTGCAGCCTTGTTGCCCGCCGCCGCCTGGCAGTGGGCAAGCGTATCGAGGTAGCTCGAACTGTCGAAACTCTTCACGAGCGACAGCTTGGAATAGCGAGTGGCCTTCGGGAGGTCGCCCTCGGTGTTGGCCACGAGCCAGGCATACTCGTTGTAGCCGTTGGTGTCGTCTGGGACAGCCTGGATCTCATTCTCGATCTGCTCGAGAGCCCGCCGGATCCGCGCCACCGCGTCGGCCTTCTGGACGGAAGTATTGTCGGGAAGCGTGTAAAGGCCGATCAGGGCGTCGACGTCCTTCGCATAGGCTCGCAACGACTCTTCGATCGCCTTGCGACGGGCAGCGGCATCGCCCCGGAGACCGGCTGCACACGATTCGAAGTAGTGCATCCGTGAACGGATCGACCGCGGATCGCGTCCGACCTGTTGCAGAATCTGATCGCCTTCGGCGTCTCCTTTCCCGTTGTTCTTGCCGTCGCCCTTTCCCTTGCGGCCTTCCAGCAACCGGCGGAGGCAGGCCGCGGCCTCGTCTTCCCGCTCCTGGTCGTGCAGGAACTCAGCGAACATGATCGCGGCGAGCGCGAACTGCGCGGCCGGTGTCTGAGGGTTATCGACGAGCGCAGCGTATTCGCGGTTTGCCCAATCGGTCGCCCCCCACTTCGCCAGCAGGATGGCCGTCTGGAGGCGGTCGACGAACTCGGCGTTGGTGCCGGCTGTCTGCGCAAAGGCCGCCGCGGCGAGCGTGTCGGCCTGGGCCTTGTGGGTGCGGGCCTTCTCGGCGACCGCCGCGGCGTAGCCCACCAGGGCATCTGTGCGAATGAGTTCCGGACGATCGGCCGCGAGCAGGTCGACCGCCTCCGGCAGCCCGCGTTCGACCAGCCAGACCAGCATCCCCGCCGCTTCCTCGCCGGCGGTAGCCGCATCCTTCTCTTGGTCCGGATCGAAGCAGGCCCGCAGCAGCAGTCGCGACTCGGCCATGGCATCGTCGCGTTTGTCCGCCGCAAGCAGCATCTGGATCCGGCAGCGTTGGAAGATGCGCAGCGTGGTCTCGCTGATCGTGCCGGCTGAGGCCGCATCGCCGGCGGGCCCCGGTCCACCCGCCACCGCGGCACCGTTCGTGCCGTCGGCCACCGGGCCCGCGAGCTGTTCAAATGCGGCGACGGAGTCTGCAAGGGCCTGCTCCCGCGCGGCGTTGGGACCAGCGGACGAGAACGCGACCACAGACCGCAGGAATGCCGCCGCCGGTCGCGTGCTCGCGCCGAGCCCAGCGGCGATGCGGTCGCGGATGCCTCCCCAGGCCGGATCGTTCGGCTGCCATTCGCGGGCGAGAAGCGCCGCCGCCACGCGGGAGCCCATGGGCGATCGATCGAGCCGCACGATCCGGGCGAGGGCTTCGATACCGCCGTCGTCGTCGACCCGCAGGAGCCTATGCATCACCTGCACGCGTTCGGCGAAACCCTTCCGCTTAAACTTGTCGAGCAGCTTCGAGACCTCGGGCGGGTCGCGCTCGGTGTCGAGGGGAATCGTGTCGACGAGCCACCGAGCCCGCAGCGCGATCTCGAGGTCGGCGCTCACTTCCGCGGCGGCCAGCAGCGGATCGACCGCGGCGGCACCGAGGGCGTTGAGCTGGGCCGCGGCCGCCTCGCGTTCGGCGTAGTCTGTGGCGCCGAGCCTTTCGACGAGCGCCTCGATCTCGGCGGTGGAGGTCTGGCCCGCTGCGCGGACCGTCGACGGTGTGACCCACACGCCCGTGGCCAGGATGCCAACGAGTGAGCAACGGCAGATCCAGCGGCAGAGAGCGTCGCGCGTCTTCATGACAGTCAGCCTACGACTGCCGGGCATGCTGGTGCAAATGGCGGGTTTGCATGGACATCATCCCGTCGCTCGCGCTCAGGGCTTGTATGCACACGGGAATCCCGTCGCTTGCGCTCAGGGCTTGTATGCACACGGGAATCCCGTCGCTTGCGCTCAGGGCTTGTATGCACACGGGAATCCCGTCGCTTGCGCTCAGGGCTTGTATTCCCATAGAAGCCCCCGGCGCAAGCCGGGGGATATCACTCCGGTTCTAGCCCAAGGTCGCGGATGGTCACGAGCGACTCAAGCGGGATGCCACGGGCTGCAAACGCGTCTTTCGCACCGGCGAGCCGGTCGATCACCGTCACCACCCGCTCGACGACGAGGCCGAACTCATGCACGCGATCGATCGCGAGGAGCGACGAACCGCCCGTCGTGGTCACGTCTTCCACGATCACAACCCGCTGGCCCGGCTCCACCGGCCCCTCCACATACTTCTTCGTGCCGTGATCCTTCGGCTCTTTGCGGACCATGAATCCCTTGAGCGGCAGCCCCTCGACACCCGCCATCGTGATCACGGCACTGGTGATCGGGTCGGCTCCAATCGACATTCCGCCCACTGCCGCCGGCAGGGGACCGAGCGACCGCAGGCGTTCAAGGATCGCCCGCCCCACGAGCATCGCACCGTGGGCGTCGAGAACCACCTGCTTGGCGTCGAGATAAAAGCTCGCCTCGCGGCCCGAGGCAAGCCGGAAGGTGCCGCGTTTCAAGGCCTTGGCCTCGACCAGGCCGATGAGTTCGCGGATAACGGGAGAGGCGGTGGCTGTCGTTTGGGGAGTGTTCATACGGCCTCACTATACAACAGTAGGCAGACTTTTTGACTCCCCGCCGCACGGTCTTAGAATTCGGGGGTGTTTTTCTCGGCCCAGCGCTTTCAAGGCCAGCAATGTGTCACCGCCGGGCGGTTTCTCCGATCCAACTCGTCACCAACCGCTGCGTGCAGGCGTGCGTCGTGTGCTTCGCCGCGCTGGCGGCCGCCGTCGTGCCGGCCCGGTCGGCCGACGCCGCGGAGGCCGTTGCCGTCGAGGTGAGGCTGCCGATCACCGGCACCCGCGACACTCAGGTGGAGGCGGCCATCCTGCGGCAGCTCGACCGGCTCAAGCGGGGCAACGAACGCGGCGTGCTCGTGCTGCGATTTGATCCGGCCGACAATGGCAGCAGCGGCGGGAGTGATTTTGGCCGATCGCTCGAACTGGCGAGGTTCCTCTGCGATGGCCGGCTCGACGGCATCAAGACGGTGGCCTTTCTGCCCGCCGGTGCCACCGGCCACGCCGTGCTCGTGGCACTTGCCTGCGAGGAGATCGTGATGCCGGCCGACGCCGTGTTCGGTCCGGCCAACGCCGATGAGCCGGCGGTCGACGACGCGATGCGGGCGGCCTATGTGCAGATCGCCACCCGGCGACGGACGGTGCCGCCGGCGGTGGCAGTGGCACTGCTCGATCCGTCCGCCACGGTGACAAGGGTCGCAACCGATGATGGTGAGCAGTTCGTCGCCGCCCGAGACGTGGAAGCGATCAGGCAGAAGTCTGCGGTGCTCGACACTGAGGAACTCACGCCGCTGCCGCTGGCCCTCACCGGCCGCCGGGCCCGTGAACTCGGCTTCGTGCGGATGCTCGCGAAGACACCTGCCGAACTGGCGCGAAGCCTGGGCGTCGATGAACGAGTGCTCGCCATCGATCCATCGTTGGACGGCGGCTGGAAGGCGGCGCAGATCGTGCTCGCCGGTCCGATCACCGCCGACTCCGTGGCGCGGGCGCGGCAGCAGATCGAACGGGCCGTCGCGGACGGTGCCAACTTTCTCTGCCTTCGTGTCGACTCGGCCGGCGGCAGCCCCGAGCAGAGCCTCGTGCTGGCCAATCGCTTGGCCGCCTTCGATTCCGCCCGGGTGCGGACGGTGGCCTATGTGCCCAGGCAGGCGCGTGGCGATGCGGCGCTGGTGGCGCTGGCCTGCGATGAACTGGTGATGCATCCCGACGCCGTGCTGGGGGGCGAGGGAGACGCCTCCATCGGCGGCCGACAGGCCACCGCCGTGGCAGCCTCGTGGCGGGAGGGGGTCGCTAAGCAGCGGGAGCGATCGTGGTCGCTGCCTGTGGCGGTGGTCGTGCCAGGCATCGACGTGGAGCAGGCGACCCAGCAGGAAACCGGCCGTGTCGAATACTTCTCAGGCGAGGAACTGGCTGCGCGGGATGACCGCGACTCATGGAAGGTCGGGGCGAAGGTGGGCACCGGGCCGATCCAGCTCACCGGCCGCTCGGCTGAATCGTTCGGGCTCGCGACGCATCTGGTCGATGGCTTTGACGGGCTCGTGAAAACCTACGGGCTCACCGGCGACATCGCCCTCTCCGAGCCCGGGTGGGCCGATCGTCTGCTCGATGCGCTGGCGAGCCCCGGCCTGGCGTGGCTGCTCCTCTTGATCGGCGGTGCCGGACTCTACATCGAACTGCACACCCCGGGCTTCGGCCTCGGCGGCTTCGTGTCGATGGTGGCGTTCATCGTCTACTTCTGGAGCCAATACCTGCACGGCACGAGCGGCTGGCTGGAAGTGATGCTGTTTCTGGCCGGGCTCTTCTGCCTCGCTGCCGAGATCTTTGTGCTCCCTGGCTTCGGCGTGCTGGGACTCGGTGGGGGCGTGCTGCTGATCGCATCGCTCGTGCTGGCGAGCCAGTCGTTCGTGCTTCCGACCAACGACTACCAGATCCGGCAGCTGCAGTGGTCGCTCCTGGGAATCCTGGGGGCAGCCGTGGGTGTGTCACTCCTGGGGCTGCTCTTGCGGAAGTGGCTGCCGTCCACGCCCGTGCTGCGGAACGTCTTGCTCGAACCACCGTCCGCGGTGGACGACACGCTCGAGGAGGACGGACTCGAGGCGCTCATCGGCATGGAGGGCACGACGACCACGAGGCTCGCCCCGGCGGGCAAGGCACGGATCGATGGCCGGGTGCGCGAGGTGACCAGCGATGGCTCGCTCGTGGAGCCGGGCACGCCCGTCCGCGTGGTCGAGGTCCGCGGTGGCCGCTTGCTCGTAGAGCCGCTCATGCGGCCGAGTGCCCCGGTATGAATACGCTGCTGTGGGTTGTCACGCTGTTGCTGCTGGGGCTCGGCGTGATGGTGCTCGAGGTGTTCGTGCCATCGGGCGGCATTCTCGGCTTCGTGAGCATCGCCGCGCTCATCGCCGCCGTGGCGACGGCTTTTTTGGAGCAGGGGGCCACGGCCGGCATGGCGGCGTTGGCGGTCGTCGTGCTGGCGGTGCCGGCGGTTCTGTCGCTGGCATTTCGCTGGTTTCCGGAGACGCCGCTGGGAAGACGCGTGCTGCCCCCCGCGCCAGAAGCCGCGGATGTGCTGCCCGATCTCGAGCGGCGGCGGCACGTACGGGAACTGGTCGGGCACTCGGGGCGGACCGTGAGCGAGCTGTTGCCGTGGGGCCGCGTGGAGATCGATGGCGAAGCGGTGGAGGCCATGAGCGAAGGGGGGCCGATCGACGCCGGGGCCGCCATCGAGGCGGTCGGCGTGCAGGGCACCGCCTTGGTCGTGCGGCCCGCGGAGCCGCCAGCGGCGGCGCCGGTGCTGCCGATTCCTCCGATCGCAGCGGGAGCAGCGGAAAATCCGGCCGCAGTCGGCGATTCCGCCCTCTCCCCGACGCTCGAGGAGTTTGAGTTCGACGGAATTGGGGAAAAATAGGGACGGGAGCTGTTTTCCCAGTTCATTCGGAAGAGAGCGACGTCGGAGGCAGAAAATAGCTCCCGTCCCTATTTTCCTGCGTCCCTATTTTCCTGGTTGACCGCAGCCCACCCCGGAACAACGCTACAGTCTATTCCGTCCCGTCCCCTTGAACGTCCGTTGGAGCGTGCCCGATGCTGCCCCTGATCCTGATCGGCCTGGGAATTTTCGCCTTCCTCGTGGTCTTCGCGATGCTCGCGAGGTACCTGCGGCTCTGGCTCCAGTCGTATGCATCGAGCGCGGGGATCGGCCTCTTCGATCTGGTCGCGATGAGCTTCAAGAAGGTCAGCCCGACGGTGATCGTGCGGAGCAAGATCATGGCGGTGCAGGCGGGGCTCGGGGATTCGACCGGCATCACCAAGCAGGCGCTCGAGGCCCACTACCTCGCCGGCGGCCGCGTGCCGTTGGTCGTGCAGGCGCTGATCGCCGCCAACAAGGCGAAGATCAAGGAACTCGACTGGAAGCTTGCCACCGCCATCGACCTGGCGGGCCGCGATGTCCGCGAGGCGGTGCAGACGAGCGTGTATCCGAAGGTGATCGACTGCCCGGGCAAGAACAGCGGGCGGGAAACACTCGACGCCGTCGCGAAGAACGGCGTGCAGTTGAAGGTGAGGGCCCGCGTGACCGTCCGCACGAACCTCAACCAGCTCATCGGTGGGGCGATGGAGGAGACGATCATCGCTCGTGTCGGCGAGGGCATCGTGTCGGCGATCGGTGCGGCGGAGCGTCACACCGACGTGCTGGAGAATCCCGACATGATCTCGAAGACCGTGCTGGCGCGCCGGCTCGATTCCAACACCGCCTTCGAGATCGTCTCGATCGACATCGCCGACATCGACGTCGGCTCCAATATTGGCGCCCGGCTTCAGGCCGACCAGGCCGAGGCCGACACCCGCGTGGCCCGCGCCAATGCCGAGGGTCGCCGGGCGATGGCCGTCGCCAAGGAGCAGGAGATGATCGCCAGCATCGAGGAGAGCAGGGCGGCGCTCGTCGAGGCAGAGTCGGCCGTGCCCAAGGCGGTCGCCGAGTCGCTCACCTCCGGCCAACTCGGCATCTTCGATTACTACAAGCTGCGAAACCTTCAGGCCGACACCGACATGCGGCGGACGATCGCCACCGGCACGACACCCGGCACCGCCTCGGTGCAATGATGCAGAGTCCCATCGCCACCTGCGTGCTGTTTGCCGCCGGGTTCGACTGGCTCGAGGCGCTGCTGCCGTTTCTGTTCGTCGCGTTCTGGATCGTGTCGCAGGTGTTTGCGGTATTTCGCCGGCTCCAGGGGGGCGGACGCCAGCAGCCACCGCCGCCGCTGCCACGGTTCGACCCGGCCCGCGATCGGCCCCGGCCGCCGCAGCCAGCGAACGAGGATGCTGCGGATTCGCGGAGCGTTCTCGAGAAGCAGATCGCCGAATTCCTCCGCGAGGCGACCGGCGAGAAGAAGCGGCAGCCCACGATCAATCAGCCCACGATGAAGAAGAGCGAGCCGAGGGCGGCGACGCGGCCGCAGCTACCGCAGCCGGAACGGCGGGCCGATGCAGATCGTCGTGCTCCGCAGGCACCGCGGGCTGCGGCACCTGTCCGGCGGGAGCCGAAGAAGAACACAGTGACGCGAGAGGCCGCCGCCCGAGTCACCGAGACAGCCCCGCAGCAACCACAGCCGCAGAGCGAATCGGTCGCCCGCCACGTGCAGGACGCCTTTTCACGCGAGCTCACGCACTTGCGGGGCACGATCACGCAAGAAGAACCGCAGGCCGGCGCCGCGTCGCGGACGTCGCCGCCGACGCCGGCGGAGGAACTGATGCATCTGCTCCGCAATCCGGTCACGGTCCGACAGGTGATCCTGCTCCGTGAGATCCTCGACCGCCCGGTCGACCGCTGGTGAGGGGGTCTGCTGGCGCTGGCTTCGCTAGCATGGCCGACACCCTCGGCGCAGTCTGCCTGGATCGCCCCGCCACAGGCGAAACACCACGAAGGTGGGGTGTCTGGGAGGCTGGCAGGGCCCGATTTCCCGGCCTTCTCGCGCGGCAAAAATCGCGGCTTGAGCCTCGGCCTCGGGTGGTCTACAAGACCCTCCGAGGGTTCGCTTCGGTGCGGCCCCTTGCAGCGCGTAGACGAGGTGCCCAAGCCTCGTCTACGCGCCTGTTTTTCAGGGATGAAACTCGTGGTCATCTGCCGCACCTTCAGCCGCACCTTCAGCTGTTTCGCAGCGATCATTCCGTTGATCGTGTGCGCCGCGGTCGCTGCCGCCGATGAGCACCCGGGCCCCTTTCCCGCCACCGTCCGGGTCATCGCTGACCACACCTATCTCCGCGCCGGGCCGGGCGACGACTTCTATCCCACTGAGCGGCTCGTCGCCGGTACGGCGGTCGAAGTGTGGGCCGTCGATCCGTCGGGCTATGTCGCCGTGCGGCCCGGGAATGGCAGCTTCAGCTGGCTGCGGGCGTGTGATGTCGATGCGGTCTCTGTCATCGGCGATCCTCCGACTGGCCAGGCTTCCGGTCGGGGCGTCGGCGTGATCGTGACCGACAGCGCCGTGTCGCGGGTGGGATCGCAACTCAACGACCTGCGGCATGTCGCCCAAGTGAGCCTCGAAGCGGGTGAACGCGTGCAGGTGATCGACGAGGTGCGGATTGCCGCAGGGCGCCACGCGGGACTGTGGGTGCGGATCGAACCGCCGGCAGGTGAATTCCGCTGGGCGTGGCTGGGCGATCTGGAGACGCCACCTGGCGTCGTGCCGCCCGCGCCGGCCGTCGTCGCGACCGCAGACGCCTCCGACGCCAACGCCGCGTCGATTGGCGAGGCGATGGCCGCGATCAAGGATGCGAGCATTGCCGTCGCGCAGGCGGTGAGCGATGCAGGACCGTCGGCCGCAGGCACGCCAGCTTTAGACACGCAGCTAGCAGGAAAAAGTGGCACGCCAGCTTTAGACACGCAGCTAGCAGGAAAAAGTGGCACGCCAGCTTTAGACACGCAGCTAGCTTCAGGCACGCCAGTTCCAGCTTTAGGCACGCAGATGGGGAACGGTGCTCTAGCTGCCCCGCCCCAACAACTGGGATTCATGCCCTCGGCTCGGCGGCTCTTTGCCGGCTGGCTGCCACGTGGCACGAGCGTGTT
>JBILKZ010000158.1:0-7735 GCA_044376405.1 Pirellulales bacterium
GAGCCTCGTCGGGCTGACCCTGCGACTGACGCGACAATGGTGGCCACACCTCGTGGCCTTGGCCGCAGCCTGCGGCATCGTGGCTGCGACCATCGCCGGGGCACTGGGCGTCGGGGATGCGCTCACGCAGGGACTGCGGCGGCTGGCCCTGGCCCGCCTCGGCGGCATTCAGGCGGCGGTGCTCTTCGACGGATTCTTTCGCGCAGAGCTCGCGGACGAGACCATGACCCGTCTAGGGTCGTCGGCCGCCACGGCAAGTGCCGCCGCCGATCAGATCGTGCCAGCGGTCGTGCCAGCGATCGTGATCGAGGTGTCGCTCGAGGGAACCGCCGGCGATCGTGCCGTCCGAACTGCGCGGGCAACGCTTTTGGCCTGCGATGACCTGCATTCGCTGGGGTTTGTTCCGCTGACAGAGGTTCCAGCCGCGGACACCGTGGCGATCAATCGCGTGCTCGCTGACAGCCTCGGAGCGAGGCAGGGAGACGCGATTGTGCTCCGGATCACGAAGCTGGGCGACGTGCCCGCCGACAGCCCGCTGGGCCGCCGCACCGCCGACTCGTGGAGCAGGCGGCTGCGGGTGGCGGAGGTGCTGCCGGCCGAGGGGCTCGGAGACTTCTCGTTGCGGCCCACGCAGGTGACCGGCGGGCTGGCGGTCACGTCGCTGGCCACCGCGCAGGCGATCCTCCGACGGGCCGTGCCCTCTGCCAACGTGCTGCTCTCCGTCGCCTCCAGTGGCCGCGCCGCCGGAGGCCACGCGAAAGAGACTGGCGCTGCCGCGGCGCATGGTGCGCATGATGCTGACATCTTGCGGGCGGCGGTCAAGCCTTCGCTCGACGACGTCGGGCTCGTCTTCGACACGCCGGCGGCCAGCGGAGCCTGGCGGCTGAGTTCGCGGCGGCTGCTGCTTCCGCCTGCGGCGGACCGCGCGGCGGAGCGGGTGCTCGGGCCAATCGGTGGCCGTCCCACGCTCGCATTTCTCGCCAATGCGATGACACCGCTGGTGGATGGCAGGCCCGATAAGGCGAGCATTCCGTATTCGACCGTCGTCGGCATCGACACCACGAGCTTGCCCGTCGGCGACCTCGTCGATGAACAGGGCGGCCTGCTCGCGATGCCGGGGCCCGATGAGATCGTCATCGACCGCTGGATGGCTGACGATCTCGCTTCCCAGGGCGTGCCGGTGGCGGTGGGCGATTCGATCAGGCTGCAGTATTTCCTGCCGGAGACGCTGCACGGCCGGGTGGAGGAGGCGGCGTGTCCGTTGAAGGTGAGCGGCATCGCCAGCATGCGCGGGGCCGCCGTCGCGCGGGATCTCGTGCCCGAGGTCGAGGGGATCACAGACGAGGCCTCGATCGCCGACTGGGATCCCCCCTTCCCCTTCGACCGTAGCCGCGTTCGCACCGTTCCGCCGCATGACGAGGATGATCGCTATTGGAAGGCGCACGGCGCGACCCCGAAGGCTTTCGTCTCGCTTGACGTCGCGCGGCGGCTGGCCGGCAGTCGGTTCGGTGCCACGACGGCATGGCACATGCCCGAGCAGCCAGTTCAGGTGGCCGACGCGACACGCGCCGCCCTGGCCGACGCGATGCCAGCCGACGGCATGGGGATGAAGGTGGTGCCGCTGCGGGCCCATGCGGAGGCGGCGGCGCGGGGGTCGACGCCGTTCGGCGGCCTGTTTCTCGCGCTCTCGAGCTTCGTCGTGGCCTCGGGGCTCCTGCTTGAATGGCTGCTCTTTTCGTTGCTGGTGGCCGCGCGGCGCCGCGACATCGGCATCCTGGCGGCCATTGGCTGGCCGGCTGCCCGGGTGGCCCGGCTGCTTGTGCTCGTGGCGGGGCTG
Source organism: Pirellulales bacterium (assembly GCA_044376405.1). Taxonomy (GTDB): domain Bacteria; phylum Planctomycetota; class Planctomycetia; order Pirellulales; family UBA1268; genus CAMCQY01. Next base: position 1,838 of record JBILKZ010000158.1, read on the forward strand.
GCGGCGGTCGGCGGCGTGGTGGTCGGCTCGCTCGTGGGGCCGCTCTGGGCGCGGTTGCTGCTCGACTGGCTGGCCGAGGCGTGGAACACCGGCGTCGCGGCCGGATCGAGTGTGGTGTTCGCCAGGGGGACGCAGGCCTTTGCCGGTTCTTCGCTGCGGACGCTTGTGCCCGCGGCGATCGGGGCTGCTGCCGTGTCGCTCGTCGCGGCGGCCGCCGCCGCCTGGCGGGCAGCGAGGCTGCCACCACTGACGATGCTGAAATCAGCTGGAGGTGAACCGCCGACGGTCCGTGGGCTGGCTGGGCCGATCGTGGTGGGGCTGGCCGCGGTTGGCCCGGCGGTGGCCGTCGCTCTGGCGTGGTGGGCGCGTCGCGCCGATCCGCAGGCGGCCGTGGGGCTGTTCTTCGCCGCCGGTTTTGCGGCGCTGGCCGGATTGCTGGCCGGCGTGAGGCTGTTGCTGGGGCGGACCGCGATCGGCAGCCATCGTCCGCTTCGCACGCTGTCTGATCTGGCCTGGCGAGGGCTCACGCACGCGCGGTCGCGGGCGTTTTCCGTGGCGGCGATCGTGGCCTGCGCTGAATTTCTGATCGTGGCGGTCTCGTCGTTTGCGGTTCATCCGCCGCAGCGGCCGCAGGATCGCGATGCTCCCACCGGTGGCTGGACCTTCATGGCCAGGTTTGGCAGCCCGACCGGCATCGACCCAGCCGATCCCGTCGCGCGGGAGTCGCTCGGGCTTTCAGACGCCGATCGGAAGGTGCTCTCCTCCTGCACGATCGCCAGGATCAGGTCGTCCGCGGGCGACGACGCCAGTTGCGTGAACCTCTACGCGCCCACCCAGCCGACCGTGCTCGGCGTGGCTGCGTCGTTCATCGAGCGGGGTGGATTCCGGTTCGTCGATCAGGCACCAGGCCAGCACGCGAATCCATGGACGCTTCTCGACCGTGAGGCTGGCTCTGCTCCGGCTGGGCCGGAGAACACGACAAGGCCGGCGACTCCCGTCATCATCGATCAGGCCACGGCGCAGTGGGCGCTCAAGCTTGGCGGCATCGGAGCAAGGTTTGAGCTGCCGGTCGATGGCGGGCCCGCCCTGTTTGAAATCGTAGGCCTGCTGGAGCCGGGCATCCTGCAGGGCTTCCTGATCGTGTCGGAGAGGAATTTCGAACGGCTGTTTCCTCAAGCGTCCGGCTACGCCCTCGCGCTCGTCGATGCCGGCGCCGCCGATGAGACGACCACCGACCGCGTGGCGGGGGCGATTGCCGCCGCGTGGGCCGACGCGGGGGTCACGGTCACACGCACGACCGACCGCCTTCGCAGCCTCCAGGCGGTGCAGAATACATTCCTCGCGGGATTCCAGGCGCTTGGCACGCTCGGCCTCGTGCTGGGCGCCGCGGGCGTGGCCGCCGTGCAGTTTCAGAGCGTGCTCGAGCGACGGGGGGCCCTCAGCCTGATGGCCGCAGTCGGGTTTACGGGGGCGAGACTGCGGCTGGTCGTGGTGCTGGAGACGCTGCTCATGGTGGCTCTGGGGCTCGCGGTGGGCACGCTCTCCGGCTGCCTGGCGCTCGTCCCCGCGTTTGTGGTGGGCCGCGCCGGCGTTCCGGTAGGCTGGATCGCCTGCACCTGGGGGCTGACGCTCGCTGCCGCCGTCATCGCCGGTTTCGCGGCTGCCCGACGAGTGGCCCGGCTCGAGCCGGGGAAAGTGCTCGCGGAGGCCGGCTGAGCCGGCCACATCCGCTGGCCGGCCGTAACGGGCCTGTATTGCGTTTGAGTTTTTCTCGGCTGTCGGGGTAGTGTCTGCCCCATGCATATCGTCGTGATTCTGCCGCGGTGGGTTGGTGATCTGGTGATGAGCACGCCCATGCTCCGCGCGGTCCGCGATCATTTTGGTGCGTCCGCCCGGATCACCGGGGTGGCCAAGCCGATGTTCGCGGAACTGCTCGAGGGCACGCCGTGGCTCGATCGGCTGGTCTTCTACGACCGTCAGAGCCGCGATCCTACGCGGCGGTTTCGGGCGGTCGCGCGGCAGCTCCGTGCTGATCGGGCCGACATCGCGGTCATCGTGCCCAACTCGCTCTCCTCGGCGGCACTCGCCTGGGCCGGCGGCGCGCGGCGACGGGTCGGCTTCGCCAGGCATGGGCGGCGGTGGCTCCTCACCGATCCGCTTGCGGCGCCGCGAGCAGCGGCGAAAAAGGGCGGGCTGTCCCCATGGTCACCAGGCTCCTGGTTTCGCGTCGAGCCTGTGTCGCTGGCTGGCCATGCAATGGACTTGGCTGCGCGGATCGGCGTGCCGCGGCAGCCTCTCACGCTGGAGTTGGCCACCACGCCGGCCGATGAGTCGCTGGCCGACGACGTGATGGGCCGGCTGTTTCCCGCAGCACACGCGGGGGCTGTCGGACCGCTGATCGTGTTCAACGACAACGGCGCCTACGGTCCCTCGAAGTCCTGGGGGGCCGATCGCTTTGCGGCGCTCGCGAAGCTGGCGATCGACCGGCTGCCCGGGGCCCGCGTGCTCGTGCACTGCGGCCCCGGCGACCGCGACGAGGCCCGCGCACTCGTGCGCACGGCAAACCATCCGGCGGTGCAGAGCCTGGCCGACGAGCCCAAGCTCCCCTTCGGCCTCTCCAAGGCGGTGCTGCGGCGGGCCGATGTGCTGGTCACCACCGACAGCGGCCCCCGGCACATTGCGGCGGCATTTGGCACGCCAACGGTCGTGCTGCTCGGGCCCATGGATCCACGGCTCAGCCGTTCCGACCAGCGGCATCTCGTGGAAATGCGGCTCGAACTCTCCTGCTCTCCCTGCGGCAGGCGTGTCTGCCCGCTCCAGCACCACGATTGCATGCGGCTCCTCACGGCGGACGACGTTGGGAGTAGGATGTTCCAGCTCCTGAAGGATTCCGGCTCGCCTGTCTGATTCGCCCCCTGTGGAGAACGTTCGATGATGCAGTTTCTGGGAATGCTCGCCGCCATCGCCCTGACAGCCTTCTGCTGGGGCGTGTATGGGCCCGTGCTCCACTTTGGCCGTGAGGCGATGCACTCGAACCTGAGGCCCTTCATGTGCGTGGGCCTTGCCTACTTCGTGATCGCCGTCATCGTGCCCCTCGCGCTTCTTGCCCGAGGGGGTGAGCGGGGCGGCTGGACGAACAAGGGCGTCCTCTGGAGCATGCTCGCTGGCACGGCCGGCGCGCTCGGGGCGCTCGGCGTGATCCTCGCGCTTGGCTTCGGCGGCAAACCAATCTACGTGATGCCGCTGGTGTTCGGCGGCGCGCCGGTGGTCAACACGCTGCTCACCGCCTTCATGAACCGCTCGTTCAACCAGCTGAAGGCGCCATTTCTCGCCGGCCTGATTCTCGTGATCACGGGCGCCGTGACCGTGCTTGTCTTCAAGCCGCAGCCACAGAATCAGGCTCACGCCGCGCCGGTGTCCGTGGCAGCTGCAGCCCAGAAGGCCTCGACGGACGATGCCTCCGCCGAGGCTGCGCCGATCGATGCGGTGAGGGGCGAAGCGGCAAAGCCGGCCACGGTGGAGAAGAAGGCCGAGCGGTTCCTGGAGATCCTCCTGTCGATCGCGATGGCGATGTTCTCATGGGGCGCCTACGGCCCCGTGCTCCACCGCGGCCAGGCGGCGATGGGGGGAAGCCGGCTGCGGCCGCTGATCTGCATCGGTGCCGCCTACTTCCTCATCGCCGTGCTTGTGCCGCTGGCACTGCTCGTGCCGATGGGCGACACGGGCACTTGGGGATTCACCGGCACGCTCTGGAGCCTCGGTGCGGGCTCGCTCGGCGCCCTCGGCGCCCTCGGCACGATTCTCGCCTTCGCCTGTGGCGGCAAGCCGTTCACGGTGATGCCCGTCGTGTTTGGCTGTGCGCCGGTGATCAACACGCTCACGACGCTCGCGTTGGCCCACACGCCCACGACGGCGATCAGTCCCTGGTTTCTGGCCGGCCTGCTCGTGGTCGCAGCTGGTGCCGCGACCGTGCTCGCCTTCGGCCCGCGTGGCCACGCGCCTGCTCCGGCGAAGTAGGACGGTGATGGTTCGGTATACCGCCGGGCGGGCTCCTCGGACACGCTCCGCTCGCTTCGGCGGCTCGGCAACGGGGCGTGGGCAGCCCCGAACCGTGGCGTACTTGCGGGGCACGATGTTTTTCGTGAATCACGTCCCGCGTGTGTGGCCAAACCATTCGATGTGGTAGCGATGCGCGAGATGGATGCCGCGGGCGTGGCACTCGGGCTCGAGCCATGCCGTCGTCCGGGCGAGTTCTTCAGGTCCCCTGCCCTGCGGCATGAAAAGCACACGGCTGCGGTCCACGCCCTCGGGCCGTGCCGCGGCGAGATCGTCGATCCACGCCAGGGCTTCCGTGAGATCCTCTGGGGAATCGATGACGAACTTGAGTTGGTAGTTGCCGCTGGCCATGAGCGCGAGGATCACGTCGTCGCGACGGCGATCATTTTCGTGGCGGGCCGCCCAGTTGCCGGGCGTGTCGGCCGGTGGCGCCGACGAAGCCAGCTTGGGGCTGATCGACACAAGGTCGGCGGGAGCGTCGAGAAAGACCGTGCCGGCCGTCTCGATCGTGATGTGCATGCCTTGTCCGCGGAGCGTGTGGCACAACTCGGCCACATCGCGGAGGAGCAACGGCTCGCCGCCGGTGATCACGGCATGGTGTCGGCCAAGCGCGGTCACCGCCGCCGCGACCTCGGCCACCGAGCGCTGGTCGCCCACGGGCTCCCACGACGTGAAGGGCGTGTCGCACCAGTGGCAGCGGAGGTTGCAGCCGCTGGTGCGCACGAACACGCTGGGCGTGCCGGCGAGCAGGCCTTCTCCTTGCAATGATGCGTAGATCTCGGCGATGCGCATGGGGTCTTGTCGCAGCTGGCGTCAGAGGGCCGCTCGCGGGTCGGTCGCGCCGACGGCGGCGAAGCCGGCCGCACGCAGGAGGCAGGAATCGCAGCGGCCGCAGGGACGGCCGCGGCTGTCGGGATCGTAGCAGCTGGTCGTGAGCCCGTAGTCGAGGTCGAGCGAGAGCCCCAGACGGATGATCTCCGCCTTCGAGAGCGTGGCCAGGGGCGCGACCAGTTCGATTGGCCGCCCCTCGACCCCCACCTTCGTTCCCAGCCGGGCGACTTCCTGAAACGCGGCGAGAAACTCCGGACGGCAGTCGGGGTAGCCGCTGTAGTCGATGGCGTTGACGCCCAGCACGATCGCTGCGGCACCGCGGGTTTCGGCCATCGCCAGCGCCAGGCTGAGAAACACCGTGTTCCTCGCCGGCACGTAGGTGACGGGAATGCCGTGTCCGATGTCGGCGTCAGACCGGTCCTTCGGCACCTCCGCAGTCGGATCGACCAGAGCACTGCCGCCAAACGCGGCCAGATCGATCGGCAGGACGACGTGATCTCTGATTCCCAGCACCTGCGCGACGGCTCTCGCCGACTCCAGTTCGCAGCGGTGCCGCTGGCCGTAGTCGATCGACAGCGCCGACAGCCGATAGCCTTCTCGGGCGGCCCAGGCGGCGGCAGTGGCGGAGTCGAGACCGCCAGAAAGCAGCACGACAGCCGATCCGGGGGCGGCGTCTTTCGGATGAGCTTTCGGAGACGAGGGATTCATGGCACACTTGCATCCATCATGAGCACATCAGTCACAACCGCCCCGCCGTCGCGCGACCAGCTGGAAGTTTTCCCCAACCAGTTTCCGGGCCGCGATTACAGCATCGAGATCGTCTGTCCGGAGTTCACGTCGGTCTGTCCGAAGACGGGGCAGCCCGATTTCGGCACGCTCACGTTTCGCTACGTGCCCGATGCCCTGATCGTCGAACTCAAGAGCCTCAAATTGTACCTGCAGGCATTCCGCAACGAAGGGATCTTCTACGAGAACGTCACCAACCGGATCCTCGACGATCTGGTGGCGGTC
>JBILKZ010000159.1:0-7734 GCA_044376405.1 Pirellulales bacterium
CGCCCCCGACGAATCCCACCGGATCCTGGGGCTCGGCCGCTGCTCCTGCCGCTGGCGGGGAAACAGCCAACGGAGACGACGCCGGTGCCTGTGCGGCCGGCATCGCAGCAGCCGGTGCGGCGGCCGTCGCCTGTTGGGGCATCGCCGGCTTCTCTCCTGCCGCCGTCTCTTTCTGCTGCTCCGTGGCTGGCTCCGTGCCCGGCTCGCTGCGCCCCGCAGTGTTTTTGGGCGGCTGCGTCTCCGCAGGCATTCCGACGGCGGCGTTTGGTGGAGCTGGGTTCTGGGGAGCTGGGTTCTCGTCCGCGTCGGTGACCGGAGCGACGGCCGCAGGCTCTGCGGGCTCGACCGGCGGCTCCTGCGGTTGCGCCAACGCCACATCCGGTGAACGGCGATCACCGCGCCCAGCGAGCGACCAGACCAGTACCCCCGCCAGCGTCAGGAGCAGGGCAACCGCGACCGCCGCGGCAGCCCATGCCGCCAGCGACGAGCGACCTGCCCCCGGCCCAGCCGGCTGCCGGTGCGGACCGGCGAAGCCATTCCCACCGGCCCCGACCAGCACTTCGCGGAGGGCACGCGCCGTCTCTCGCGACTCGCGGTGGTCTTCGCCCGTGGCCTGGATCGCCGCCTGTTCCGTGGCGGCCCGATCCTGCAGACCTGCCAGCAACCCCCGCAGTCGCTGCTGGATCCGCTGCCGCTCATCGCCGTGCAGCCCATGCTCGACCGCGGGATCGCGGGCCAATTGGGCCAGAATTCCGTGGCAGGCGGCCACCTCCGCCAGATGCAGCTCCGATTCAATGCAGATCCGCTCGAAGGCCTCCAACTGCTCCGACGACAGCGTGTTGTCGAGATATTCGGCGACCGAGTTGGGGTCTTCCGTGAGGCCGCGACCATCCGGCTTGGGGGCGCCGATCGCGGTCCTCCCCACAGCCGCTCGGATGCGTTCCACCAGATGCGTGGCCATGACGCTGGACGAAACCTTCCTGCCAAGTTCCTGCTGCTCATCGTCGGGAAGCACGCCGTCGAGCCAGGCCAGGAGTGTTCTGAGCGTGAGACGCATGGGGCTGCTCCGGGGTGCTGTTGCGGATAGGGGGAAGAGTCTCTGCCACCGGGAACCGTCCGCGGCGAGAAGGGGCTCCTCCTTGAGTAGTGGCGCTCTGCCAGGATTTTCGTACAAAACTGAAAAAACAAGCGAAAAAACTGAAAGCCGCCGGTGACGACCCGCGGAGGCACGGGCTGCGTAAGAAGGGATGCGCAGACACGCCGTTCGGCCGGACTACACTTGACTCATACTCCGGTCGGCACTTGGAGAATTCCATATCCATGATCGCCATGCCACGCCACCGCCGCCAAGCCATCCTCAGGGAGGCATCCGGCTACATTGAATTGGGTGAACTGCTGGTGCAGCAGGACACGCCGCTGCCGCCGAGCGGCCAGAGGCTCCTGCACCGCGCGCTCGATCTGTTGGCGATCCTGCCCGATCCGACTCGGCTGACGTCGATCGCAAAACTGCTCGAAGGGGAGGCCTTACGGGCTCTGGGCCGCTGGCAGGAGTCGCTCGCCGCCTTCCACATGGTGGCCGACCAGGAACCCAAGCGGCTGGAGGCGTGGCTGGGGATGGGCTGGTGCCTGAAGCGGCTGGGACGGCTCGACGAGGCGATTGGAACGCTCAAGCAGGGGCTCGAAGCCTCTCCGCGGGAGCCGATCCTGCTCTATAACCTTGCCTGCTATCATTCGCTGGCAGGCAGCGTGCAGGCGGCCATCGAGCACCTCACGAAGGCTATCTCGCTTGACGATCGATATCGGGATCTCACTGGCGCCGAGCCCGACTTCGATCCCATCCGGCAGGATCCGCGATTTGTCGCAGTCACGCACGTCACGGTTTGAACGTGGCGATCCACCATGACGAGCATGACGAGCCCAGCCCTTCAGGAAGTCGTCGCCCTGCTGGGCTGTCCGGCGGCGGGCAATCCTGCCCAATACCTGTTTGAGCGGATGATCGCTGCAGCGGGCCTCGACTGGCAGTTTGTCACGCTCGACGTTCAGTCTGAACGTATTGCCGAAGCGATCCAGGGCGTGGCGGCCATGGGATTTCGCGGCTGCCTGCTTGCGGGTCCACTGCGGGCCGCGGCGGTCCCGACCGTCGCCTCGGCAAGCCCCGCGGCCACGTTCGCCGGCGCGGTCGGTCTGATCGATCGTCAGCCCACCGGCATCACGGGCCACATGACCGACGGCCGCGGTGTGGTGGAGGCGCTGCGGTCGCACATCGATCCGGTGGGGGCACACGTGCTCATCATCGGAGCCGGGGCGGCGGCACGGGCCACCGCGCTCGAACTGTCGCTGGCCCGCGCCGCCGAGATCATCATCTGCGATCGCACGCCCGAGCGGGCGAACTCGCTCGTCGACGCGCTCACCGGGCTGGCAGACGCCCCTGCGTCGGCCATTCCATGGGAGGCGGCGATCGCGATTCCGGAACGTGTCGGCATCGTCGTGACGGCGGTGCCGGCCGGCGGCCCGAAGCCGAACGTGCCGCTGGCCGGCCTGCGTCCGGACCTGGTCGTGGCCGACCTCGCGCTCGTCAGCCAGCCCGCCCCCATGGTGACCGCAGCCCGTGGCGCCGGGGCCTGCGTGATCGACGGCCTCGAGATCCATTGCGAGCGGACGGCGATCGATTTCCACACGCTGACGGGCCTCGAAACCGACACGGAAATGCTCCGCGACGCCCTCGACGAATTCTTCAGCGCGTGATCCGTTCAGGCTGCCGGCTTGGAGAGCCGCTCGATCTTTTTGAGAAGGGCCGTAGCGCTCGATCGCACGTCGCCCACGGGGTCTTGCGTGAGCTCTTGCACGCGGTCGAGCAGTTGGCGGGGCGGCGGCTCGTTGGTCGCATCGACGAGCAATGCCACGCCTCGCAGCGCATTGACGACCACGAGCGCCCGCTTGTAACGCCGCGACTGGGCAGCCGGATCGGCGGCCGCGTCGGGGCCCACGACGACGTCGGGCAGCGAGAGCATTTCCGTGATTGCTTCGAATGATTCCACGCGACCCTGCCGGGCCAGCGCGAGCGCCGCGTTGAACCGCACATCGTCAGCCGTGTCGCCGGCCAGCTGCTCGAGCCGTTCGATGGCCGCGGGCCCGCCCAGCACGCCGAGCGTGAAGGCAGAGGCCGACCGCAGCTGCGCGTCGTCGCTCTGCGAGGCGGCGATCACAGCCGCGGTGACGCCAGCGGCATCGTCGAACGAGCGGCCCGACGCCACGAGGTTGGTCGCCAACACGGCCAACGCTTCGACCGCCGCACGGGCCGTCTGCGGATCGGCGAGGTTCTTGGCGCGTCCCACCAGCGAACCGGCCGCGGCCGGAATGGCGAATTCGCCAAGGGCACGGCAGAGATAGAGCCGGAGGGTCTGCGACTGCTCGCCGCTGCGACCGCTGGCCGCCTCGTCGTCGAGGATGCGGCCCAGCTCCGTGGCGAGCGACTCGTCCGACTTCAGAGCGCCGCCGCCGGGGCCGCGGAGGTCGTTGGCAAGATTGAGGGCCGCCTGCCAGCGGCCTTCGTTGTCGCGACGGAGCGTCTTCACGTAGGCCTGCGGGTCGCTGCCGAGATGGGCGAGCCAGTGAAAGGCCAGCCACACGCCGACGATGATCGCGACGATCACGCCAGGGACAAGAAACAGTTGGACGAGGAACGCGGCGTTGGGCGGCTCGACAGGCGGCAGCGAGTCATCCTGGGAGATGGTGCGGCGGGTTGGGTCAGCCATGGGATATGGATCAGCCGGATGACGTGCCGCAAGCTGTCTGCGACGCGAGGGGTGGTGGAAGGGCAACGATCGGGGAGAATCAGGGGTGGGCACGGCCCTCGTTGTCGTGCCCACTCGAGCAGTCTAGCCACATCAGCAGTCTAGGTGCCCACCCCTGTGCGTCAACGTCCCGACCTACCGGCAGTTCCCCCCCCTGCCCTGGCACCGCCCGCGGTCTGGCTCGATGTGTCGCTCCCATCGGTAGAAGAAAATCTCGCGCTCGACGAGGCCCTGCTGGAACTGGCCCATGAGGGCCTGGCGACGGCGACCTGCGTCCGCACGTGGATGGCGACGGAGCCGGTGGTGGTGCTCGGCTCGTCGAGCCGCGTTGACGAGGAGATCGACCTGCAGGTCTGCGAGACGGTGGGGGTGCGGGTGGTGCGTCGGCCCAGCGGCGGAGCCACGGTGGTGCTCGGACCGGGCTGTCTGATGTGGTCGGTGATCACGCCCCATCCCACGGGCGTGCCACCGATCGAGGCGATCCATGCGTCGATGCTCGAGCCGTTGGCGGCCGCCATCAACGATGCCCTGCCTCTGGCGGCCCCGCATACCGGCTGGCGAGTGGCTCGCCGCGGCACCAGCGATCTGGCCGTGCGAGTGGACAGCGACGTGTACGAGCGGAAGTTTTCGGGCAACGCACTGCGGGTGAGACGGCATGGGGTGCTCTATCATGGCACCCTGCTCGATCGTTTCGATCTCGGCCTCGTGGGGAGGGTGCTCAGGCATCCGCCCCGCGAACCCGAGTATCGATCGCGGCGTTCACACAGCGATTTTCTGGTGAACCTTGAACTCGGACGCGAGATGCTTGAGCAGGTCGTCCGTGCCGCGTTTCGCGCCACGCTCACCCACGGCGAGTGGCCCAGCGAGCGAGTCGCCCGGCTCGTCGCCGAACGCTATGCCGCGTGCGACTGGACCAAGCGGCTGTGAGTCGGAATCCCATCGCTCGCGCTCCGGGCTTGTATGCATCGCCGCGCCATCCCATCGCTCGCGCTCCGGGCTTGTATGCATCGCCGCGCCATCCCATCGCTCGCGCTCCGGGCTTGTATGCATCGCCGCGCCATCCCATCGCTCGCGCTCCGGGCTTGTATGGATCCATAAAAGCCCCCGGCGCGAGCCGGGGGGATCGTCCTCCCCCATAAAAGCCCCCGGCGCTAGCCGGGGGATCGCCCTGGCAATCTAGGCAAGATCGACCGGAAATGGGGGATGGGTGGTCTGTCGATTGCAAGGTGATCGCTGCCGCAGCGATCCGCCGATCCTTACCTACGGCGGATGGGATTCGGTGTTGGGACCGCGGCTGGTGGTCGAAAGAAAACAGTCTTTCGGCGGCGGCCGCTCCTGAGTAGGTTTCCCGACCCGATCGACAGGAAGTCGTTCGACAGTTCGCACCAGCGACAGCCCGCAACAGGAGGTTGCCAACTATGCGTTTGCACATGAATGCCGCGGACGTGCGGCGATTGGTCACGCATTACTTTCTCGATCTCGGCGTGGACAGCGTCGAAGTCGATGACGTCCAAGAAAACATTCGGATCGACCGGGGCCGCTGCGTGGCCCGCTGCTACCGCGTCGCGGAGATGTTCGCGATGTGGATGATCGATGTCGGCGTGCTGCAGTTTTACGATGCAGACGGCGAAATGCTGCACACCGTGAACCTGTTCACGGAACTGCAGCCGCAACGGGCCGCCGCCTGATCGCGGCGACTCTGCGAAGGCCTCGGGCGCGCCGCGGCGCAGACTGCGCCGACGCGCCCGAGTGGTATCCAAGCAAGGTCTGACTTTATCGAGAGCGGTGTCTGGGGGGATCGTGCGCGCGGGGGCTGTGCCACTGCTGCGCTGATAGAGCGGCCTGACGGCCGGGGGGCTGGTGATGTCTGACACATTTGACCTGGTGCGATCGCCGCGGCTGTCGATCGTCATTCCCACTCCCGCCGACACCGCGGCCATGGAGGAAACGCTCGTCAGCGTTTTGGAGCACCGGCCGGACGACTGTGAGATCGTGGTCGCGCTCGGCTGCGAATACGCCGACCCCTGGAACATCCGCGAGGAGGTGCGGTTCGTGCAGGCGCCCGCCGGGTCGAGCCTGGTGGGCTGCGTGAATCTGGGTGTGGCGGCCAGCGCGGGCGAGGTGGTGCATGTCCTGGCCGCCGGATGGCGAGCCACGGAAGGCTGGACCGATCGGCCGATGGAGCAGTTTGAGGATGACGAGGTGGGGGCTGTCGTGCCGCTGGGGGTAGCGGCCGACGACCGCGATCACGTGGTGTCGGCGGGCGTGCGATGTGCCGTCGGGGGGCGGCGAATCGAAGTGGCCGCCGACACCCGGTGGCGGAAGGCAAAGGCGGCGGCATGTCCGCCGGCCGGCGCAGCGGTGCCGCAGGGGCCGGTGCTCGAGACGGGATTCTGGCGGTCCGATGTGCTGGAACTCGCCGGCCGTGGGTTCACGACACTCTGTGGCGATGCGACGGCCGACGCCGACATGGCGATCACGTTGTCGCGGAGTGGCCTGCGCGTGGTAGTGGAACCGTATTCCCAAGTGATCGCGCCGGCAGCAACGACGGGCAAGGTTCGCACGCGGGCGTTCACGGCGGGGCTGCATGCGGAGCGGCTCTTCTGGCGGAGCGTGGCGGGGTCTTCGTTCCTGTCGGCGCTGGTGATGCATGCGGTGGAGATCGTGCGGCATGCGGTGGCGAGGGCGCCGCTGGGCACGCTTCCGATGCTCGTGGGCCGGATGGTGGCGGTGCTGCAGTTCGGGTCGTATGTGTCCCGCTATCTGCAGTTACGGAGTGTCATCAAGCAGTCGACAACTCGCGATCGAGGGCTGACTGGCGCCGGGGATCGGCAGACGATCCGGATCGACGCTCCGCACGCCGGGGTGGGTCGGCCGCAGCAGCGAGTGGAGCGGGAATCAGCTCCACTACGAAAGTCGGCCTGAGCCGGTTTTGGGCAGGGCCTAGGCAGCGACGGCTGGCGTTTTCACCGGCAGCCAATGCGATCCTGTTGTCGCGGGGCTGTGGCTGGTAGAATCAAAGGACTTCAGTCGCGCCCTCGTAGCTCAATTGGATAGAGCGTCAGCCTCCGAAGTTGAAGGTTACAGGTTCGATCCCTGTCGAGGGTATTGGTTTTCAGCGGTTTTCTGCACGTCCAGCGATTTTTCGCGGGCTTCGTCAAGCGTTGACGGCTCCTGAACACTGCTGAACGCTGCTGAATGTGCCGGGTAATGTGCCGGGTAACCGGCGGCCCGGTCGAAGTCAGCGTCCGTCACCTTCAGGTAGTGGCGACGACGGACCCGCGAGCTGTTGCCCATCCACGCGTCTACCACGTGGGCCGGGTATTCGCGTTCCAGTTCGTCCGAGCAACTGCCACGTAGGTTCGTAAAAGTCTTCTCCCAAGGCTTGAACCCGGCCTCCTCGACGATCCTGTCGGCCTCCGTGCCGAGGTTCGGCAGCCCAACTGCTCGCGGCACCACGTGCTCCGCCCCAGGCTTGCGCTCCCGATACGCCCGTTCGAGATAGGGTCGCAACGCCGGAAAGATCGGGACAACGCGGAACCTCCGGCGCCGCTCGTTTATGTCCGGTCGGGTTCGGATCGTTGGATTCAAGGATGACGATCCTCTGTTTGCGCCGCTCACGGAGGCACCGTGAGGTGCATACGGAGCATGAACACATGAAGGCCAACCCCGACGACACGCCGCTTCGCCCTGCCCTCTCTTGGCTCCAGACCACCGCATATGGTGGCCTGTTACCCTTCTTTTCTCCTTAATTTTGCCCAATTGGAGACGCGTTCGCGCTCTTCATCGCTAAACCAATCCGGTCTGAGCCGCATCACTTCGATGGTGAAATCCAAATCGCGATGTCGCCAAGAGGCTCACGAGCGAGGACGTTCTCGAGCGGCTGAGCGACCTGTTCGTCCACAGGGGTGTGCCGGAACACATCCGCAGCGACAACGGG
>JBILKZ010000160.1:0-7732 GCA_044376405.1 Pirellulales bacterium
CGCCGATCGTCCACGCCGCCCGCTGCGTCTTCTTGTCGACCTTCCCCGTCACATGGGAATTCTCGTCAGACACCGCGTTGTAGTAGCTGCCGCGCAGGATCCCGTTCTTGTCGACCGCCAGAGAAAGAAAATTGCTCGCGTCGGTCTCCTGCGACCGTGTCATCGCAAACACCCCGAGCGAACGCCATTCGTCGTCGTCGGCAATCTTCGCATCAGCGCTGCCCTGTGATGCGATCGCCGTCGCCTGCTGAGCGTATTCAGTCGCCGTGCCAACGCGGCTGCCCTGCACGTAGACGCCGTCATCCTGATAGACGACCGTGGTGCCGTAGTCGTAGGGAATCGTTGACATCCCGCCGCCGCCACCTCCTCCTCCTCCGGCATACCCGCCGTAGCCGCCCCACGCAAAGAGGTCGGCCCAGAGCAGCCCAGACATCATTCCGCCTGCGAACCACCAACCGCCCGGCCACCAGCGATTGAAGTGGTTGCCGTACCAGCCGCGGTTCCCATACCAGTTCGTGTTGCGGAAGTTGTTGCGGACGGCATCGCCGCGAACGGCGAGCGTGTTCATCGAATAGGGGCGAATGCCCCGGTCGCCGACGGCTGCAGCCCGGGCCAGATTTGCATCACCCGCAAAGCGTCCGGCGCCATCGAGCCGGGCGGCGCCGTCGATTCTGGCACCGCCGTCGAGCCGCGCACCGCCGTCGAGCCGCGCACCGCCGTCGAGCCGCGCACCCCCATCCAGCCGGCCACCGTCGAAGTCGCGGAATCCGCGGCCATCGTCCAGACCGCGCGCCCCGTCCAGTCCCCGCGCCCCGTCGATGCCACGCCCACCATCGAACCCGCGGTCGCCATCGAATCCGCGCGCACCACCATCGAAGCCTCGCGCACCATCGTCGAATCCGCCGCGGCCGCCATCAAAGCCCCGTCCGCCGCCATCAAACCCGCGGCCGCCGCCATCGAAGCCACGCCCGCCCCCTCCGCCGTACCCGCCCATGCGGCCACCACCGCCACCGCTGCCGTGGCCGCCGCCGCCACCGTGGGCGAAGACAATCGTCGAAGAGGCACACGCCTGCGCGAGGACCGTGAGAACGACCGTCGCCGTGTGAACGGCTCGGCAGCGTCGGGTGAGGGAGATGAACATAACAGGCTCCAAAGGGTGACGGTGAATGATGTCGTGAGGTATGGCTGCGGAAGACGTTCAGCGGATCCTGCGGAGGTGAACCGGCTCGGTGTCGGGTTCGACGCGGCCGTCGATCGTCCGCTCGATCGACTGCCACAGCAGCATGTCGCGGCCGAGCGGCGTGACCACCTGCACCCACTCGGCTCGGCTGCCCAGGCTTGGGTCGGCGGGCGTTCCCACGAGCCTCCGCTCAAAGGAGGTGCCGTCACTGGAAAAGACCCCCTCGGCCCGTGCCCCGGTCGAATCGAAGTTCCATGATCGCACCCGGCCGGTGAGCCGGTCGGCGTGGATCACGTCGAGCGAGTCGACGGCCGAGCCGTCCTTGCGTTTGAGCTTGATGCGACCGACGAGGGCATGGCCGTCGAGGCTCTTCTCGTAGGTTGCATCAATGGTGGAACCGGTCTTGGCGTCGGTCGACTGCCACGTGCCGATCATCCATGCCAGGTCTGCCAGTGCGGCCCGCGGGCTCGGTACCACCCGCGACTCGGCGATCCGCCACGTTCCGTTTTCAAGCACGCGAAGGGTGTCGAACCGTGAGACGACCGGCTCCGCGCCCGCCTGCTTCGCGAAGGTCAACGTGCCCTGCACACGGGCCACGCCCACACCCAGCAGCTGCATGTCGGTAACGTCGATCTTCAGAGCAGACTGCGGGTGGATCGTCCGCCACTGTTTCAGGGATGCGACGATCGCCTCGCGTCCCTTGAGCAGCGTGCCCCCCTCCTCCAATTCGGCGCCGAGCGTCCACTGGTCGCCAAGGGCCTTGTCGTCGCCGGCGTTGAAAGCGGTCGCGTAGGCGTCGGCTGCACGCCGCACCGCCGCGATGAGGTCTGTCGCCGATGCCGTGGCGGCCGTATCAGGGACTGCCGCTGGCTGGGCGAGAACGGGCGCGGCGGTGGCCACCAGCATGAGCGGTGCCAGCATGGCGGACGTCAGGGCCGCGACGACCAGACGTGAAGCCGCTGAGAAACGAACGAGCAGGTGCATGGGGCAGGTTCCGGCGGGGGGTAAGCGGGGCGTGAGCGTGATCAATCCGTGCCGATTACTGTAGCGGTTGGCCGGTTCGGCGTGCCAGCAATGGGCCGGGGAGCCTCGCAGGCAGCGATGTTTTTCCGCCCATATTCCCGTCTGCCACGCTGGTTCGTTACTGTGTGGGGCCCTCCTTTGGACACCTGCCATGGCCGTGCTACTCGACATCAAGAATGCTTCCAAGCGCTACGGCGATCAGGTGCTCCTCGACGAGGCCAGCGCCACGATCACCGACGACGGCAAGGTGGGCTTCATCGGCCGGAACGGCGCGGGGAAAAGCACGCTCCTCCGTGTGATCCTCGGCGAGGAGGAACTCGACTCCGGCGAGGTGATCCGGCATCCCCGGCTGCGGCTCGGCTATCTGAGGCAGCACGACCCCTTCGAGCCCGGCGAAACGGCCCTCGCCTTCCTGATGCGTGACAGCGGCCAGCCCGACTGGAAGTGTGGCGAGGTGGCCGGCCGGTTCGAACTCAAGGGCTCGCTGCTCACCGGCCCGGTCAAGGAACTCTCCGGAGGCTGGCAGACCCGCGTCAAGCTCGCCGCCCTGCTCCTCCACGAACCCACGCTGCTCCTGCTCGACGAGCCGACCAACTTCCTCGACCTGCGGACGCAGATCCTGCTCGAACATTTTCTCCGCGACTACCGCGAAAGCTGTCTGATCGTGTCGCACGACCGGGCCTTCCTCGGGGCCACCTGCGATCGCACGCTCGACCTCTCCGGCGGCAAGCTGACGATTTTTCCCGGGAAGGTTGACGCCTTCCTCGAATACCAGCGAGACCAGCGGGAGCATCTCGAGCGGACCAACGCCGCCGTGCTCTCGAAGCGGAAGCAACTGGAAGATTTTATTGCCCGCAACAAGGCGAGAGCGTCCACCGCCTCCCGGGCCAAGTCGAAGAGCAAGCAGCTTGAAAAACTCGAAGTGGAAGAGATTGCTGCCGATTCGCCGACCGCTGCCATCCGCTGCCCCGAGGTGTCGCCGCGGCAGGGGCCAGCCGTGCGGTGCCGGGGACTGGCGGTCGGCTATCCCGATCGGAAGGTAGCGGAGTCGATCGACGTCGAGATCGTGCATGGGACGCGGGCCGCCATCGTCGGCGACAACGGCCAGGGCAAGACGACGTTTCTGCGGACGCTCGTGCGGTCGCTCCCACCGCTGGCCGGCGAGGTGAAGTGGGGCCATGGCTGCGAACTCGGCATCTATGCCCAGCATGTCTACACGAGCCTCGACCAGAATGACACGGTGCTCTCCTACCTGGAGCGGGCGGCGGCGATCGGCACGAAGTCGCAGCGGATTCTCGACCTCGCCGGGGCGATGCTCTTTCGCGGCAAGGCGGTCGAAAAGCGTGTGCCGGTGCTTTCCGGTGGCGAACGGGCCCGCCTCTGCCTGGCAGGCCTCCTGCTCGGCTCGTTCAACATTCTCATCCTCGACGAGCCGGGCAACCATCTCGACGTGGAGACAGTCGATGCCCTCGCCCAGGCGCTCCTCGACTATCGCGGCACTGTCATCTTCACCAGCCACGACCGCTCCTTCGTGGAGACGGTGGCGACGAACGTCGTCGAGGTGGGCAACGGCCGCGTCATCAACTACGGCGGCAGCTACAAGCAGTATCTCGCCGCCATGAACAGCGAAATCGACGCCGAGGAGGCGGCGGCTGGGGGCGGAAAGCCTGCTGCGTCGAAGAAGTCCGGTGGGACCGGGAAACCTGCCGGCAAGCCAGGCTCGGGCAAGCCGGACGGCGGCGGCCGTGCTGGGAATGACGGCCGATCTGATCGCGACGTCCGTCGCGAGATCGGCACGCTCGAACGCTCGATCGCCAAGCTCGACGCGGAGAAGCGGGTGGCGAACGAGGCGATGCTCGCCACGACCGATCCGGCCGAGGCTCTGCGGCACCACACCGCGATGACGGCGGCCGCAGAAAAGCTGGCCGCGGCCGAGGAGCGGTGGCTGGAACTGCAGGAGCAGGCTGGAGCCGACTGAGCGACGCACCGCGGTTTCTGCGGGCGCGACGCCACGGATACCATGGCGATCGCATGAAAATCTGCGTCCTCACGACCGCGACGAATCGATACCTGCGGTTTGTCGAACCGCTGCGAGCGTCGATCGGCGACTCGGGCGATCCGATTCGCCGCTGGATTGAAACAGTGCTGCCGGTATGGCCTGCTTGATGGACCGAACCTTGACCACCATCACCGTGGGGCCATGGATTCCCGTGGTTGGGCAAGGGTGCTCGATAGGCTCGGGTGGGAAGTCGTATCACACGGCCCGCTCGGCCGGTTCGACTTTTCTACGGAGTCATCGCCGCACGGTCTGGTTGGCTGCGTAGGCCGGGGGCTTGCGGGGCTGGCAAGGCCGTTTCTGCGGCTTCTGCCCCCGAGTCGTACGGCTTCGCCATCCATCACGCTCGTCGCACGACGCCGCTTGTGATGTGGGGGCGGCCCAATTGTGATTGGCGGGAACGGTCCGACTATGATCACCCGTTGAGATTCAACGGGTCTGCCGAAAGCCGTGGTGCCATCGTGATCATAGTGCAGTTGAAGGGCGGACTAGGAAATCAACTTTTCCAGTATGCGGCCGGCCGCCGGCTGTCCTTGACGCTGGGGGCGCCGCTCAAGCTCGACATCAGTTTTTATAAGCGACACAAGCAGCGGGTCTACGAGCTCGACGAGTTTTGCATTGAAGCTGGCATCGCGACTCCATGGGAGGTGGCCAGCTGGCGGGGCCCGAGGTTCCTGACACGGATCACGCAGCCGCTGGGACTCCTGCCCCGGCTCGCGTTGGAGAAGAGCTTTGAATTCGACCCGGCCATTCTGCACCTGCACGATGGCCAGTATCTGGAAGGCTATTGGCAGTCGTATCGCTACTTCGCCGATGTCGTCCCGCAGATTCGCAGAGAGCTGACGGTCAGGACGCCACCGTCGGATGCAGACCGCACGCTGCTCGATCGCATGGCTCGCTGCGATTCCGTATGCGTTCATGTGCGACGGGGAGACTATGCCTCGAATCCGATCACGCGGCAATATCACGGCCTCTGCACCCCGGACTATTACCGGACTACGGTCGAAGTGCTCACGGCCCGCCTGCGTGCACCGGAACTCTTCGTGTTTTCGGATGACATGCCCTGGGTAAAGCAGAACCTGCGGTTTGAACTGCCGACCACGCACGTCGAACACCATGGTGTCGACAGTGCCCCGCTCGAATTGCGACTGATGGCCGGCTGCCGTCATTTCGTGATTGCCAACAGCAGTCTGAGCTGGTGGGCAGCCTGGCTGTCGGCCAATGAGAATCCGATCGTGTACGCTCCACGGCGTTGGTTCGCCGATACCAGCATCAATACTTCTGCGCTCACACCCCAAGCATGGCATCGCATTTAACTCCGCCGATCGTCACGGTGCTGCTGCCTGTTTACAACGGCGAACGCTATCTCCGCGAGGCAGTCGAGAGCATCCTGGCGCAGACGCTCGAATCATTCGAGCTGCTCATCGTGGACGACGGCTCAACGGATGGCACCGAGGCGATCTGTCGGTCATTTGCAGACCCACGGATTCGCGTTGTCCGCCATGTGATAAACACCGGGCTGGTGTCCGCACTGAACTCCGTGATTGACCTGATCGGGACTCAGTATGTGGCCCGCATGGATGCCGACGATGTGGCCTTACGGGATCGGCTCGCCCGCCAGGTCGCGTTTTTGGAATCGCGGCCTGATATCGCTGCCTGCGGTTCGTGGGTCCGCGAACTCGTGGATGGGCGGCTACGGGACGTCATGCGTCGGCCGACCGGACAGTATCTGCGGCAGACCGCGTGGCGACCGGTCCCGATATTCAACCCGACTGCCTGCCTGAGAACAGAGGTGCTCAGGGAGCTTCGCTACCGCGCTGACTTCAATCATGCGGAGGACTACGACTTCTGGCTGCGGCTATGCCGGCACTATCGAATCGACAACATACCGGCGGTCCTGCTCCATTACCGGATTCATCAAGCCAGCGTCAGTCGCACGTGCCGTTCCACGCAACTGACGAATTCATGGCGGACTTTTCGCGAGCATTGCCCCGCCGTCGACGTCCCGCTCGAGGATTTCGAGACATTGACTGGCGTGTCGTGCGAAGCGTCGCCTTTCAAGCGGATGCGGCTCAAGCGGCCTTGGCGGAAGCAATTGTTTGGCAGCTTCACCGCATCGGCCCGCGATGACCTCTGGTATGCCGCACGGTGGCTCCGGGCCCGAGTTCGCGGTACCCGACGCCGGTCCTGACGCTGACCGTGGCATGCAGCCCTGTTGCTGCCGATTGCCGGCTGCTGCGAAGAGCCGTGAAGCAATCTCACGAGCTGCAGCCAGCGGTTGCGTCGCGCAGAGCATGAACAGCTCTCTCACGCAGAAAGCGTAGCGCAATTCCCGAAAAAGCGCTGCGGCGCTTGAATGTGTCGCCGCAGCTGGGCTGCTGGAATCGCGTGGAGCAACCGTTTGTCTGGCGGATTCGGGCCTGCCGTCGTGAGATGGGCACGCAGGCAGTCCAAGGCCGTCAGGTGAGCCTGCCAATGCCCAAAAGCCTTGCCAGCGTGACCTCTCCTGTCGGCACATGACGCAGGAGCGTTGGACGTATGATAGATAAATCATTGGCACGGTTGTTCATCAATACAAACCACGATAGAGAACACGAAGAGGTGATTCCGTGCTTCGTCGGCTGTTCGCCCTGGTCGGGATGACAACCGCCGTGCCACCCGGGACGGGCGAGTCTGCGTGCCGCTTTGTCTCAAGCAGAGGCATCCTGAGATCGTGTGACTCGCACGCGCGCCGGCCACGATCCTCCGATGGCAGCATCCCGCGCGACCTGCGCCGCGGCCTGCGGACTGCACGGGTGGTCTATCTCTGCACCGACATGGTGTCGCAGTTCGTGCAGGAGCACCTGCCACGCCGGAGCACGCCGTTCACACTCGTGACCGGTGACTCAGACCTTGCCGTTGCGGCAGGGCCGATCGCGGAGCGAGTGCTTGACGCCCTGACGAGCCATCCGATGCTCGTCGCGTGGTACGCACAAAATCGGGTGTTCAGGCACCCGAAACTCCACTCGATGCCGATTGGGCTCGATTACCACACCTTGTCGCCACCCGAGGGTGGCCGACGGGCCCATCCGTGGGGTGCGCGACGTGTGCCGGTGGACCAGGAACGCCAGCTTCTGCAGGTCGGTCGGTCGGCAGGCTCCATCGCGGCGAAGGAGCCGCTCGCGTTTTGCAACTGGCACTTCGCGATCGAGCGAGGCGACCGGCAAGAGTGTCGTCGCCAGGTGGACCCACGTGTGGTCTCCTATCAAAGCGACTTCACAACGCGGGATGCGAGTTGGCGGATGAATGCTCGCTGCGCCTTCACGCTGAGCCCTGCTGGTGCTGGTCTCGACTGCCATCGCACATGGGAGGCGTTGCTCCTGGGCAGCATCCCTGTGGTGCTGCGATCGCCCCTCGACGAGCTCTTCGCCCGATTGCCGGTCGTGATCGTGGACGACTGGAGCGAGGTAGCACCCACTCGGCTCCGCTCGGAG
>JBILKZ010000061.1:0-21408 GCA_044376405.1 Pirellulales bacterium
TTCGAGCGCGGCCCGAACGGCGCCTCCGGAGCCCGCGTTGCGGGCGATCAGCTGCCGCAGGTCGTCTTCATTCGGTGCAATATTCGTCGATCCGGCCGAGCCACTTGGCGCGGAGAGCATGCCGACGAGCTTCGTCACGATCCCGGGTGCCCGCACCGCCACCAGCAGGCTCGACAGCTCGCGATCGAGGTCGAAGGAGCCCGAGGGAAAGAGCGGAGCGAACCGGGCCGCGATCCGTGCCTTCGTGTCGGCCGACGGTTCGCCTAGGCGGATGAGGGCGAGTTCGTATGCCCGCACGAGATCGATCTTGGTCGGGGTATCGACCGCTTTCAGATCGATTCCGTCGAGCGCCGCGAGCAGGGCACCCTGAGCCGACGGTTCGGCCTCATGGGCCACGGCGATGGCCCCGTTGATACGGGCTCGGGGATCTTGGGCCGCAAGAACATTGTCTTGCCAGAGTGCGATCGGCTGATGCTCGAGCACGATGCGGGCCGCGGTGCGGATGAACCGATCGGGGCTCGAGAGCTGCGGCAGGGCGAGGCTCACAGCGGCAGCAGGATCGGCGGCGGGCTTATGGAAGGCCTCCAGATCGTGCCGCAGCTTCCGCTCGGCGGCGTGGGCCGGCTGCCGGGCATCGGCTGGCGTGGTGGGCTCACTGCCGACATAGCTGACGCGGTAGAGCTCACCCTGGCCGCCGCGGCCACCCACGGTGAAGTAGATCGCGCCGTCCTTGCCGACGGTCATGTCGGTCAGCGGCAGCGGTGTCCGTGCCACGAACTCTTGCTTCACGCCCTTGTAGGTCGAACCCTCAGGCTCGAGGTGAATGGCATACATCGTGCCGAACGTCCAGTCGCAGATGTAAAGCGCCCGCTGGTACTTTTCCGGGAACTTCGTTCCGTAGCCGAAGGACACGCCCACGGGCGAGCCCGGGCCGATGTCGATCAAGGCCGGCAGGCTGTCTGGATAGCAGGCGGGCCACTTGCCCGTGCCTGAGCGCCAGCCGAGTTCGCTGCCGCTGGTGGCATGGTTCACCCGCGTCGGCCGATACCACGGCGAGCCGAAGTCCCATTCCATGTCTGCGTCGTAGACGAAGAGTTCGCCGTCGGCGTTGAAGGCCATGTCGTAGGGGTTTCGGTAGCCGGCGCTCCAGATCTCCCAGGCCTTCCCCTCCGGATCGGTGCTGACGACGTAGCCGCCGGGGGCGAGGATGCCGACCGCATGGCCGCCGGCGTCCCACATCCGCGGAGTGAGCAGGTCTTCGTCCCAATTGGCGGGCACGCGGCTCGTGCCGTCTGGCGGAAGCTTCAGCCGCCGCTGCGTCGCGCGGATGCCACCCATCGTCTGCGGTTCGGTGAGATCCTTGACCGCGAACGGCACCTTCGTGTGATTGCCGCAGATGATGACGAGTTTTTGTCCGTCGGGTGAGAGCATGATGGCATGCGGACCGTGTTCGCCGCCGCCGTCGAATGCGCGGAGCTTTTCAACCTTGTCGAGCGTGTCGTCGTTGTCGGAGTCGGTGACGCGGTAGAGCCCGCTGCCGGGGCCGCCGTTGCAGACGACATAGAGGCTGTCGAAGGCCCAGAGCAGGCCCTGCGCCGAGGTGAGCGGCACCGGAATTTTTTCGATCACGGTCGGCTGGGAGCCGTCGAGCGGCGCGGGCGTGATCCGCACCAGTCCCTTGGCACCCTGATCGCTGGCGATCAGCCGCCCCTTGGGATCGGTGGTGATGCAGACCCACGAGCCGAGTTCGTCCTTCGGCAGGACGAAGAGCCGCTCGACCTGGAAGCCCGGCGGCACGTGGAACGGCTCGCCGGCCGGCTGCGCTGCCGCCGGCGTGGCGGTCGGCTCCGCAGTCACGGCGCCCGCCACCGGCATGCGTTCAACCGGCTGTTCCCAGCGGGTCTTCACGGCGGGCTTGTCGGCCGGCTTCTCCGGCTCGGCCGCCGTGGTCGCGGATCGGGTGGCGAGCAGGGCGAGCCCCGCGGCGATCACCAGCCAGGCGGCACGAGCCGGGAGCGTGGAGGGGGAGTGACGATGGCACATGGCAAGGTCCTCGAGAGTGTCGGTGGAGCGGGCCGTCGTCGCCACAGCATCGGCGACGAGCGGATCACAAGTCCCTCCATGATAGTCGGGCCTGCGGAGCTTCCCAACAGCGGCGGATGCCAGCTGAGCCATCCCGGCGGGATCACCGACCCACGGTCGGCTCGATCGGGATCTGCGCCTCCGAATACTTCATCAAACCCGGGACGAACGGGCTATTGTAGGCGAGCGTCCGCAGGTCGCCCGCGGCCTTCCACTCAGGGTGTTCTTTCAGCCACGCCTCGAGCCGCGTGCCGCCGCGGTCGAACGTCGCCTTGTCGTAGCTGCCGCGGAGGCCGATCGACACGACCTTGATCTCAGGGATATCCTCGACGACGACCCGCTGATCTTCCGGATCGACGCCTGCCGCGCCGATCGACGGCTTGGCATAGAGAAACGCCATCGCGACCGGCTCCTTGCCGGCGGCCTGCTGCCACGACATCTCCACCGGCGCCGTCATCGCGATCTCGTTTCGCTCGATGTGGCGGAAGAGCTTCATGAACATGCCATCGCTGCCCCCCTCGGCCCGCACTCGTGCGAGGCGATGGGCGGGATAGGTCTTTACGATCACCTCGTTGACCGGTCCGGCCGCCGGGAAACCATCCGGCAGCTTCGCCTCGGAAAACATCCACGGTCGTTGCACGTTTGCCTCCTGGCCACAGGCCATCGTGCCCGCTGCCACGCCCACCACGAGGACAGCCAGCCATGGCAAGAATGTTCGTAATCGCATTGGTGACGTGCTGGTGAGCCAGCGGAAGGTATGTACCCGAGCGTGGGAGCTGGCCGGGCGACACTGGCGCATGAGATAAACTTTCGTTGTCCGAAGCGTTTGAGAGGGTGGCAGCCCCGTGCCTCCTGGGGCACAATCATACTCCGCAACGCTCCATTCTGGCGTTGCACAAGACGACCGGAACCACACGCTGGGAGCAGACCATGGCTGGCAAAAGAGCACTGCGGCCGGTGTTTTTCGGTCGGGTCATGGGCGCAGTGACCGCGGCTGCGGTCCTCGCCTGGGGTTGGGAATCGATGGCCGCACCCCCGGCTGTCGGTGCGGCGACCGTCCGATCCGCCGCACCCAAGAACGTCGTCCTTATCATCTCCGACGACCAGCACTGGCGCGACTCCGGCTTCATGGGCCACGAACACCTCCGCACGCCGCACCTCGACCGGCTCGCGCGGGAGAGCCTCGTCTACCGGTTTGGCCACGTGCCCAGCAGCCTCTGCTGCCCGAGCCTCGCCTCGATCATCACTGGCCGGCTGCCGCACGAGCACCGGATCGTCGGCAACGATCCGCCTGAGGATCCGCGGATTCCGCGCAATGGCCCGGAAGGCCGGGCGGCCTTCACCGCCGGCCGTGAAGCGATGAACCGACACCTCGAGGAATGGCCACTCCTGCCGCGGCTTCTGGCCGACCGCGGCTACGAAAGCCTGCAGACCGGCAAGTGGTGGCAGGGAGACTTTGCCCGCGGCGGCTTCACCCAGGGCATGTCGAAGGGGCAGCGGCACGGCGACGAGGGGCTTACGATCGGCCGGCAGTCGCTTCAGCCGGTCTACGACTTCATCGGCCGCTGCCGCGACGACGGCAGGCCCTTCTTCGTCTGGTACGCCCCGATGCTGCCGCACGATCCGCACGATCCGCCGCAGGAGTTGGTGGATCACTACGCGGCCCGCACCGACAGCCTCCACGTTGCGCGGTACTGGGGCAACGTGGAGCGGTTCGACCGCACGGTCGGCGACCTGCTCGACCACCTCGATCGTGAACGGCTCGCGCAGGACACGCTCGTGGTCTACGTCACCGACAACGGCTGGATTCAGAGCCGAGACCGGCCGCAGTTCGCACCGCGGTCGAAGCTCTCCCCTTACGAAGGCGGCCTGCGGACGCCCATCATGCTCCGTCAGCCGGGCACGATCGCGCCGGAGACCAGCGATGCGCTGGCGAGCTCCATCGACATCATGCCGACGGTGCTGGCGGCCTGCGGCGTGCCCGCACCGGCCGGCCTGCCGGGCATCGACCTGCTCGACGCCAAGGCCGTGGCCGCGCGGCGGCAGATCTTCGGCGAGTGCTTTACGCACACGCTCGTCGATCTCGACGATCCGGCGAAGAGTCTGCTCTGGCGGTGGACGATCCGCGACGACGAGCAGACGCCGCACCAGCGCCGGTGGAAGCTGATCGTGCCGACGTCGGCCACGATCGGGGATGCGACCGGTGGTGGGACCGGTGGTGAGTTTCCTGCCGGGCCGGCCGGCCGTGTCGATCCTCAGTCGCGGGAACGGTGGCAGCGGCGCGAGGTTGAGCTCTTCGATCTGGCTGCCGACCCCGACGAGACGAAGAACCTCGCCGCCAGCGAGCCAGAGATCGTGCGGCAACTCACGCAGAGCCTCGTTGCGAACTGGTCGCCGCATGGGTCGCCGCATGGGCCGCATGCCGCCGCCGCGACACCGCCCGCTGCTGGGGCAGCGAAACGGCCGCCAAACCTGCTCGTGTTTCTGGCAGACGATCTCGGGGCCCACGATCTGGGCTGCACAGGCAGCACGTTCTATCGCACGCCGGCGATCGACCGGCTGGCCGCCTCCGGAATGCTCTTCACGCGGGGCTACGCGGCCGCCCCGGTCTGCTCCCCCACCCGCGCGGCGCTCATGACCGGCCGGCATCCGGCCCGCGTGAAGATCACAAACTTTATTGGCGGCAGCCGGCGGGGCAGCCTCTTGCCTGCGGACTATCTCCATGCGCTGTCTGCCGAGGAGGTAACCGTGCCGGAGCTCTTGCACGACACCGGCTATGCGACCGGCATCTTCGGCAAGTGGCATCTCGGGCCGCCCAAAGACCTCCCATCGCACGGCTTCGACGTGACCGGCTCGACGAGCGTCGGCCCCGGCCGCGGTCCACCGGACGACCCGCATCATGCGCGGACGATCGCGGCCGAGGCGTCGGCATTCATCACGGCCAGCCGCGATCGGCCCTTCTTCTGCTACGTGCCGATGCACTCGGTGCATGTGCCGCTCAAGACCAGAGCTGACCTGCTGGCGGAGGAGCAGGCGCGTGCGGCAGCGCTGCCGCCGCCTGCCGGACCCCGCGAGGTCGCCGAGGGGGATCGCCAGGCGCGGGCGGTGCAGGATCATCCTATCTATGCCGGCATGATCCGCGAGATGGATGAGACGGTGGCCACCGTGCTCGCCGCGGTCGAAGCAGCAGGGCAGACCGACAACACGCTCGTCATCTTCACCAGCGACAACGGCGGCCTCTCCACCGCCGAGGGTTCGCCCACCTCGAACCAGCCGCTCCGCGCCGGCAAGGGTTTTCTGTACGAGGGGGGCATCCGTGTGCCACTCGTCGTACGGTGGCCGGGGGTTGTGAAGCCGGGCACGAAGACCACCGTGCCGGCCACCACGCTCGATATCGCCGCCACGCTGCTCGATGTCGGCGGCACGACGCAGCCGGTGGAGACGGTGCTTGATGGCACGAGCCTGCGGCCGGTGCTCATGGGCGGCTCGCTACCGGCGCGGGATCTCGTCTGGCACTATCCCCACTACGCCAATCAAGGTGGCCGTCCCGCCGCCGCGATCATCGCGGGCGACGGGCCGAGCCATGGAAACGAGGGCCAGGGACATGAAAAACTGGTCGAACACTTCGAAGACGGCCGCGTGGAACTCTTCGATCTGGCGACGGATCCCGGCGAGCGTCGTAATCTCGCCGCCGAGCGGCCGGAACGGGCCGCCGTCCTCAAGAAGCGGCTGGCGGCATGGCGGACGGCCGTCGGCGCGGCGATGCCATCTCCGAATCCGCAGCCGGTTGATCCGTTTGGGCCGGATGGCGAGCCGAGGAAGCGGTGAGGGGTTACACTGACCGGTTCCTGGGGCCCGGCGGCTGCTACGAGAGGAGCGGATCCATGATGCTGCGCAATCGATTCCTGGTGTCTGTCGTGCTGGTGTGGGCGGCGTTTGCCGCGCTTGCCCCGCAGCCTGCCCGGGCTGACAACTGGCCCAACTGGCGTGGCCCGGCACTCGATGGCGTCGCGGCGGGCCGCGGCTATGTCTCCTCCTGGAGCCCGACCGACCATGTGCTCTGGCGGGTGAAGCTGCCAGGGCTGGGCGCCAGCACGCCGGCGGTGTGGGGCGACCGTGTCGTCGTCACCTGCGCGATCGAAGGCAAAGACGCCGCCATCTGCTTCGATCGCAACGGCAAGGAGGTCTGGCGGCGGGAACTCGGCGAGGTCAAGCCGGGGAAACACAAGAAAGCCACCGGCTGCAACTCGTCGCCAGTCACCGACGGCCAGCATGTCTGGGTCTATTATAAGAGCGGCGAACTGGCCGCCCTGAACCTCGCCGACGGCGCGGTCGTCTGGAAGACGAACCTGCAGCAGCAGTTCGGCGAAGACACGCTCTGGTGGGATCTCGGTACCTCGCCCGTGCTCACGTCCAAGGCCGTGGTCGTTGCCGTGATGCAGACCGGACCAAGCTACGTGGCGGCGTTCGATCGCGGGACCGGCAGCCTGCTCTGGAAGCACGACCGGATGCTCGACGCTCCCGAGGAAGCCGCGCAGAGCTATTCCACGCCGGTCGTCGTCGCGGGCGATGCTGCCAAGGGCGAACCGGCGGAGATGCTCGTCGTGCTCGGCGCTGATCACGTCACGGCACACGACGCTGGCAACGGCAAGGAGATCTGGCGGGTGGGGGGCCTGAATCCGACAGGCCACAAGTATTTCCGATCGATCGCCTCACCGGTGGTGGCCGGCGACTTCGTGATCGCGCCCTATGCGCGGGGCGAGACGATCACCGCGATTCGCCGCGGCGGCACGGGGGACGTGACTGGTTCGCACGTGGCCTGGGTCCGCACCGACCTTGGGGCCGACGTTCCGACGCCGGCCGTGTGGGACGGCCGCGTGGTCGTCTGCACCGACAAGGGGCGGGTGGAGTGCGTGGATGCCGCCACTGGCAAGACGCTCGTGAAGACCGAACTGCCGAAGAACCGCAACGCCTACAGTGCGTCGCCCGTGATCGTCGATGGCCGGGTGATCGTGACGCGTGAGGACGGGGAGTCGAGCGTGCTCGCGTGGCCCACGCAAGCCGCGGCTGAAATCAAAGCCGACCTCAAAGAATTGAAAGTCCTCGGTCAGGGGGTCGTCGACGAGATGACCGTGGCCACTCCCGTCTGTGTTGATGGGCGGATCTTCCTGCGGACACATGATTCCCTCTGGTGCATTGGAGAAAAAGAATGATGGCTGCTCTCACGCTCTCTATGAAGCCTCGCTCGATCCGGCCGATGTGGCTCGTGGTGGTGGCCCTTTCGCTTGCGGTGACGACCAGCCACGCCGGGGCGCGGGCCGCCGAGCCAGGCAAACCGGCGCGGCTGCTGGCCGTGACGGTGACCAACGGCTTCCGCCACAACTCGATCAATACGGCCGAGCCGATGCTCGAGGAACTCGGTCGCACAAGCGGCCTGTTCCATCTCGACTTCCTGCGGATGCCGCCAGGCCGGCCGCCGCAGCCCAAGGCCATCAAGCGTGCCGAGGGCACCAGCGACGCCGACTGGAAGAAACAGGAAGATGCGTTCAAGGCGGAGCAGGAAACGTTCCGCGCGGCCGACGCGGTCTGGCAGCAGGGGGTCAAGGAGCAGTTCGCCAAGGCCTTTGCACCGGAGGCGCTCGCCGAGTTCGATGGCGTGATCTTCGCGAGCACGACCGGCGAACTGCCGATTCCGGATCTGAACGGCTTCCTGGAGTGGATCAAGTCGGGCAAGGCCTTCATCGGCTTCCATGCCGCCAGCGACACGCTCAAGAGCTCCGACGCCTACTGCGAGATGATCGGCGGCCATTTTGCCGGCCACCCGTGGAACGGCGGCGGCGAGCACGCTTTTGTGGTGCACGAGCCGGGCCACCGGCTCACGGCGATGTACCCGGAGCGGTTCCGGCTCAAGGACGAGATCTACCAGTACGACCCGCGATACAAGCCCGACAATCTCCGGGTGCTCATCAGCCTCGACATGGCGGCGAGCACGCCCAAGGAGCCTTGGCACGTGCCGGTGTCGTGGGTCCGCGACTATGGCCGCGGCCGTGTCTTCTACACGAACTTCGGCCACAACGACGCCACCTGGAAGGAGCCCGCGTTCGCGAAGCATGCGGCCGAGGGCATCGCTTGGGCGCTCAAGCGGTTCGACGCCGAAGCAACGCCGAATCCCGACGTGCAGGCGGCTGAGTATCTCCGGAGCGTGGTCGCTGCGGCCGCCGCGGCCACAGGAAAGAATGCCGACGACCTGCGGGCACGGGCCGACGCGAAGATCGCGAAAAATGCCGCCTGGGCGGCGGGGCTGCGGCCGATGCTGCTGGAACTGCGCGGGCTCAAGCCAGAGGCCCGGGCCGAGGCCTACGCCAAGGTGATTACCGAGATCGAGAAAGAGTGAGTGAGGATGGCTATGAGAAGGCGGGCGTTCTGGCTGGTGGCGGTCTGCTGCGTCGTCGTCATGGCACCCCTCCTGGGAAGGCCGGCTGAGTGCGCAGACCCGCCGACGCCGGCTCGCCCGAATGTGCTGTTCGTCATCTGCGATGACCTCTGCTGTGCGCTGTCGTGCTACGGTGATGGCACGGCCATCTCGCCCAACATCGACCGGCTCGCGGCCCGGGGCGTGCGGTTCGAGCGGGCCTACTGCCAGTATCCGCTCTGTAATCCCAGCCGCGCAAGCCTGCTCACCGGCCGCCGGCCCGCCCACACCACCGTCCGCGACAATCAGAAGCACTTTCGCGACGTCGATCCCACGGTCGTCACGCTCCCGCAGGCGTTCCGACAGGCGGGCTGGCGGAGCGAGCGGATCGGCAAGCTCTATCACTACGGCGTGCCGGGCCAGATCGGCACCTCCGGCCTCGACGATCCGCCCAGCTGGGATGCCGTCTTCAACCCCAAGGGTCGCGACGTCGCCGACGAGCCAAAGATTTTTTCACTCGAGCCGGGCAAATATGGCGCCACTGTGAGTTGGCTGGCGGCTGATGGCACCGATACGGAGCAGACCGACGGGATCGCCGCGGCCCGCGCGGTGGAACTGCTCGAGGGGTTTGCCAAAGAGCAGACACCGTTTTTCCTGGCCGTCGGCTTCTACCGGCCGCACACGCCCTACGTGGCGCCGAAGCCCTGGTTTGAAAAGCACCCACCGACTGGTGTGCATCTGCCTGAGGTGCCCGCCGACCACGATGCGGACGTGCCGACGCCGGTGCTTGCCAGCCGCAAGCCGGAGCAGCGGCGGCTCGTCGGCGACCTGGGCCGCGAGGCGGTGCAGGCCTACCGGGCGAGTGTCTCCTTCGTCGATACGCAGGCTGGGATCGTGCTCGACGCGCTCGACCGCCTCGGGCTCCGCGACAACACGATCGTGGTCTTCACGAGCGACCACGGCTACCACCTCGGCGAACATGGCCTCTGGCAGAAGCGGAGCCTCTTCGAGGAGAGTGCCCGCGTGCCGCTGGTGATCGCCGCCCCGGGTGGACTGCGTGGTGCCGTGGCAACGCACACCGTGGAACTGGTCGACGTCTGCCCGACCCTCTGCGATCTGGCGGGCGTGCCAGTGCCCGCTGGCGTCGACGGCCGCAGCCTCGCGCCGCTGGTCCGGGCGGATGCGGCGGCTCGGCAAGACTTCGCGGAGCGGCCCGCGTTGACGGAGGTCGAACTTGGAAAATATCGCGGGGTGAGCCTGCGGAGCGGCCGGTGGCGGTACACCGCGTGGCAGGGACCCGAGGGCCCGGCCGGCCGGCAACTCTACGACCACGACACCGACCCGCGCGAACAGGTGAACCTCGCCGATGATCCGGCACACGCGGCTACGCTCCAGTCGCTCGATGCCGAGCTGCGACGGTTCACCTCTCCCTAGTGGGCTTTGACTATTTCCATCATGCCAGTCCCATCGCTTACGCTCTGGGCTTTGATGGGCTGCTGGCATGATTCGGTTTTGCAATAGCCAAAAAGGAGATACTTCATGGGTGTGTCGAGAGGGTCGTTGAGGCTTGCCCTGCGGTGCGCGACTGCGGCGCTGTGGTTCGCAGTGGTCGCGCTGCCTGTTGCAAAGGCCGCGCCGCCAAACGTGGTCGTGATCCTCGCCGACGATCTCGGCTTTTCCGACCTGGGCTCGTATGGCGGCGAGATCGATACGCCCCATCTCGATCGCTTGGCTGCTGGCGGCCTGCGGTTCACCCAGGGCTACAACACCGCCCGCTGCTGGCCGACCCGTGGCGCTCTGCTCACCGGCTACTATCCGCAGGCGATCCGCCGCGATGCCCTGCCGGAAGGCAGGGATGGGAAGGGAACGCGGCCCGCCTGGGCGCGGCTCCTGCCGGAACTGCTCACACCGGCCGGCTATCGGTCCTATCACTCCGGCAAGTGGCACATCGACGGCGACCCGCGGTCGCAGGGTTTTGCGCGGTCGCTCGATGTGACGAATGGGGACAACAACTACTTTTCTGCCGCAGGCGTCGTTGAGGACGGCCAGCAGGTGCCTGTCACCGATGATTTCTACGCCACCACGGCGATCGGCGACCATGCGGTCAAGTGCCTCGCCGATCACGCGCGGGACCACGCGGGAAAACCGTTCTTCCACTATGTGCCCTTCACGGCACCCCACTTCCCGCTGCAGGCACCGCCGGGGCTCATCGCGAAATACCGCGACCGTTACCGGGCCGGGTGGAACACCGTGCAGCAGGCCAGAGCCGCTCGGCTTAAGAAACTTGGCATCGTGACGACCGCGCCGGCGGCGATGGAGCGGGAGATCGGCCCGCCGTACCATAAACCCGATGCGATTGAGATCCTCGGCGCTGGCGAGATCAACCGCCCGCTCCCCTGGGAGGAACTCTCGCCCACGCAGCGGGACTTTCAGATCGACAAGATGGCGATCCATGCGGCGATGATCGACAGCATGGACCAGCAGGTAGGCCGGATTCTCGCCCAGCTCGAGGCCATGGGGGCGTTTGACGACACGCTCGTGCTCTTCGCCAGCGACAACGGCGCCTCGGCCGAGATCATGGTTCGTGGCGAGGGGCACGATCCTCAAGTCTCGCCCGGCTCAAGGAAGTCGTTTTTGTGTCTCGGCCCGGGCTGGTCGAGCTGTGCGAACACGCCCTTTCGGCGGCACAAGACCTGGGTGCACGAGGGGGGCATCGCGACGCCCTGGATCGTGCACTGGCCTGCCGGCATCTCGGCGCGGGGCGAACTCCGCACGCAACCAGTCCACGTGATCGACGTCGTCCCGACAGTCTTGCAGCTGGCGGGCATCGAGCCATCCGCCGAGCACGCCGGAAAACCGGTGCCGCCGCTGCACGGCCGGAGTTTTGCCAAAGCCTTGAAGGATTCCGCCGCCCCGCCGGCGCACGACACGCTCTGGTGGTGCCACGAAGGGCATCGCGCCGTGCGAACAGGTGACTGGAAGCTCGTCGCTGCGAAGGGCACGCCGTGGGAGCTCTATGATCTCGCTGCCGACCGCTGCGAGACGAAGAACCTCGCTGCCGGCGAGACGGCGCGTGTGGCCACCTTGGAGGCAGCCTGGAACCGGATCGCCGGGGAATGTCGGACGCTCACCGCGGCCGATGCGGCGGCCGAGCCGGTCCGGCCGGCGGCGGCTGTCGTGCCGCGCAAGCAGCCGAACATCATCTACGTGATGACCGACGACCAGGGCTACGGTGACATCGCAGCCCACGGCAATGCCATTATCAGCACGCCGCACTTAGACCGGCTCCATGGGGAGAGCGTGCGGCTCACCGAGTTCCACGCGAGCCCCACCTGCTCGCCGACGCGGGCGGCGCTCATGACCGGCCGTCACGAGTTTCGCTCCGGTGTCACCCACACGATCAATGAACGCGAACGACTGGCACTCTCGGCCACCACGCTGCCGCAGCTCTTGAAGACGGCCGGCTACACAAACGGCATCTTCGGCAAGTGGCACCTTGGCGACGAGGACGCCTACCAGCCGGCGAAGCGAGGCTTCGACCGCGTCTTCATCCATGGTGGCGGAGGGGTCGGGCAGTCGTTTCCAGGCAGCTGCGGTGATGCGCCGGGCAATTCCTACTTCAATCCGATGATCCGTAGCGACGGCACCTTCGTGAAGACGAAGGGCTACTGCACCGACGTCTTCTTCGACGCCGCGCTCGACTGGATCGACCGCTGCCGGAAGGAGGGTAAGCCGTTCTTCTGCTATGTCACGCCGAACGCCCCGCACGGGCCGCTCGACTGCCCGCCCGGCTCCGACACGCCGTATCTCGCGAAGCTCGAGGCCGCGGGCGTGAAGGACCCGCGACAGCGGGCCGATATCGCGAAGTTCTACGGCATGATCGAAAACATCGATACGAACGTCGGCCGGCTGATGAGGAAGCTCGACGAGTGGAGCCTCGCCAATGACACGCTCGTCGTGTTCACGACCGACAACGGCACCGCCACGGGGGCGCCTGTCTTCAATGCCGGGATGCGCGGGATGAAGGGCACGGCCTATCGCGGCGGTACCCGGGTGCCCAGCTTCTGGCGGTGGCCGGGCACGCTGCCGGCGGGCGTCGATGTGCCGGCCGTGACGGCGCATATCGACGTGTTGCCGACGCTCTGCGAGTTCTCCGGCGTGGCGATACCTTCAGAGGTGGCGGCCAAGGTGGAAGGCAGAAGCCTCGTGCCGCTGTTGCGCGACGGAAAAGCCGCGTGGCCCGATCGACCCCTCTTCACGCACCTGGGCCGCTGGGACCGTGGCAAGATGGCCGAGACCGCGTATCGCCAGTGCCGCGTTCGCGAGGGCAAGTGGAGCCTCGTGAACGTGAAGAACACTCCCAAGACATGGGAGCTCTACGACGTCTCTGCCGATCCGGGCGAGCAGAACGATCTGGTGAAGCAGCATCCCGACGTCGTGGCTCGCCTCGCCGCCACGTACGACCGCTGGTGGCAGTCCGTGCAGCCCGACCTCGTCAATGAAAATGCTCCCGTCCCAGCTGTGAATCCATTCAAGGCCGCCTACGAGCGGCAGTTCGGTCCACCGCCGACCATGCCCGATGTGTCCTACGGCCCCCATCCGAAGCAAGTGATGCACTTCTGGAAGACGCCACAGGCCGCAGCTGATAAGCCCGCACCG
This sequence comes from Pirellulales bacterium, assembly GCA_044376405.1. GTDB lineage: Bacteria > Planctomycetota > Planctomycetia > Pirellulales > UBA1268 > CAMCQY01. The sequence goes on from JBILKZ010000061.1 coordinate 13,154, forward strand.
CTGCTCTTCTTCATCCATGGTGGCGGCTGGCAGGGCGGCGACCGGATGAGTGGTCTGACAGGCATGCTGCCGAAGATGCTCGCGTCGGGAGTGTCCGTGGTGTCGACCGAATACCGGTTCATCAAGGAGGCAATGGATGCGGGCATCGAGCCGCCGGTACAAGCGCCGCTTTCCGATGCCGCGCGGGCGCTGCAGACCGTCCGCAGCCGAGCGGCCGAGTGGCAGATCGACAAGACTCGGATCGCCGCCAGCGGCGGCTCGGCTGGCGCCTGCTCGAGCCTCTGGCTGGCGTTTCATGACGATATGGCCGATCCGGCTAGCAGCGATCCGGTGGCACGGGAATCGACGCGGCTGTTAGCGGCAGCCGTGACTGGCGCACAGACCACGCTCGATCCCGTTCAGATGAAGGAGTGGACGCCCAACAGCCGCTATGGCGGCCATGCCTTCGGCTTCATGAGGAGTGCCGACAAGCGGGACAGTCAGTTCGCCGAGTTTCTTGCGGCCCGCGACCGACTGCTGCCGGTGATCAACCGGTATTCACCGTATGCACTCGTGACGGCGGACGATCCGCCGATCTACCTTCAGTACGGTGCTCCGCCGGCCCTCGGCCAGGAGCAGAAAGACCCGACGCACTCGGCCAACTTCGGTGTGAAGCTCAAGGAGCGGCTCGATGCGGCGGGCGTTCCCTGCGAACTGGTCTATCCCGGGGCGGCCGACGTGCAGCACGCGACGGTGACAGATTTTCTCTTGGCGAAGCTCCGGGGCGGGGAGTGAGTTGGCGTATCGATTCAGATCAGCAGGAGATGCCTGGTATGGCAAGACAAGCGTGGCACTGGCTCCTCTTCGTTGGCATCGTGCTGTCATCGGTGCTGCTGGCCGACACCTCCCATGCCGACGCGCCGCGTCCACCCAACATCGTCTTTTTTCTCTGCGACGATCTCGGGAGCGGTGATGTCGCCGCACTGGGTTCGCAGGATATCCAGACACCCAACATCGACCGGCTCTTCACCCGCGGCACCCGGCTCACACGGCATTGGGCCGGCAATGCCGTCTGCGGGCCGAGTCGGTGCGTGCTGATGACGGGCAAGCATCCGGGCCATGCGGCGGTTCGCAGCAACCGCGAGGTGAAACCCGAAGGCCAGGCTTCGATGCCGGCCGGCACGGTCACGCTCGCGAGAGTCCTCAAGGAGTCCGGGTACGCCACGGGTGGCTTCGGGAAGTGGGGGCTTGGCCGGCCGGGCAGCGAGTCTGATCCGATCGCGTGTGGGTTCGACACGTTCTTCGGCTACAACTGCCAGCGGCAGGCGCACTCGTTCTATCCCGACCACCTCTGGGACGGCCGCACTCACGTCGCCGTCGACAACACGTCGCTCGCCGGAGGCCCCGTGCCTCGCGACGGCACGGTGACGGCCGACCAGGGAGCGTTCCCCGACTCGTTTGCCCCTTACGTCGGCCGGAACTATTCAGCCGACCTGATCGCCGAGCGGCAACTGGCGTTTATCAAGGACAACGCCGGCCGGCCGTTTTTCGTCTATGTGCCGACGACGGTGCCGCACCTGGCGCTGCAGGTGCCCGCCGACGAGCCGTCGCTGGCGGCCTACGATAAGCACTTCGGTGCCGAGGAGCCCTATCTCGGCGGCAAGGGCTACGTGCCCTGTCGGCGACCGCTCTCCACCTACGCCGCGATGATCACGCGGATGGACCGTGAGGTTGGCAGGATCGTCACGCTCCTCGACGCCCTCAAGCTCACCGACGACACGATCTTCGTCTTCTCGAGCGACAACGGCGCGGCCAGTCCTGGCAGTGGCGGGATCGACACCGCACGACTCAGGAGCAACGGCGGTCTCCGGGATTGGAAGGGATCCCCGTACGAAGGTGGGCTGAGTGTTCCCACGGCGATCGCCTGGCCCGGGAAGATTCCCGCCGGCCGATCAATCGACACCCCCACGGGCTTCGAGGACTGGCTGCCCACACTCCTCGATCTTGCCGGGCTGCACGAACGCATGCCCCCCGGCCTCGACGGGGTGAGCCTCGCCGCTGCCCTGCGTGGTGAAGCGGAAGCCGATCCTGATCGCATGCTCTACCGTGAGCTCACCGAGCGGTCATGGCAGGCGGCCGTCGACGGTCGCTGGAAGGCGGTCCGCCGCGGTAAGGGCAATAGGAAAACTCCATCCACGGAGGCTCATCCGACGGAACTCTACGATCTCGTGGCCGATCCCGGCGAATCACACGACGTCGCTGCCGATCACCGCGATGTCGTCCGCCGGATGGAGGCGATCCTCGACCGCGAGCATGTGCCCCACCCCGACTGGCCATTGCCGTTTGCCGACATCGGCAGGCAGCCGCAGCCGGCTCCGGCCGCCACGGCGACCAAACGGCCCAACATCCTCTACATCATTGCCGACGACCAGTCGCCCTTCGACCTCACGTGCTACAACCCCGCCTCGACACTCGACACGCCGGTGATCAACCGGCTCGCCGCCGAAGGAATGGTGTTTGACGCGGCGTATCACATGGGCTCGTTCTCCGGGGCGGTCTGCACGCCGAGCCGGCACATGGTGATGTGCGGCCGGTCGGTCTGGCACCTGCCGATCGGGCCCACCAAGACGTCGTGCCCGCCAGACATCGTTCAGTTCACGCTCGCGCCGGTTTTCAATCGGGCTGGCTACGACACGATGCGGACCTGCAAGCAGGGCAATGCCTACGAGGGTGCCGACAAACTCTTCACGATCCGCCACGACGCCACCAAGCGGGAGGGCACGCACGAGGGGGGGAGCGGTTGGCATGGCGACCGGGTCATGGACTATCTCGCGGAGCGGGAGCGGACGAAGGACGCCGATCCGTTCCTGATCTACTTCGGCTTCTCGCATCCCCACGACACTCGCGACGGCACGCCGGAACTGCTCGCAAAATACGGCGGCACCAACCACACCGACAGGTCGTCGCCGCCGGCCGCCGATCCGCGGCAGCCGCCCCTGCCCCCCACCTGGCTGCCCAGGCACCCCTTCGATCACGGCCACATGGATGTCCGCGACGAGGTGGCGGTGAGCGGAGTGTGGGATCGCCGGGACGCGGCCACGATTCGCAATGAACTGGGCCGCGAATACGCCTGCAGTGAAAATATCGACCGACAGATCGGCCGGGTGCTCGAGAAGCTCGCGGCGATGGGCGAGCTGGACAACACGTGGATCTTCTACACCGCCGACCATGGCATGGCGATCGGTCGCCACGGCCTGCAGGGGAAGCAGAATCTCTACGAGCACACCTGGCGGGTGCCCTTCATCGTGAAGGGGCCGGGCGTGAAGCCGGGAAGTCGCGCCCCCGGCAACATCTACCTCGGCGACACGCTGGCCACGCTCTGCGACATCTCGGGTATTGAGCCGCCGGTCTCGAACGAGGGCACGAGTGTTCTGCCGGTGCTCGAGGGGCGGCAGCAGACCGTTCGCGAGGTCCTGTACGGCGTTTACTGTGGCGGCCAGAAGCCGGGGATTCGCAGTGTGCGGCAGGGGGACTGGAAGCTCATCAAGTATGAGTCGCCTTCCGGCGGTCTCCACACACAGCTGTTCAACCTGCGGGACAATCCGCAGGAGTTGCTTGCCGAGCACCATGATCCGTCGGTGGCCGAGGCCACTCCGGCGGTGCCCCAGCCACTCCAGAAAAACCCACTGCAGAAAAATCTGGCCGCCGATCCGGCCCACGCTGAAAAACGTGCCGCGATGGAGGCCGTTCTCCTTGCCGAGATGCAGCGGCACGATGATCCATTTCTGTTTTCCGACCAGCCTGCGAAGGAGCCCGCACCATGACCGCCTCCACCCCCCTGGCCTGCCTCGTGGCCGTTCTGATGGCCCTCGTGGCATCGGCCGGCACCGTGCGTGCCGCGGCCCCGCCGAACGTCGTCGTGATCTTCATCGACGACCTGGGCTATGGCGACATAGGGCCCTTTGGAGCCACGAAGCAGCAGACCCCCAACCTCGACCGCATGGCGGCCGAAGGGATGAAGCTCACGAGCTTCTACGCGGCGCCGGTCTGCTCAGTGTCGCGGGCGCAGCTGCTCACCGGCTGTTATGGAGTGCGGGTCGGCGTGCCCGGGGTCTACTTTCCCGCCGGTTCCGAAGGCCTCAATCCTGCCGAGGTCACGATCGCAGAACGGCTGAAGCCCCTCGGCTATGCCACCGCATGCATCGGGAAGTGGCATCTCGGCGACCAGCCCGATTTTCTCCCCACCCGCCAAGGCTTCGATCGCTACTACGGCATTCCCTATTCCAATGACATGCAGCGGGTGTCGGCCGAGACCGGCCAGCGGGTCGTGCCGCTGCTGCGTGACGAGACAGTCGCCGAACTGCTGACCGACGAGATGCAGACGGCGATCGTGGAAAAGAGCACGGCTGAGGCAGTGCGGTTTATCGAGGAGGCGAAGGGGGGGCCCTTTTTCCTCTACCTGCCGCATACGGCGGTGCATGCCCCGATCGTGCCGGGGAAGCGGTTTCAGGGCAAAAGCCACAACGGAAAGTTCGGCGACTGGGTCGAGGAAGTCGATTGGAGCGTCGGCGAAGTGCTCGGCACGCTCCGGCGGCTCAAACTCGCCGACAACACGCTTGTGATCTTCACGAGTGACAACGGACCCTGGGTGAGTGTCGTCGGTGACGCGACGACAGCCGGCCCGCTCCGCGGGAGTAAGGGAAGCACCTGGGAGGGAGGCGTGCGGGTGCCAACCATTGCCTGGTGGCCCGGGCACATCAAGCCGGGCACGACCTGCGACACGGTGGCCGGCACGATCGATCTGTTGCCGACGTGCGTGAAGCTTGCCGGCGGCACGGTGCCCTCCGAACCGGTCATCGACGGTCGGGATATGTCGGGCCTGCTTCTTGGCTCGTCGCAGGAATCACCGCGAAACGCCCACGCCTATTTCCAGGGGAATGGCCTGCAGGCGGTCCGGCAGGGGAAGTGGAAGCTCGCGATCGCGTCACAGGCTAGTGGCATGGGCAAGAAGAAAACCCAGTCACCGGAGCCGGCATCGCTCGATCACCCGCGGCTCTACGACCTCGATGCCGACATCGGCGAGACGACCAACATCGCCGCGTCGCATCCGGCGGTCGTCGCCGACCTGAAGGCCCTCGCGGTGGCGATGCAGCAGGAACTGGGGAATCCGCAGTCACCGGCCCGCCGGCCCGCCGGCAGCGTCGCGAACCCGCAGACGATCTACCAGACGGTTCCGAAACCGCCGAAGCAGAGTCAGGAAACGAAGCAGAGCCAGGAGACGAAGGGGACGAAGCAGACCGAGAAAGCCGCGGCGGCGGCACGGCCCAACATCGTGCTCTTTCTGGCCGATGACCTCGGCTACGGCGAACTCGGCTGCTACGGCAACGCCGCGGCCATCACGCCCAACCTCGATCGCTTCGCCGCCGAGGGCCTGCGGCTCACCGACTGCCATTCGGCTGGCAGTGTCTGTTCCCCATCGCGGTCGGCGCTGCTCACCGGGCGGACACCATACCGCAACGGTGTGTTTACCTGGATCCCGGAGGACAGTCCGATCCATCTGCGGACCAGCGAGCATGCGTTGCCGAAGCTCCTCGTCGGCGCTGGCTACGACACCTGCCACGTCGGCAAGTGGCACTTGAACGGCCGGTTCAATTCGCCCGACCAGCCGCAGCCATCTGACCACGGCTACGCCTGGTGGCTCGCCACGCAGAACAACGCCGCCCCCAGTCACGCCCTTCCAACGAACTTCGTTCGCAATGGCATTGCGATCGGCAAGGCCGATGACTATTCGGCGCCGTTCATCGCGAAGGAGGCGATCCGCTGGCTGAAGGAGAAACGTGACCCAACGAAGCCGTTTTTCCTGGCTGTCTGGACGCACGAGCCGCACTATCCGATCGCGTCGGAAGAGCGTTATGAAAAACTCCACGTCGGTATCGCCGATCGGGAAGAGCGGACCTACCGCGCGAACGTCACGCAGCTCGACGACGCCTTCGGGCAGCTCATGAAGACTCTAGGCGACATGCAGCTTGCTGATTCCACACTCGTCTTCTTCTCCAGTGACAATGGGCCAGAGGGCGACGGCGAGAAGGGGCCGGGTCGCGGGCTGGCCGGAGGATTGCGTGGCCGCAAGCGGTCGATGTACGAGGGCGGGCACCGGGTGCCAGGGCTCGTCCGCTGGCCCGGGAAAATCCAGCCGGGCACGAAAAGCGACGTGCCGGTGATTGGCAGTGATTTTTTCCCGATGGGTCTGGCGGCGGCGGGAGTCGAGCCACCGGCGGAGCGGAAGCTCGACGGCGTAAACATTCTGCCGGTGTTCTCTGGCGATGTGGTGCGTCGGCCGGTGCCGCTCTATTGGCGATGGGGTGGCAAGGTGGCCTACCGGGAGGGGGATTGGAAGATCGTCGTGGACGAATCGCTGGAAAAGCCCGAGCTCTACGATCTCGCTACCGATCGGAATGAAGTGACGAATCTGGCGGCCCAGGAACCCGATCGGCTCGCGGCGATGATGGCGAGGCTGCGGGCCTACACGGCCGAGGTGGAGGCCGAGGGTCCGGACTGGTGGCGGACAGAGCCACTCAATGGTCGCAAGAAAAATCCCAACGCGACCCCCAAGGTGAATCGCAAAGACGCTGCATAGACCCGTAGGCGTGGAGAGAGTCTCCGCCGCACCGTGGCCACGGTGATGCTACACTCTCGGCCTCGCGGAGAGCGTGGGAACCATCAGCCGGAGGCGGGCATGTCTGCACACGAATCACGATCGGAACCAGTCAATCACGCGGTGGCCGGTTCGGCCAGCAGCAGGATCGGCCTGACGCTCTTCTGGATCTACGTGCTGCTCTACGCCGGCTTCATGGTCCTCGTGCTGTTCCGCCCCGACCTGCTCTCGCTGCGGCCCTTCGGCGGCGTGAATCTGGCCATCGCCTACGGGATGGGGCTGATCGCAGGGGCCTTCCTGCTGGCCATCATCTACATGGCCGCCTGCCGGGCCGTCGAGGACGGCGGGCCACGCCGCGGCTGACTCGCACCAGCGACAGCATTTTTGGACACGCGTTCTTCGAAAGGATTTCTGGCCGATGCTCTACGAATCCTCCGCCGCCGCCATCGCGATCTTCGCCGCTTTTGTGCTTGGCGTCATCGGGCTGTCGTTCTACCTGGGCCGCAAGGGCCAGTCGGCCAAGGGCTACTACGCCGCCCACGGCGAGATTCACTGGTTCGTCAACGGCATCGCCTTCGCCGGCGACTACCTCTCGGCGGCTTCGTTCCTCGGCATCTGCGGGATGATCGCCTTCAACGGCTACGACGGTTTTCTCTACTCGATTGGATTTCTCGCCGGCTGGATCGTGGCGCTGTTCGTGATCGCCGAGCCGATCAAGGCGCTTGGGAAGTTCACCTTCGCCGACGCCCTCGACAGCCGTTTCAACAGCCGCGGCATCAAGCTGGCGGTGGCGATCTCGACGCTCGTCGTCAGCATCTTCTACCTCATTCCGCAGATGGTCGGGGCGGGCGACCTGATCGTGCCACTATTGGGCCTGCCGCATACGGTCGGCGTGATCCTCGTGGGCGTGGCCGTCACCATGATCGTCGTCACCGCGGGCATGGTCTCCACCACCTGGGTGCAGTTCATCAAGGGGTCGCTCCTCGTCTTTTTCTGCGGCATCCTCGCGGCAATGATCCTGAACCGCGGTCTCGTGGTCGGCACCGGCCCCGCTGCAAACCTCGTGCCGCAGGTTCGCACGGTCACTCCCGACGGCACCGTGCTCATCGACGGCAAGCCACAGTCGAAGGACCATGACCTGCGGCCGGTCGGCACGCTCAAGGCGCTGCCCGACCGCTACGCCGGGAAAACCTCGACCGGACCCCTACGGCCGCTTGAGTATCTGGCGGCCCTGGAAGATTCGACGATCGTGACCTGGTCGAGCAAGAAACACACCGATGCCGCAGGCACCCACACCACCTATTCGCCCGTCGAGCGCAAGGGCTCCGAACTGCTCAAGCCGGGCGGCTACTTCAAGGGGCTTTCCACCGGAAAGCTGGCCGACCGGCTCGATTTCGCGAGCCTGATGCTCGCGCTCTTCTGCGGCACGGCGTCGCTGCCGCACATCCTCATCCGCTACTACACCGTGAAGGATGCCGCCGCGGCACGGCAGAGCACGGTGGTGGGGATCGCCGCGATCGGCGCGTTCTACGTACTCACGCTCTACTTGGGACTGGGCGCGATGACCAGTGGCGCCCTCGACCCCACGAGCACGAACATGGCCGCGCCACTCCTGGCCAAG
>JBILKZ010000062.1:0-21152 GCA_044376405.1 Pirellulales bacterium
CGAGCGCCGCCGAGCGTTCGAGGAACGGCCACGCCACGGCGGAGGCTGTGTCGGCGATCACGCGGCCGCCGCGGCCGGCGAAGGCTTCGAGCCCCTTCATCGCCGCCGATGGCAAGGCCTCGTGCTGGGCGAGCACGAGCACGGCGTCGAGGCTCTCCGGCAGCGGCGCCGCGCCGGCGAGCATCTCCTCGGTCACCAGCACCGGGGGCAGGCCGACGTGGGAGAGCACGTAGAGCATCTTGAACATGCCGTCGGTGTACGACTGCGCGTAGGGCGTCATCGCGATCTGCCGCTTCGAGTAGAGCAGACCGACCCGCGGGCTCGGCGTGGCTTCCGCCAACACCCCGCCGAACTGCTTCATGAGCCGACCGCTGATCGCCGCCTCCTGGCTCTGCGGGCTGTTGGCCTCGAGCATCCCGCGGCCGCGATCCTTATAGGAGAGCGACGACCCCATCTCGAAGGCATACCCGGTGCCCTGCGCGCCCAGGCCGGCCAGCAGCAGCGAGTTGCGGAAATGGTTGCCGGGCATGCCGGCCATGTTGAACACGGTGTCGATCCAGAGCGGCTGCCCGGGCTGGCGGTTGCCGCTTAAAAGCGTGGCGGCCAGCGGCGTCTCGTAGATGTGCTCGGGCGCGCCCCCCTGGTCGTCCCAGACGGCGACGAACCGGAAGTCGAGCGGCCCGTAGGCGTCGGGATGGTAGTTGCCGCCGCGCGGCGTGCTGTGGTTGACGGTGTTGGCGGTGGAGTGCACCAGCGTGGGATCGAGCCCGCGCAATGAAGCCATGTAGCCCGTGTAGCGTCGGGCGTTGAGCGCCATGAGGTTGTCGAACCAGGCGGTGCCGCGGGTCTTCAGTGTCGTCAGCGCGGTGGCATCGACCGCCGGGCTGCGGGCGGCGATCTCCCCGGCCCAGCGGCGGGTGGGCTGGTCGATGTAGCCCATCCCTTCCGGCGACTTCACCGCCGCGGCCAGTTTCAACGTGTCGGCGGCGGTGAATGGCTCGAACCCGGTCTCCTGCTTGAACGTGTCGGCCAGCGCACGCTGCTGCACGTCGAGGTATTGCTGGTACTGCGGACCCATCGTCCACCAGGGATAAACGCCATACCAGCCGGATTGCACGTTGTAGGCATAGTCTTCGATTCCAAAGCCGTAGTGGTCGTAGTCGAAGATGGAGCCGGCGAAGGCCGGATAGCGCATGCGATACATGTTGCCGAGCACCAGCCGGCGACGGTATTCGCCATCGGTGGTCGGGCTCGAAAATGGCGGCGTGAAACTGAGCGCCCGGCTCGCGTCGTGCGACCACAGCAGCATGCCGCCGTCGGCGAGTTGGTCGAACTTCTTCTTTTCGGCGGCGGCGTCCGGGCCCTTCTCGCCAGTGAAGAGGTCGGCCATGAAATCGACTTCCGCCGTCTGGCTGACCTGCCGACTCTGCGGGGCGACGCCGAGTTCGTTGAGCACCATGCCGGGGGAGGCGACGGTTGTTTCCCGCACGGTGAAAGTCACGGCTGTCTTGGTGTCGCCCGCCTGCGCGGTGGCCGTGTAGACGCCGTCGCCCAGGCGATCGGTGGGCAGCAGCAGGTGCAGCCGGGCCACGCCCTCCACAGGGTTGAGTTTCCCGCGATAGACCGGCGCGCCTGACTGGCCGACCGGCGCCAGAGTTACGACGGCCTCGGCCGGCGCGGCTAGCGGCGTGGTCAGGGACAGGCCGACTTGTTCCCCGCGCCAGAAGACCTGCCGGCCGGAGGCCGTCACGAGCGCGGGTTCAGCGGCCGCGGCCGGCGCGCAGAGTGCGAGGAGAAGCGATTGGACCCAAAGCCCCCGGCGGAAGCCGGTGGGGTGACGCGTGGCCCGGAAGCCCCCGGCGGAAGCCGGTGGGGTGACACGTGGCGATAACAATTGGGGCATTTGAGCGAATGGCCGCATGGTGATGGATCGCGTTATCCCCTCGCTTCCGCGAGGGGCTTTTATGCGAGGAAAAGAGCTGCGTCCCCTTTTCATTCCACCGACGCTTCGCCCCATTCCTTGGGCTCGAGCCGGGCTTCGTTCGGGATGTCGTCCACGACGTTGGCTGAGAAGCTGTTGTTGGAGAGATACGCGCGGCGGACCGCTTTCCCCACGCCCTGGGCGTTGCCGAAGATGTAACCCACGTCCATCTTCACCTTCTGCCCCGGCTCGAGCTTCAGCCGCAGGGCCTCGAGCGGAATCGCCACCTTCGCCCGGAAGCCTTTGTCCGTCTTCTCGGTGGTCAGCGCGACGTTCTCCAGGAAGCGGACCTCGTCGAAGCTTTCCTTGCCCGTCGGTGAATTAAAGACCGTCGGCTCACCCTTGAAGTCCTTGACCTTCGGGAAGTAGACGGTCGCCAGCGGCTTGCCCTGATGCTGCGTGACCAACACCCGCACCGGCTCGCCGAGGTTGTTCTCCAGCTGGATGTCGAGGCAGTTGCCCCCCTTGAAGAGCAGCTTCGGATCGGGCACCGAGTTGACCAGCGGCGTCGGGGAGATGACGTCGTATTCAACGAGCAGGCTCGTCGAGTCGCGGGCCGTCTTCGCCTTGAAGCCCCAGCTGTTCTCCAGCTCCTTCTCCACTGCCTTCGCCGTGGCGAGATCCTTGCCGATCACGATCCGGTTGGCGGCGGCGAGCGCCATCTTGTAGTCCCGCTGTGCCTGCTCGGCCTTCGCGGCGAGTTCCGGCGTGTGCACGTAGGTGCCGCCGGGGAGATCGTGAATCGTATCGAGGCCGACCACCTCCCAGACGCGGGCGTCTTGCCCGCCGCCGATCGTGAAATACCGCTGCTTGCCGTCGATATCAAGCCTGCCGAAATAGCCGCCTTGGCCCTCCGGCTGCCCCTCGTCCTGGCCGCGGTTGAGCATCAGCCGGCCGTCCTTGAGCAGGGCGCCCACATAGATGCCGTCGGTGCGGAAGACGTGGTTGGGGCCGAAGTAGGTCTGGTAGACGAGGAAGTCGCCCCCCTTGCCCATGCACTGCGTCATCCCCCAGAGCCGGCCCGGGCCGGTCACGCCGAGGTTCAGCGCGTTTTGCCACTGCGTAATGTTGGTGTAGCCCCAGAGCGGCTTGCCATCCTTGCCGTAGCGGGCCAGCGACAGCCCCTTGTTTGGTGTGTAGCTGAAGATGCCGCCGTCGTCGGCCTGCGCGGAGGTATAGCCCACGGGCAGCGGATACTTTTCAGCCTTGGCAAGGTCGTATTTCGGGATGCCGTTCTCCACGCTCACGGGCTTGAGCACATGGCCGCTGGCGAGCAGCACCGTAAGATCGGGGAAGACGTGAACGATGGAGAAGTTTTCCACCGGCGTGCCCTTGAGCGGCACGACCTCCTCCGGCTGCACGCAGAAATCGCCGTTTTGGTCCTGCCAGAAATACTTGCCGGTCGGGTACTTCGCGCGGTCGTCGTCCATAAAGGGTATGCCCGCCGGGCCGATGTAGTCGTAGCCGACGTGGATCATGCTCATCGTGGGCTTGAAGAGGTCGCCGTCGCGGTAGAAGAGGCCCGAATAGTGGGCGTACTTATTGCCGTAGAGGTATTGGCGGCCGTTGGCGGCGGTGAGGATCTTCTGACTCGCCAGATACGCGCTCGGTCCCATTTCGGGGATCATCTCTGGCGACGTCTTCCGCCAGATCGTGGTCTCGGGCGTGACCTTGTAGTTCTTCCAGTCGATCTTCCAGAGCACGTTGTGCACGAGGATCTCGTCGGGCTTCGCGGGATCGATGAAGCCGTAGGCGAAGTAGTCGCTGCCACCGAAGAATTCCTTCTTGAAGGCCCCGGTCTTCACGTCCCAGACGCTGATCCGCTTGGGCGCGTCGGTCGTCTCCGCCACCCAGAGCTGGCCGGTCTTGTCCACCGTGATTCCCCCCGGCATGTAGATGCCGAGCGGATCATACTTGCCCTTCGCAGGCCGGCCGCCTTCCTTGCCGATGCTGCGGACGTATTTTCCGGCCGCATCGAAGACCGACACATTCATGAGCTTCCCGGCGTTGGCCACGAGGATCATGTTTTCGAAGGTGGCGATGCCGGCGGGCTTGTCGAGCTTCTCCGCGATCGTCGCCTCCGGCTTGCCGTCCTTGAGCACGAGCACCTTCCCACCGCTGATCACGGCGAGCCGCCCGTCGGCAAGTGCGGCCAGCCGCTCGGGCGCGGGCACCTCCCAGGTGCCGATCACCGCGCCAGATTTGGGATTGAACCGGGCGACGAGGTTGCGGGCCTTGTAGCTGGCGAAGAGTTCCTTGCCGTTGCAGGCGAGGCCAGTCACCTCATTGCTCTTGTCGTCGCCGCCGGGCGGCGCGTTGATCTCATCCTTGCCCCCGAGCTGAATCGGCCGCGCTTCCTTGGCCGTCATCAGTTGGATGCCCACGCTCTTTGTGAAGCCGTGGCCGCCGGCGGAGAAGACGGTCGTGCCGTCGGTGGCCAGATGCGTGGCGTCGAAGTTGCAGCCCCACTGCTTCTTGCCGTCGAAGTCGGTGCGGATCACGCCCCAGCCGAATTCGCTGCCGTCCCAGGCGAGGAGCACGCCGTCGTTGAAGGCGCAGGCCGTTCGCGGCGAACCGTGGTCGGCGCCCCAGCCGCCCTTGCCGTCGACGGTCGGATAGGCGGGCTGGCCGGAGTTGTGCACGCTGAAGCGATACTCGGCCTTCACCGGCTTGTGGTAGATGCCCCGCCAGGTGTAGGTGCCCGCAGGCAAGAGGTTGCCGTTGTCGTCGCAGCCGTCCCACCGCTCGGTATTCGGCCCGCCGAGCCGCTCCTGCTGCGGCACGAGGATGCGGACGTTTTCGTTCTTGTCGTTAAAGAGCTGGACCGTGCACTCGGTGTCTTCAGGCAGCGTGTAGGTGAAGTCGAGCGGCAGCGGCCGGTCCGGCGGCACGCCCTCGAGCACGAGCTTGCGATCGACCTTGCCCGTGGGGGAGAAGACGAGCTTGCCCCAGCACTTCGTGCTCTGAAACGGAAATCCCGCCTCGCGCATGAGGTCGTAGGCCCAGGCGGCACCGCCGGCGGTCATCTGTCCGTCGGGCCGCGAGTAGTTGAACTGCACGGTGCTCGCGACGATGTCGCCGGCCTTGAGCGGCGCCTTGGCATTCAGCGTGGTCCACGGGATGCGGTATTCGAACGAGTAGCCGGTGCCGTCGGGCCGCTTCAGATACTTGGCCTGAAACTGGTCCTGCGGCACGAGGCCGCGCGGGGCGTTCTTCGGCTTCCGGTAGGTCATGCCCAGCTGCATCGCCAGCTGCGGTTCGCTCGTCTCGGTGTAGTGCCAGAGCGTGAGGTGGACGATGTCGTCGCGGGTCTCCGTCGGGTCGCCTTCGCCCTTGTACTTGAACGTGCTCTCGTCGAGGATCGGATAGCCCACTTTCGGGTCCGTGGTGAGGCGAAACTGGCAGGAGTCGGCGTCCCAGCCGCGGAAGGGATCGGTCTCCGGGCCCCGCATGTTCATCATCGGATTCGGGTCGTTGACGTCGGCGCCGAGGTAGATGGCGTCGGCGTCATACATGATCGCGAACTTCGCGTTCATGGTGCCGCGGGTGGCCTGGATCACGAACATCTCGATCTGCCCGGAGAGATCCCAGTCGTCGAGCTTGCCGTCGATCGTCACCTTGCCGGGCGCGGGCACGGCATAGAGCTGCTTGTGGCGGCCGCGGCCGTTGTCATTGGCACGGGCGGCGGCCGGGATCACGACGGCAAGCAGGGCGAGGCCCGCCAAAGCCGCCGCCCATCCGGAGCGTGCGGTAGTGCGGAAAATCGACGGCGTCGTGGTGCGAGTCAGTGTTCGTGCCGGCATGGCAACAATCCTCGAGGGGCCTCGGAAATAGCCCGGCACCCGTTCGGCCGGACGCCCAGAGACTACACCCTCCCGAATTTCGATTTCCGCTGATCGTTTCGATTTTGCGTGGCCGAAAAATCGGTCTGAGAAAAGGTGTCAGGACTCTTTTTCGCTCCCTCGGTTGTGCCCGTCGTGCGACGGCGGAAGCCTCGGAAAAGAGTCCTGACACCTTTTAAACGATCACCGGCTTCCGCCGGGGGCTTGTGGGGGAACGCGTAAAAGAATCGCGAAAAATCGCTCCCGACCCGATTTTCCCGTCAGTCGAGCTTGAAGTCGATGACGTTCATCTTGCCGGCGACGACTTCTGCCGTGAGCGGGCTGGTGGCGGGCGACCGGTAGACCTCGGGGATGTCTTTCCGCTCAGGTGCGGGCTTTGGCCGCTCAAGCGGTGATGGCGGGGCCGCGTCCGGTCCGCTGCCGGGCTTGAACGGCTCGATCGCGACCCGGAACGACCCGAAGTGGGCGCCGTCCCCGGGCTGGAACGTGGTGAGCGAGAATCGCCCCGCCGCGTCAGTGCGGCCGTTGGCGCCCGGCCTGTTTTTGTGGACGAACGCCACCACCGCGTCGGGCACCGGCTTTCCCTGCCACGTGACCGTGCCCGACACCTTCGCCATCGTGGCCTGTCCGCACCCGACCACGCCTAGCAGGATGAGGCCGCAGGCGGCGGCATGCGAAATTTCTTTCGTGCGCTGCGGTGTAATCAAGGATCCACCGCCTTCGTCTGGCCGGAGTCGCGGATCGCCATGTTCCGGTAGAGCGTGTTGTCGATCGAGCCGTCGACCCATCGCACGGCCGCGTCGGCATAGACGAACTGAGCGCCGACGGCGTGGGCGGAGCGGAACGGGGTCGAGGGATCCTCGCTCGTCGGTCCGTTGGCAGCCCAGCTAGTAAAGGGATTGCCGCAGGTCGTCGAGCCGACGTGCCTGGTCGCCTGAATCCGCGCCATATTTTGAAACCTGGGCGGGTCCATATACGTGTAGCCCCCGCTGGCCCACCCGAGGGCCGCGGCGGCGCGGCACTGGTTTTGCTGGGTACCGTCGAATCCCCACGCCGATTGCTCGCCGATCATCAACGTCTTCGACAGGCCGTCGGTGATTCTCTTGGGATCGCAGCCCTCCAGCTTGCAATCGTTGTATGACCAACTTGCGGCTCCATTTCCATAGTAGAAAAGCGTGGTTCGCGGTGGATGAAGGACGCCGTTTGAACAGGAGGTGGCATAGCCAGGGTTGTCGGGGCAGCGGTCGGTCACGGTGGCGGAATAGGCACGATCGCTCGCACCGGCCACCGCGGCATAACTCGGGGAGAGCACCTTGACACCGTATTCGTCAGTTTGTCTTGGCATAGGGTTCGACGGACAGACGAGCACCGCCGACCGCATGCTTTTCATCGCCGCGCTGGAGCCAGATTGTCTTCCTAATTGAGTCCATCCCGACGTGCCGGTCAGATAGGTGCTCCATTGGGGAAGTCTCGTGCTGTCGTAGACCCGCTGCTCCTCGATGCCGGGCAGGATCATGACGATCCATGAGTAGTCGTAGAGCGCGCCCACGGCCCCCGGCGGGAACGTCCGCCGCTGCTCGAGGAAGGTGTGGCAGGCGAGGCCGAGCTGCTTGAGGTTGTTGCCGCACTGGCTGCGGCGGGCCGCCTCGCGGGCCACCTGCACGGCCGGCAGGAGCAGGCCGACGAGCGTGCCGATGATCGCGATCACCACCAAGAGCTCGACCAGCGTAAATCCCGCGGCAGCTCGCGGGACGGCAGTTCGCTTTTGGGATCGGCTCATGAGATTGGCCCGCATGGTTCTCACCCCTGCTTTTGATGAAATTTCTAGGGATCGTTCACCCCGCCGTTGGACGAAATTGTAGCTTCCGTCAACTCCCCCGCCCACAACTTTTTCTTTCGATTGTGCGTAAGTCTTTCGATTTTTCGTAACCGGCTCCGGCCCATTCGCCATCAGCTCCGGCTGCCGCGCAGTTGGCCGGGCGTCATGCCGAGGTGCTTCTTCAGGAACGTCGTCATGTACGACACCGAGCCGAAGCCGCAGGCCATGGCCACCTGCTTCATCGAAAGCTGCGGATTGCCGATGATCCGCCGCACCTCCGCCAGCCGCGACCGCACCATCTCGTCGTGCACCGAACAGCCGACCGCCCGCCGGAACCGCTGCTCGAGCGTCGATCGCGACAGGCCAATCTCCAGGGCGAGCGCGTCCACCGTGAGGTCGGCCGCCGGCCGGCCCCGCACGATCCGCACCGCCTCGGCCACCTGCTCGTCGTCGATCGCCAGCATGTCGGTCGAACGCCTGCTCGCCGGCCCGATCGCCGCCACCTCCACGCGGGTCTCGACGGCACGGCCTCGCCGCGGCCGCAGGATCGCATCGAGCGTCGCCGCCGCCGCCGACCCGAGCTGAAAAAACCCCGGATCGATGCTCGAAAGCGGCGGCACCGCCGCCTCGCAGAGCAGATCGTCGTTGCCGACGCCGATCACCGCGACTTCCTCCGGCACCCGCCGGCCCACCCGCCGACAGGCGTCGATCACGAGCCGCGCATGGGCATCGTCGCAGGCCAACACCCCCACCGGCACCGCCTGCGATTCGAGCCACCGGCAAAGCTGCCGGGTTTTTATTTCGTTTGCGTCCTTCGCTTTCACGACAGCGCCGTCGCCCTGCGACGCCTTGCCCGCATGATCGGCCAGCCGCTCCACGTGGCACGACCGCTGCGCCTCCCTCGCATGCCGCTCGAACGCCTGGCCGCGGGCCTCGCGACTCGCGCCGGTGGTCACATAGGCCAGCGACATGAGCCCGCAGGCGATCAGGTGCTCCGCCGCCAGTTCGGCAATCCGCTCCTCGTCGAGCACGACCTGCGCCGAGAGGCCCAGGCTCCGGATCGGCTGCGGCTCGCAGCAGCAGGCCACGCCCACCACCGGCAGGCTGCCAGCCCTCACCGCCGCAGCCAGCCGGGCATCGCCGAGGCAGCCGATCACACCCACAAACCCGGCCCGGGCCGACGGCACCACGCCGCGCAGGTCATCCCCCAGCACGATGCTCCACCGGAGGGCCAGCGAGGATCGACCGGCCTGCGACCCGCCCTCCCGCGTGCGCAGGAATTCCATCACGCCCCGAGCCACCTGTCGGGTGATCGGGTTGTGACCGTCGAGAAAGAGGGCGACCTTGCCGGCGGCTCGTGCCGCCGAGGGCGCAGCGGTGTGCGAACGCCTCGCGCGGCTGGTCGTGCCCGGCTGCTTCCGTGTCGTTCGTTCTTCCATGATCGTTGCCATCGGACTGCTCCCGAGCGCCGTCGGCGGCACTCCCTTACCGATACTCCGCCCGGCCCCAGGTAGCCGCGCGTTCCCAGATCAGAATCCGCCGCGGCTCGTCCGGGTTGCGGACCTCGATCAGCTGATCCCGCCAGAGCCGGCCTCCGGCATCGCTCCAGTGCACCTGCCATGCGGCAGCGAGCGTGTCGCCGGCCCGCGGCGGATCGGCCTCGCAGTGCAGCAGCCGCCAGGGGATGGCGTATTCGAGGACATAGCCCTTGCCGTCGGCATCGCGGGTGTAGCCGCCGCGGAAGCCGCTCGGGTTCACGGCGAGATCGCCCACCAGCATGCCGTGGTCGATCGCCAGGCAGGCCGTCTGGCTCGGGGCGTGAAACCACATCGTGAGGTGCGCG
This sequence comes from Pirellulales bacterium, assembly GCA_044376405.1. Classification (GTDB taxonomy): domain Bacteria; phylum Planctomycetota; class Planctomycetia; order Pirellulales; family UBA1268; genus CAMCQY01. Next base: position 9,486 of record JBILKZ010000062.1, read on the forward strand.
AGCCGCGAGTTGGTCGCCGCCGCCTTCTGCTCCGCGGTCGGGGCGATGCCGCGCATCGCGTAATAGTTCGGCGCGTTTGCATTCACCGGCCAGCCCATCGCCCGGTCGGTGGAGAGCCGCACCTGCACGCCGCCGCCCCGCCAGCCGTCTTCGGCATCGAGCTCGGGATCGATCGTGCTGCGCATCGGTGCCGGGTCGCCGACATGCGCCGCGATGTAGAGATACTCGTCGTCGTACATCATGCGGCCGTCGGCCCACTCGGGGCAGTCGGCCGAGCCATCTCGGCTGGTCGCGAACCCGGCGGCCGCCTGCCAGTCGTCGAGCTCGCCGTCGATCGTGACCGGCTCGACGGCGCGGGTCACGGTGATGGCGGCCTGCTCCGCTCGGCCATACTGGCGGAGGTCGTCGGCGCGAGCGGTGGCGTTGCGGGTGTCGGGGGCATGATGCGGAATCCCGACATCGGGCAAGAGCCTGCGGACGAAGCGGTCCTCCGCGAAGGGCAGTGACTTCGGCTCGGCCGCGGCCTGCGGCGAAAACCGCGCCGCCTGCCCCGCCTCGAGCCGTTTTGGAAACCGGCCCGCCGGCTCGGGAGACTTGCCCGACGCGATCACCGCGCCCTCGTAGACCTGCACGTCGGTGACGAAGCCAGCCCCGGCCTTCACTGCAAACTCGGTGCCCAGGTCGAGCACGTCGGTGGTCGCCGTGTCGAGCCGGAAGCCCTTCATCCCCTCGGGCATGCGGACCACCACGTTGCCCGCATGCAGAAACGCCTCCAGCTCGCCACGCAGGTCCAGGTCGCCCGGCCCTTCGAGCACGATCGTGACGCCGTTGCGCAGCGTCATCTCGACCGCACCGCCGAGAATTTTGACGCGGCCCGGCTCGAGCGGCTGCCCGACGACAAGCGACCGATCCGACTCGGCCAACAGCAGGAATTTTTTGTGCGTGACCGTGGCGAGAGGTTTTTGCTGTTGGGCGAGATCTCCGCGATCAGCACCACCACGAGGCTCCGAGGCCGGGCCGCTTGCCACCTGCCTGGCCAGGCCACCGACGCCGATGACGCCATCCCGCTGCACGAGCGACACAAGCGCGACTGCCGCCATGCCGCCGATGATCACGGCTGCCGCGGCAGCCGGCGCCCAGCGGGGCCATCGGCCACGCGATTGCGTGGCACCGCGCGATTCCGCAGTAGGCGGCACGCCCAGCGGTCGCATGCCGCCGATCCGGCTCATCACGCCGTCGGCAAACGCATCGTCGTCGGCCGGCAGACGGGCCATCGTGTCGGCGACGAAGGCGTCGGCGGCCGACTGCCCGGGGGCTGCCTGCGATCGCGCATCGGTGGCCAGCATCCCCAGCAGCCGATGGATCTCGTAGACGTCCAACGCCCGCTGCATCCGCGGCTCGGCGGCGAGCAGCCGCTGCAGTTCGCCGCGGCCGGCCTCGTCGAGGTCGCCCTCCAGATACTCGGCCCAGAGTTCCTCGAAACGATCGTCGTCGGTCATCCGCCGCTCCCTTCTGCCAATGCCAGCCGGCGTTCGACACAGAGCTTGAGCGACTGCCGCAGCGACCAGAGCTGCTTCTTCACCGCCGCCACGGAGCGGCCGGACCGGGCGGCCATCTCCTCGAGTGGAATGCCCTCGTCATACCGCCAAGCGATAAACCGGCGGAGCGGCTCGGCGAGCGACTGCACGCACTCCCGCAGGCTGTCGAGCCGCGCCTCCGCGAGGCCCGGGGCCTGCTCGACGCGGCGGTCGAGCGCCTGGGCGAAAATCTCCGGCGCATAGCGGGAGTGGTAGTCGGCCACCCGCCGCAACCGGGTGGTCTCGCCGCGGAGTTGGAAGGCGGCGATCGTGAACAGCCAGGCCGCGAAATCGAACGAAAAAGGGGACGCAGCTCTTTTCAAAAAGAGCTGCGTCCCCTTTTCACCCCTTATCACGGTCACCCCAGCGACTGAAGCCTGGCGACGTCGGCCAGATCCTGGGGGCGGCCGGTCGCCCGTTTGTTCTCCACGAGATGCCGCAGCGAAAGCATGTTGAAGGCGATGCCACTCACCACGCACGGCACTTTTTCTGCCCACGCATCATCGAACGCCACGCCGTCGATCGTGGTCAAGAAATCGATCCGGTTTGGTGGCAGACCGATTTGGTAGACGACGTCGGGCTGCGTGAAAGCCTCCGGAGAGACGCGGCTCCTCGGTGCCCCGAATCTTTCCAAGGCCCGCCACAAACGGGCGGCGTTGTCAGGGGTCGGCCGAACCCACAGATCGATGTCGCCGGTGGCCCGAGGAATCCCGTGACCGGCGACCGCATACGCGCCGACAACGAGAAACTCAACGCTTTCTGCGGCCAAGGCTTTCAACATCTCGGCGAAGTCGCGATTCATCCCATGGCTTTCCGCTAAAGGCCCAGGCGGTGACAGTGATCGGCCACACCATCTCGATCCGTTCGGCTGGCGTCATTGCCGCGCAGGCATCGGGTTCCTTGTCGCCTCGGCTACCGACCCACTCGGCGGCGGTCGCTGCACGTGCCGTTTCACCGGTGTGATACTGCCCAGAAGACTCGTGTGATGAAGCCGACATCGAGACCGATTATACATCACGCGCGAAAAGCATGCGAAAAGGCTGCGTCTCCTTTTCTTCCCTCCTTTTCATCTGTTCGGCTGAGACTTTCGATATGCTTAGTAAGAGTGGCCGCCCGGACACGCCGGCCGGGGCACTCGAGGTGACGCATGATCAAACCGCTAGAAGACGCTATCGCCCGCATTCGCCAGCTCCCGGAAGACGAGCAGGCACTCTTGGCGAGATTCGTGCTCCACGAACTCGACGAGGACGACGCCTGGCGCCGATCGAGCGAGGCCCATGGGGCGTCCCTTGAACAACTGTTCGCGGACGTCACGGCAGAAGAAGCCCGCGGTGAGTGCCCCGATCTTGATGTGAACGACCTGTGAATTCGCGTACGCGCAAGTCGTTTTAGCGACACTACACGAAGCTTCCGAGGTCAGTGCAAGGCCGGGCCATGGCGGCCTATCAACAGTTCGTTCTGGATCCGAATCATCCGGGCCTGAAGTTTAAGCACGTACACCCGACGCTGCCGTTGTGGTCGGTTCGAATCACAGCCTCGTACGGGGCATTGGGCTTTCGAACCGCCCCCGACACGATCGTCTGGTTTTTCATCGGCACCCATGCCGAGTACGATCGGTTCGTCGCCTCGCTTTGAGAGCCGACAAATAGGAACGGGAGCGATTTTCGCCGCGCGCGGTTGTCGGCCGCGGGCTTGAATTCGCTCCCGTCCCGATTTTTCAACCCAGCTTCGTGGACGCCCTGCGATGGCTGGTGGCTGCAGGGACGGGCCTGCCGCTGCGGAGGATTCGCGTGCTACCGCTTCGGCCTCACAGGCATGAACCGCGTGTGCGAAAACGACGGCCGAAGAACTACCCGCTCATGACCAAACCACGCGCCGAGTTGATGCAAGCCCTTTCAGGCCAACGACTAAAGCCTTAACTTCGTGCCATTCGTGCCTGGCACGAATTGCCACGCGTCCGATTACCGTTTCGCGGCAGTTTCCTTCGCGAGTTCGAAGTCGAACTGGTTGGGCCCCTCGGGCGTCACCTCGACGGCCAGCGGCGAGGTTGCAGCAACGCGGACAACCTTGGGAATGTCGGGCCGGACAGGTTCGGCGGGTGCCTCTGAGGAGTCACCCGGCGCCGCAACCCACGGGGCGATCATCACCTTGCAGCGGCCGAGATAGGCGCCGTCCCCAGGCTGTCGCGTGGTGAGACGGTAGCGGCCGTCCGCGTCGGTGCCGCCTGCAGCCATCGGCCGCGAATCGTGCAGAAATCGCACGACCGCCTGCGGCACCGGCCGACCTTCGAACGTGACACGGCCCGACACCGGAACCATGTCTGACCGCCGGCAGCCGATGGCCTGCTGCGACAGGATGGCAATCGCCAACGCCAGAGCCAAACGAGCGAAGCGACCGTCATCGGCCCACCGGGCAAATGCGGCGAGCAGATCGTGAGTCAAGCGGCGGGTCATCGCGAATAGTCCTTCACGGTCGACGTGTCGACGATGGCCAGCCGCTGGTAGAGCGTGAAGTCGATGCCCTCCTCGATCCACGACACGCTCCCATCGCCCCACGTGAACTGCGCGCCCGTTCCGTGCGCCGAGCGGAACGCAGCGGTGACGTCGAGATTCGACACCACAGGGTTCGGCCGGGTGGAGCCGATCAACGGCCTGCTGCATTCAAGCGTGCCGAGAGGCCGGGCGACGATCGTGGAGTTGGCGGCGCGGGATGCTCCGTCAGCGGGCGCGCCGTGAGCCCATCCGAAGCAGCCGGACGCCCGGCAGCGGCACTGCACCACGCCGCCGCTGCCGTCGGGTGCCCATCCGAAGCTCGACTGCTCGCCGATCGCGATGACTTTCGAGAGGCCATCGGCCACTTGCTGAGGCTTGCGGCCGACCTCCGTGTAGGCGGAGGGATTCGCTGACCGAAACGACGGTCCATAAAAAATGCCATTCGTGCATGTCCCGTCATCTGTGCCAACCGCTCCGCCGCATCGATCCGGATTGGCCGAGTTCACAGTCCTGAAGGCCGCATCACTCGCACCGGCCACGCCGGAGTAGCTCGGGTCGAGATGGCCCGTAACGGTGTCAGAACAATTTTTGGCCACCGAACTGATCGGGCTGGACGGGCAAATGAATACCGAGGACCGCATTCTCTTGACCGCGTTTTGGTTCGAAGTGCTCCCCTGGTTGTCCTGTCCCAGCGCGTTGTACCTCGTCCCCTGCGAGCCCTGCGGGCTGGATGTCCACCAGAGCCGGATGTCCGACAACATGGACGGAATCAGCGCGTAGTCGGTCTGATCGTAGATTCGCTGCTCTTCAAGGTAGGGCAGGGCCAGCAACATCCATGAGTAGTTGGCGTGCATGGTGTACCGGGCGGGAAAATACCGCTTGGACTCGAGGTGATTGTGCATCGCCTGGCCGAGCTGCTTGAGGTTGTTGCCGCACGATGTCCGCCGCGCCGCCTCGCGGGCCACCTGCACCGCCGGCAGGAGCAACCCTACGAGCGTGCCGATGATGGCGATCACAACCAGGAGCTCGACCAGCGTAAAACCCTCGGCTGCTCGCGGTGCCGCGGTTCGGTTATGAGATCGGTTTATGAGATAGGTCCGCATTGTTCTCACCCGTGCTTTTTATGGAATCTATTGGATCGCTCGCCCCGCCATTCAACAACGCAAATCTAGCTTCCGTCCACTACCCAGTCCACAACTTATTCTTTCGATTTTGCGTAAGTCTTTCGATTTTTCGTAACCAGTTCGTCATCACCTCCGGATGCCGCGGAGTTGGCCCGGCGTCATGCCGAGATGCTTCTTGAGGAACGTCGTCATGTACGACACCGAGCCGAAGCCACAGGCCTGGGCCACTTGCTTCATGGGGAATGCGAAAAGAACTGCGCCCCATTTTTTCCAAGCCGCCTGCTACGACCACAGCTCGCATACCGGCACCGCGAACAGACCGTCCCCAAAGCCGACAGTGACATCTCCGTCATAGAGCACGACCCCGCAACTGAATCGCTTGCCCGCTGCTTCCCGCAGCCGCCGCAGGCCACGGAAGTCTGCTGGGTGCACGGTGGACGCCGCCTTGACCTCGACTCCGATGATCATCGAACCGGAGTGCTCGAGCACGATATCCACCTCGGCGCCGTCGCGGTCGCGGAAATGGAAGAATTCGATCGGTGTCTCAGCCGCCGTCGCTTGCCGGCGCAGCTCGCCGTACACGAACGACTCGAGCAACTGCCCGAGCGTCTCACGATCGTTCCACAGCGATTTCGGCGAGAGCCCGAGCAGCGAACATGCCAGCCCCGTGTCGGTCAGATGCAGCTTTGGCGTTTTCACGAGCCGGCTCAGCCGATTGCTGTGCCAGGGGGCCAGTTCCTCCAGGATGAAGAGCCGCTCGAGGAGCGTTACGTAGTCGCGGATGGTCGGCCGGCTGATCTGGAACGCACCGGCGAGTTCCGAGACGTTGAGGAGCCTCGCGGTCTGCGAGGCGGATAATCGGAGAAGTTTCGGCAGAGCATGGAGCGAACCGATGCGGGCGAGGTCGCGGACGTCGCGTTGCACCAGCGAATCGATGTAGTCTGCATACCACTGCGCGCGGCGTGCGGACGTCTTGCGGGCCAGCGGGGCGGGGAATCCACCGCCCGCGATCCGCGTCGCTAGTTCCTCGCCGAGCCGCCGTCCGCGTCGCACCGGAAACGTGCCACGAACGAGCCTCCCGAGCAGGGTCGGCGGCTTCCGCTCGATCTCGCATTGGGCTAGCGGGTGGAGCCGAACCGTCCCCATGAAGATCTGTTCAGCCATCCGGCTAATTGTAAGGTAGTGGTACGGCTATCTGAAACCTTACCGCTCGGCTATCTGAAACATTCGGAACTTTCGCGGAACGCGAAAAGAGCTGCGTCCCCTTTTCTTCCGTTCGATTGAGACTTTCGATATGCTTAGTAAGAGTGGCTGCCCGGACGTGCCAGCCGGGGCACTCGAGGTGACTCATGATCAAACCGCTAGAAGACGCTATCGCCCGCATTCGCCAGCTCCCGGAAGACGAGCAGGCACTCTTGGCGAGATTCGTGCTCCACGAACTCGACGAGGACGACGCCTGGCGCCGTTCGAGTGAGGCCCATGGGGCGTCCCTTGAACAACTGTTCGCGGACGTCACGGCAGAAGAAGCCCGCGGGGAGTGCCCCGATCTCGATGTGAACGACCTGTGAATTCGCGTACGCGCAAGTCGTTTTGGCGACACTACACAAAGCTTCCGAGGTCAGTGCAAGGCCGGGCCAAGGCGGCCTATCAACAGTTCGTTCTGGATCCGAATCATCCGGGCCTGAAGTTCAAACACGTACACCCGACGCTGCCGTTGTGGTCGGTACGAATCACAGCCTCGTACCGGGCATTGGGCTTCCGAACCGCCCCCGACACGATCGTCTGGTTTTTCATCGGCACCCATGCCGAGTACGATCGGTTCCTCGCCTCGCTTTGAGAGCCGACAAATAGGAACGGGAGCGATTTTCTTGCAGTTGCTGCGGCAATCACGAGAGCCGCCGACGGAAAATTGCTCCCGTCCCGAATTACCGCACAATAGAAGCCCCCGGCGCGAGCCGGGGGATGGCGTTTTAGCAGGCGCACGATCCCATCGCTCACGGTCCGGGCTTGTATGTTGGTGAAAAGGCTGCGTGTTCTTTTCTTCCCGTCAGTCGAGCTTGAAGTCGATGACGTTCTTCTTGCCGGCGACGACTTCTGCCGTGAGGGGTGTCTTGTCCACGGTGCGGTAGCGATCCGGAATGTCTGGCCGCGGTGGCGGGGGTGGCGTGGGCTTGTCTGGGTCGATGCCGGGAAGGAAGGGCTGTAGCGTCACGCGGACCGGCCCGAGGAAGGCGCCGTCGCCGGGCTTCAGGGTGGTGAGCGAGAACCGCCCCGCTGCATCGGTGCGGCCAGTGGCACCCGGCCGATTTTTGTGGACGAATTGCACCATGGCGTCGGGTACCGGCTTTCCCTGCCACGTGACCGTGCCCGAGACCTTCGCCATCGTGGGCCGACCGCAGCCGACCAGCGCCAGCAGGATGAGAACGCAGGCCGCGACAGTCGAGGCCTTCCTCGCGTGAAGCGGACCAATCATTCCGCCACCACCTTCGTCTGGCCGGAGTCCCGGATCGCCAGCAGACGGTAGAGCGTGTTGTCGATGGAGCCATCGACCCAACGGACGGCCCCGTCGGCGTACACGAACTGGGCGCCGATCGCGTGGGCGGAGCGGAAGGGGGTTTGCGGGTCGAAATTTGTCACCCAGCCATCCCCGGTCCGTTGCAGGGGATTCCCGCACGTTGTGGAGCCGACGTGCCGATCCGCCTGAATTCGAGCGGTATTGAAGTAACCGCTCGGAGTCAAATAGGTATAGCCACCGGTTGCCCACCCGATGAAACCGCCGGCGCGGCATTGGTTTTGTTGGGTGCCATCGAAACCCCAGGCCGACTGCTCGCCGATCATCAGCGTCTTGGAAAGGCCGTCGGTGATCTTCGCGGGGGAGCAGCCCTCGAGTTTGCCATCGTTGTACGAGAATGTCTGGCCACCACCCGGGTAAGTGTACTGCTTGGTTTCCGGCGGATGCAGGACACCGTTCATGCAGCTGTTCCAATAAGTCGGATTGTCGGGGCAACGGTCATTCCCGGACCGCCATGCCTGCCCATCAAGCCGGGGTACCGTAGGATTGAAAGCCCTGTCGCTTGCTCCCGCCACCGCCGCATAGCTGGAGCAAAGCCGCGTTGCACCGTCGCCCGAGACTGTCCGCGGCATCGGGCTCGACGGACAGATCAGTGTCGAAGTTCGTAGGTTGTTCATCGCGGTGCTGGCGCCGCTTCTCGACAATTGCGACCACCCGGAAGTGCCGCTCTTATAGGCGTCCCACTGCGACAGCCTCGTGCTGTTGTACACCGTCTGTTCCTCGAGGCCGGGCAGGACCATGACGATCCACGAATAGTCGTAGAGAAAACCCACGGCGCCCGGCGGGAACGTCCGGCGCTGCTCGAGGAAGGTGTGGCAGGCGAGACCGAGCTGCTTGAGGTTGTTGCCACACGAGCTTCGCCTCGCCGCCTCGCGGGCCGCCTGCACGGCCGGCAGCAGGAGGCCGACGAGCGTGCCGATGATTGCGATCACGACAAGGAGTTCAACCAGCGTAAAGCCCGCGGCGGCTCGCGGTGTCGCGGTTCGCTTATGAGATCGATTTATGAGATCGATTTATGAGATCGATTTATGAGATCGATTTATGAGATCGATTTATGAGATAGGCCCGCATGGTTCTCGCCTCCGAGTTCTCTTTTGTTGGAATCTATGGGATCGATCGCCCCGCCATCCAATTCACGGAATATTAGCTTCCGTCAACTACCCAGCCCACGACTTTTTCTTTCGATTTTGCGTAAGTCTTTCGATTTTTCGTAACCGGTTCGTCATCAACTCCGGCCTCCACGCAGCTGCCCCGGCGTCATGCCGAGATGCTTCTTGAGGAACGTCGTCATGTACGACACCGAGCCGAAGCCGCAGGCCTGGGCCACCTGCTTCATCGGCAGCTGCGGATTGCCGATGATCCGCCGCACCTCTGCCAGCCGCGACCGCACGATCTCGTCGTGCACCGAGCAGCCGATCGACCGCCGGAACCGCTGCTCGAGCGTCGATCGCGACAGCCCGACCTCGAGGGCGAGCGTCTCCACCGTGATATCCGCCGCCGGCCGGCCCCGCACGAGCCGCACCGCCTCCGCCACCAGCGTGTCGTTTATCGCCAGCATGTCGGTCGAACGCCTGCTCACCGGGCCGATGGCCGCCACCTCCACGCGGGGCTCAACCGATCGCCCTCGCCGCGGCCGCAGGATCGCATCCAGCGTTGCCGCCGCCGCCGACCCGAGCTGAAAAAATCCCGGATCGATGCTCGACAGCGGCGGCACCGCAGCCTCGCAGAGCAGGTCGTCGTTGCCGACGCCGATCACCGCCACTTCCTCCGGCACCCGCCGGCCCACCCGCCGGCAGGCATCGATCACGAGCCGCGCGTGGGCGTCGTCGCAGGCCAACACCCCCACCGGCACATCCTGCGATTCAAGCCAGCGGCAGAGCTGCCGGATTTTTGATTCGTTTGTTGTGTCGGATCCTATTGTCGCCGCCGCGCCGCCCTTCGCCGCCTTGCCCGCAGGCTCAGGCAGCCGCTCCACATGGCACGACCGCTGCGCCGCCTTCGCATGCCGCTCGAAGGCCTGGCCGCGGGCCTCGCGACTCTCGCCGGTCGTCACATACGCCAGCGACATGAGCCCGCAGGCTATCAAGTGCTCCGCCGCCAGTGCGGCGATCCGCTCCTCGTCGAGCACGACCTGCGCCGAGAGGCCGAGGCTCCGGATCGCCTGCGGCTCGCAGCAGCAGGCCACGCCGACCACCGGCAGGCTGCCCGCCTTCATCGCCGCGACCAGCCGGGCGTCTCCCAAGCAGCCGATCACGCCGATAAACCCAGCCCGCGCCGACGGCACCGCGCTGCGCAGGTCATCCCCCAGCACGATGCTCCACCGAGGCAGGTGCGCGGCCGAGCTGGCCTGCGGCCTGCCATGACCGTTTCGCACGAATTCCATCACGCCCCGGGCCACCTGCCGAGTGATCGGATTGTGGCCGTCGAGAAAGAGGGCGACCTTGCCTGCGGCTCGCGCTGCCGAGGCCGCCGCGGCGTGCGAACGCCTCACGCGGCTGATCGTGCCCTGCTGCTTCCGTGTTGGTCGTTCATCCATGATCGTTGCCATCGGACTGCTCCCGAGCGCCGTCGGCGGCACTCCCTTACCGATACTCCGCCCGGCCCCAGGTCGCCCCGCGTTCCCAGACCATGATCCGCCGCGGCTCATCCGGATTGCGGACCTCGATCAGCTGATCCCGCCAGAGGCGGCCCCCGGCATCGCTCCAGTGCACCTGCCATGCCGTGGCCAGCGTGTCGCCGGCCCGCGGCGGATCGGCTTCGCAGTGGAGCAGCCGCCACGGAATCGCATATTCAAGGACGTAGCCCTTGCCGTCGGCATCGCGAACGAAGCCGCCGCGATAGCCGCTGGGATCCACCACGAGATCGCTCACCAGCATGCCGTGCGCGATCGTCAGGCAGGCCTTCTGGCTCGGAGCGTGGAACCACATCGTCAGATGCGCGAGCCGCGGGTTGGTCGCCGCTGCCTTCTGCTCCGCGGTCGGGGCGATGTCGCGCATTGCGTAATAGTTTGGCGCGTTTGCATTCACCGGCCAGCCCATGCCGCGGTCGGTGGAGAGCCGCACCTGCACTCCGCCGCCCCGCCAGCCATCGTCGGCGTCGAGCGACGGATCGATCGTGCTCTGCATCGGGGCCGGATCGCCCACGTGGGCGGCTATATAAAGATGCTCGTCGTCATACATCATCCGGCCATCGGCCCACTCGGGGCAGTCGGCCGACCCATCGCGGCTTGCCGTGAAACCGGCAGCCGCCTGCCAGTCGTCGAGCCGGCCGTCGATGCGGACGGGCTCGATGACACGGGTCACGATCATCGCCGCCTGCTCCGCGCGGCCATACTGTCGGAGGTCGTCGGCGCGGGCAGTGGCGTTGCGAGTGTCGGGGGCGTGGTGCGGGATCCCCACATCAGGCAAGAGCCTGCGGATAAACCTGCTCTCCGCGAAGGGAAGTGTTTCCGGCTCAACAGCGGCCTGCGGTGAAAACCTCGCCGCCTGCCCCGCCTCGAGCCGCTTGGGAAACCGGCCCGCCGCCTCGGGCGATCGGCCCGAGGCGATCACCGCGCCCTCGTAGACCTGCACGTCGGTGACGAACCCCGCCCCGGTCTTCACCGCAAACTCCGTGCCCAGGTCGAGCACGTCGGTGGTCGCCGTGTCGAGCCGGAAGCCGCTCATCCCCTCGGGCATGCGAACCACCACCCGGCCCGCATGCAGAAAGGCCTCCAGTTCGCCACGCAGTTCCAGGTCGCCCGGCCCCTCGAGCACGATCGCGACGCCGTTGCGAAGCGTCATCTCGATCGCACCGCCGAGAATTTTTATGTGGCCCGGCTCGAGCAACTGCCCGACGGAGAGCGGACGCTCGGGATCGAACGGCAGCAGGAATTTTTGCTGGGTGATCGTGGCCAGTGGTTT
>JBILKZ010000161.1:0-7411 GCA_044376405.1 Pirellulales bacterium
AGGCATGGGTGCCGATGTCGCCGAAGCAGCCGGCAGCACCGCTCTTTGTCGGGTCGGTCCGCCAGGCCGCCTGCTTCTGCCCCTCGCTCTCGAGCCGCGAACGCAGCCAGCCCTGAATGTATTCCGCACGGATCGCCTGGATCTCGCCCAGTTCACCGGAGAGCACCATCTCGCGGGCCTGTCGCACGAGCGGGTAGCCGGTGTAGTTGTGGGTCACGGCGAAGACGACGTTCGACTGCTTGACGATGGCCGCCAGGTCCTCCGCTTCCTTCAGCGTAAGCGTGAGCGGCTTGTCGCAGACACAATGGAAGCCGGCCTCGACGGCGGCCTTTGCGACCGGAAAGTGCATGTGGTTGGGGGTGGCGATCGAGACAAAGTCGATCCGCTTGTCGGCGGGGAGGGCCCGCTCCCGGTCGAACATCTCCTGGTAGGAGCCGTAGGCGCGGGAGAGGTCGATGTCGTAATCGGCGGCGCTGGCCTTGGCCCGCTCGGGGTCGCTGGAGAGCGCGCCTGCCACGAGTGCAGCCCGGTTGTCGAGCACGGCCGCCGTGACATGGACCCGTCCGATGAACGAGCCCTGGCCGCCCCCCACGATGCCCATCCGCAGTTTTCTGCCCAACGCGCCGTTCGTAGCCATAGTCCAATCCCCTTTCTTTCCTGTCGTCTGTTTTCCAGTCGTCTGTTCTGAGCCTGAGAAAAACCAACCTGGGCGTGAAAACCACCACTCCCGCGGCCGCGAACTCTATCACACCGCCGAAAAAAGAAAAAAAGGCCGTTCTGGAACGGCGACGGCAACGGCTGCTACGATTCAGGAAGCCCCACGAAGCCCTTCCACACATCTCCCGCCCAGGCGCGCCACCATGGGATTCCAAGATCGCGGCTACTCCCGCGACTCACACCAGCCCCTCATGGCTGACTGGACGGCCGTGATGACGATCATGGTCGTCAACATCGCCATCTGGGTGGCCAACCTCGTGGCTGCGGGGCAGTTTTCCGTCAGCGAGTTTTTGTCGCTCCAGGGCGACCTACCTCGCCATCTGCTGAAGGCCTGGGAACTGGTCACTTACGGCTTCGTCCACGCGCCGCTCGATCCGTGGCACCTCATCGGCAACATGCTGATGCTCTGGTTTTTCGGCCGCGAGGTCGAAGAGATCATGGGCCGGGGCGAGTTCTTCCGTTTTTATTTCACCGCCATCGTCATCGCCGGGCTCGCCTGGCTGGCGAGCGTGCAGCTTTTTCCTGACCGGGGCGGGTCGGTGGCGAACTATCACCTGATGGGTGCCAGCGGCGCGATCATGGCGGTGTTTGCCGTGTTCGTCTGGTACTACCCCCGGCAGACGGTGCTCCTGTGGTTTGTGCTGCCGGTGCCGGTGTGGGCGCTCGGCCTGCTCTATCTGGTGATGGATGTGCAGGGAGCGGCCAACGGCGGCGGGCAGGTGGCCCACGTGGCCCACATCGCCGGTGCGATCTTCGGACTCTGCTACGCGTGGCGGGGCTGGAACCTCTCCGGGCTGGGCGACATGCAGGACAGGCTGCAGACGCAATTACGGGGCCTGCGTCGGGGAATGCGGGTGGTGCGTCCACCGGAAGACGACGATGACAACGATCCTTCGTCGCAGTCCAGCGATCGTGGCGACGTGGCGATGCAGGAGGCGGTCGATCGCATCCTCGAGAAGATCAGCCGCTCCGGCGAGGCGAGCCTCACACCCGCCGAGCGTGACACGCTCACCCAGGCCAGCCGCCGGCTGAAAGAGCGGATGCGGTAAGCGGCATAGCCCGACACTGTGCATTTCTGTACATTTATCTGTACATTTCGCGTCACTGCCGTGTCGCCTTCCTGCCGCTGCCGAGGCTCCCATGAAATCCGTCTCCTTCACCACCTTTCGCACCAACGCCTCCGCCCTGCTCGATGAGGTTGAGCAGGGTGAAACGGTGATTGTGCTTCGACACGGCAAGCCCGTTGCCGAAATACATCCGGCCAGAAGTTCCGCGAAAAAATCCCCTTCATGGCAGCGGCCGGGCCCGCGGCTGGTGACCAAGGGTGACGGATTGTCGGCGGCAATCCTCGGAGAGCGTGGCCGTGAAGACGTTTTTTGATTCCTCGGCATTCGCCAAACGCTATGTCGAGGAACCCGGGAGTGACACAGTCGCAGCCCTCTGCCTGGAGGCGACCGACCTCGCCCTGTGTGTGATCTGCGTGCCGGAGATCGTGTCGGCCATGAATCGGCGACTGCGCGAGCGACGGCTCACGAAATCTGACTACCTCTCCCTCAAGCGGCATCTCATCGAGGATATACGCGATGCCACGATCATCGATCTCGTGCCGCCGGTCGTCGCGGCGTGCATCGAGATCGTGGAAAGGTCTCCAGTGCGGGCCGCCGACGCCCTCCACGTTGCCGCCGCACAAGCGTGGAAGGCAGATCTCTTCGTCACCGCTGATCAACGTCAGCTTGCCGCCGCCCGCAAGGCAGGGCTCAAGGTGCACGCTGTGTGACGCTGACTACGGCTGCGGTTCCGCGGGCGTGTCGAGTGCGGCAAGCGTCCGCTGGGCGATGGCCTTCACATCGGCGGGGTCTCGCATCGCCTTCTCGATCTGCGTCAACGCCTCACTGATGACGCCGGTCGGATCGGCATTCTTCGTCTTCAGTTCTTCCCGCAGCAGTTCGAATCCCATGAACTCGCTGCCGACCGGGCTGCCAGCGGCATAGCCCTCGAGCATCGTCCTCGCCCGATCCTGCGGTGAAAATTCCTTGGCGGGGATGACCTTTTCCTTGTAGCCCGTACTGCACCCCGTGCCCGTCGTCACGATCATGGCGACGATCAGGATTCCCAGCGACGATGCACAGGCCCGCGCGGTCGCTGTCCGGAGCGTTCGCCACGCCTTGCACGCTCCCATCGCCATTGGTGGTTTGCCCTGAAGTTTCAGAAAAGCGGTGTCAGAAATCGGTGGAAACGCTGCCGGCATCGTTGCGGCCACCCAGCCGTTGATAGACGGTGTAGTCGATAGCGTCGGGGATGAAGAGCACGGCCCCGTCGCACATCGCCGCCGTCACGCCGCCGCCATGGGCACTCCGGGCGGGGAAAACCCCGTCCACACCGATGAGCCACGCATTGCTTGAGGCGGTGGTGCTCGTGGGGTATTTCCAGTTGGGTGGGGCGACGGTGTTGTAACTGTTGTTGCGGAACGAGCTGTAATGCCAGAAGTCGCCGACGTTGCTGTGGTGGCCGCTGGTGGCGCCGCCATTCATGGCCGTTTCGGCAGCGGCACCGACCGCGTCCACCTGCGACTGCGGCGGCATGACCTTCGTGGTGATCGAAGAGATCGGGACCGAGTCGACCATGTCACGGGGAAAGGTAAAGACGGACCCGTTGTTGTCGCCGGTCAGCGTTTCGGAGAGCAGGATCGTCTTGCTCAGTCCATCGGTGATCGAGCCCAGCTTGGTGATCTTGCTCCGCTGCACAGGCCCGTTCATGAGCGCGTTATCCCAATAGACCGTCGAGCCAGTGTTCCACACATAGTTCACCCCGGGGGAAACCACGGGAGCGTCGGAGGGACAACGAAACGCCGGCACTCTCCTTCTGCCAATGCTTCGGTTGTTGTTGGTCGGCAGGTTGGGGTCGTCTGGAATGGAGGGGGCAGATGACCCATCGACATAATTCTTCACCTGATAGCCTGCGACCTCGGTGCCCCCCTCGATGAACGGCAGCAGCGAGCAGTGAAGCGACGACCAGTACAGCACGTTGGTCTGCCAGAAGTAGCCCTGAGTGTTGGGGATGATGTATCCGGCTGAGAGGAACGCCGGTTGAGACTGCGTCCCGGCAAGATTCTGCATGCCCAGCGCCATCTGCTTGACCCGGTTCACGCAGTCCGAGCGTCGGGCAGACTCGCGAGCCGCCTGAACAGCCGGCAGAAGCAGACCCACGAGGGTCCCGATGATCGCGATCACGACCAGGAGTTCGACGAGCGTGAAACCACGGCGGCAGGCCGCTGGAGACCGAAGGCTATGGATGTTCATGCTGTCCTCCCCCATAAAACGCTCCGCAATAATGCGGGCCGTCGATCACCCGCCTGTGATCAAAAATAGCCGGCTAATCTAGGGGGTCAAGCAAAAACAGGAGCAAGGCTACCGGCGGATGGTTGCCGGCTGAGAGGCCGTGCGAAGGTCGGGCGGCGGCTGCATCCGCAGCCGGTTGACAGCGGTTGCCAGTTCCTTGAATTCGAGTTCGTCGAGGTGGCCGCTCTGCACCGAGTGGGTCCTGCCGTTGGTGTCGATGACCACGACGTTGGGCCCGCCCGGTACCATGCCAAACGTGCTCTCCATAACGCCCTCGAAGTCAAGCCACACCGGCACGTGCGGCGAGTCGGTCCGCATCCGCGAGCGGGCCACGGTCTCGAGCGGCTTGGGCACCTCCGGCATGCAGGCCACCGGGATCACGTGCACATCCGGCACGCGAACATTCGCCGGCCAGCCGGGCAGACCGGTCACCGGCTGACGCGACCACTCGCTCGCCGGCGCGGTCTCGGCCGTCGGGTGAAAGAGTACATGGAGCCGGCGGCCCAGTTCGAGCGCCGCCTCGGCGCCCTTCCGTTCGGCATAGACGAGCACCACCACGTCGCCGCGAAACACGCCCGTCTCCCGCCGGTTGCGAAACTGGTCCTCCATCGCGATGTTGACGACGCGATCGCCGGTCTGGGCCTGGGCTACCGACGCCGTCGGCATGAGCAGGGCCAGCAGGAGTAGCGGGAGGAGGAAGCGGAGGCTGGTCATCAGGGCACTCGTGCGGGGTGAAAGGAAAGAGATCATGCGGCTCGGCGGATGCGGGCTTTCCCGAAGGGCACCGTGGCGGCATCGGCGGCATCGTCGTCGCTGAGATCACCGTCGGCATCGTCGTCGGCATCCTGAGCGTCGTCCTGAGCGTCGTCGGTCTCGTCATCGGCGGACCGGCCGGGCCGCACCAGGGCGAGCACGGCCGGCAGGAAGACGAGTGACGTGAGCGTGCAGGTCGTCACGCCGATCGTGAGCACGCGGCCGAGGCTCTCCAGCCCCTTGTGGCTGGCCACCATCAGGGCGCCGAACCCGAGGATCGTCGTCAGCGCGTCGACGAGCACCGAGTTGGCGGTCGAGGCGCTGATCCGATACGGCCCCGGCCGCTCCAGGCTGTCGTGCACGATGTGCACGCCGTAGTCGACGGCGATGCCAAGGATGAGCGGGATGCCGATCAGGTTCGCGGGATTCAGATCGATGCCAACGAGCCCCATCAGGCCGAGCGTCTGGGCCATGCCCAACGCCAAGGGCAGCGCGGCGAGGAGGCTATTGGTGATGCTGCGGAAGTCGAGCCAGAGCACGGCCAGGATCACCACGAGCGCATAGATCGCCGCCTGCTCGTAGCTCCGCTTCATCTCCAGCGACGCCTCGTAGGCCTGCAGTGGATTGCCGGTGGCACGGGGATCGACGCTGCGGACCTCCTTCACGAACCGCTCGAGCGAGGCAAAGTTCCAGATGTCGCCACGGCCGTAGATCTTGAGCAGATGGCGACCGTTCTGGCCGACGAACCGGTCGACGAGGCTCGGGGGCAGGTCGTCGAGTTTGGGCGGATCGGGATCAGCGACGGCAGAGAGGGCGTGCAACCGCGTGAGCAGATCGCCGGCCGACTGCTGCTGAAAGGCGGCCAGCGACTGGAAGCATTCGTTGGGCGGGAGACGACGCAGCGTCTCCCGGGCACGCTCCAGGTGCCACGCCGTCCGCAGGCCGCCGGGACGCTTGGCCGCCTCGCCCTGTGCCCAGGCAAGCGTCTCGCCAAGGCCGTCGAGCTGATCGATGGGGATCTCGGGAGGACGCTCGGGCAGCCCCGCCAAACGGCCACGAATGCGTTCGATGAGCGGCCGCTTCAGTTCCTCGTCCACAGGCAGCAGCGATGCGATCTCATCGACGCGTTCGACGGCCGCGAGCTTCGTGAGCTGCTCCTTGCGGGCCAGCAGTTCCTCGCGTGAGTCGGCGATCGAAAGGGCGTACCACACGCTCTGGTCGCATTCGGCAAGGAGCTTCTTTTCGACGGCCACGCTCTCGAGCCCCTCGGCCTGCAGGTTGAGCAGGTTGTGGTCGTAGTCGAGTTCGTGGAAGCCGGAGGCGACGGCCATGGTCGCCGCCATCGCCGCCAGCGCCACGAACCGTGGATGCCGGGTGAGCGGAGCCAGCCATTCGTGCACCGGCACCGGTGTGGGAATCCGGCTGCCGAGCGGGCCGCGGTCGACCAGCGCCACCACCGCCGGCAGCACGAGCAATTCGGCCGCACAGCAGAGCAGGATGCCACCACCGGCGATCATGCCGAGCTCGGCCACGCCCACGAAGCTCGTCAACGCCGCGCAGAAGAAGGCCACCGCCGTCGTGATCGCGCCGGTGAGGATGCCGGGGCCGACGCAGGCGCTCGCATCGAGCAGCGCATCATCGCAGGAGAGCCCGCGCCGCCGCATTTCGAGATACCGGCCGACGTAGTAGGTGCCGTAATCGATGCCGACGCCGATCATGGTGACGGTAAACGTCACGCTGAGGATGTTGAGATGGCCCACGCTGGCGGTTGCCCAGGCGAAAGCCCAGGCCATGCCGATGATCAGCACGCCGTTGGCCATGAGGGCGTGCCGCACGCCGCCGAAGCCGGCGATGATCACCACGATCACGGCCGTGAGCGACAGGCCGCTGGCCCACATCATCGACTGCTGGCTGGTCCGCATCTCGTCGTCTTCCATCACCGGCAGACCGGTCAGGCCGATCGTCACGTCGACATGGCGGGCGGCAACGAGCTTGATGAGCCGGCGGAGTTCGTCGGTGGCGGCCGACGCGCCGGCAAAGCCCTCCTTCGCCTTCGCCAGTCGCAGGAGCACGAATCCGAGCTGTCCGTCCTTTGCAAGGAGATGCTGGCTGGAGAGATCACGGAGGGTGGAGAGCGATTCGGGCATCCGCGGCCACGGCGAGACGTAGCCACCCGTGCCGGCATCGGCTGCGCGCTGGCGGGCCTCGAGGCCCGCCAGCAGGCTTTCGCTATAGCGTTCCAGGGACGCCAGCGGCGGCTCCTGCATGCCGGCTGCGGTCTGGCTTCGATCTACAGTCTGTGGCCCCGCGACCATCTGCCCGGCGAGTCCACCGACCATCGACGCCACCTTCAGGTGCGTCCAGCCGCCCGCGAGGATCGGCTCGGTGCGTTCGATGAACTGGTCGATCGCCGCGAGATCCGCGGGTGAAAGATAGTGCAGCCCCTTGGCACGGATCTTCGACAGGTCGACCTCGTGGAGCACCGACCGAAAGCGTTCGCCGTCCTGTGCGACTTCCCGCGACAGCTCTTCGAGCACCTTCACCACGCGTTCGCGTGTCGGCCCCTCCACGACGACCACCGCGTCGTCGTCTTCACCGAACTC
>JBILKZ010000063.1:0-20677 GCA_044376405.1 Pirellulales bacterium
GCCGTCTTGCCACGGCAGCCAATGCCCGCCTCGCCCGCTTCGCCGCCTTCTCTGATCTCGCCACCCGCAGTGCTCCGGTTGTCACTGCCGGCATCGATGACGACGGCGACGGTCGCCTCGACCGCTTCAATGTCGTGCAGGGAGGGGTCGGTGAGGCGTCGCTGAGGTACTACAGCACCGCAGGCGTTCGGCAGGGCGGACTGGCTGGGATCGCGGGCTCACAGGGGCTGTCTGCCGCCGCATTCCGATCTGACAAGGGGCTGATCACGACCGCATCGGGACTGCAGTACAAGGTGCTGGTGGACGGCACCGGTGCCAGTCCGACAAAGGACTCCGACAAGGTGACGGTTGACTACGAGGGCCACCTGCTTGACGGCACTCGGTTCGATGGCAATCAGGGCACGCAGTTCACGCTGAGCGGAGTGATCAAGGGCTGGACCGAAGGCCTGAAGACCATGAAGGTCGGCGGGATCACGCAGTTCATCATCCCCGGGAATCTGGCCTACGGTGCCGCGGGCAGTCCGCCCAAGATCGGACCCAACGCGACGCTCGTCTTCTACGTCAAGCTCAACGCCATCGCGTAGTCGAGTGCGGTCCGACGCGGGTTCCCATGGCACTGTGCTACCAGCGAGCCTCGAGTCCCAGATTGGCACCGCTCAGGAACATGCTGCCTGAGCCATTGAGGTTGGTGCCGCCGATGCTGCTCGGCGAGAAGTCGAACTGGTCCGGAGCCAGGGCCACGCCTGTCAGCCACAGCAGGTTGTAGCCCACCCGCAGGCCCCAGACCTCGTTGAAGCGATAGATCGCCGAGAGATTCATGTCGGCGATCATCCCCATGCCAGCTTTGTCGGAGGATGATGGATTTGGAGATCGAAACTGTGTTTGCTGTTGGGGATCGAATACGGTCTGCGACTGCGAGAGCATCGTGCCCGCGATGCCGATCTTCATCCAGCCCTCGATAGCCCACTGCTCAAACGCCATCCGACCGCGGGTGCCCACCTGCGCGGCAAATAGGTTCGAGCTCGCATCCACGGTGTAGGTGGTCGGCTGAGGCGACCTTCCCGGGGGGATGGCCAGAACGGCCTCGTCCTGGAGGTTGGCCCAGCGGAAGCCGCCGATCCAGTCAACGTGCCCGCCGTCGTAGCCATCGCACCGCTGCCAGGGCCGGCCCGAACGACGGTTGTAGCCGCCGTCGTATTCGTGGAAGACGAGATTGACTTCCGCAGAGTTGATCGAGGCGTTGTCGGTGACCCGAGCGGAAAGCCCGCCGTTCAATCCCGACTGGGTGGCGAAGTTGGGATCGGGGGCCTCGAGGGACCCGCCTGCGCTGGTGGCCGTGCTGGCGGAGTTCATGCCATACACGCCCAGATAGCCAACCTCCCAGCCGATGTCGTCTTCGCCGTAGTTGCCGTAGAGCAGACGTGCCCCGGTGCCGATCGTGCTCGTCGCGTCGCCCGCCATGATCACGGGCACGCTTGCACTGGACGATCCTGATACCACCAGCGGTCGGTTGATGGCCGCGTTGTTCCGCTGCAGAAAGAGCGCATCGAAGACGGCGTAGCTGCGTTCGTCCTGCGCGTATGCCGGTTCTGCTGCTGGCAACCGAACGCACCACGCCGCCACGACGGCAGCCACGGCCACGCCGAGGGTCGAGGCCCACCGGGGGCGGGCTGACGAAAGGGGTGAGCAGTGGGGCATGATGGTGCGTGAGGATCCGTACCACGGGAACAACGGGAACACCCGCTACAACCGTTTTCTTCGGCACCGCCGGCAGGGGGCATGAGAATCGTTGCGGTCGGGCCGGAAACCCGTTCCGAGGCATTCATGTTCGGTAGTCTGCGTGGACTTTGCGGCCGATCCGCCGCCCTGGTCTGCCTCTCAATGGAAAGCGAATTGCCTGGCAATTGCCCCGCTCCGAGGGGTCGGAGACGCCCGTTTAACCGTATCCAACAGAAATTCCTTGACTTCGCGTTGCCGGATGGCGAATTTGAAGGGGATAGGCAAGATTTGCCTGGGCGTACCGAGGCGACATGGTAGCGACTTCCACCCGGTAAGGTGGTGGTTCAGCGATCTCCCTCGAGGGTGAGTCCAGCTGAGTTCGTGGTTGTTCAGAGGGCCGTTCGAGTCTCGAGAAAGTTTCCAGGTCATGGGTTCATCGCGATCGACGATTTTCACCCGTTTTCCCACTGCCGCGAGGTCTCAGCGACGCCCGTCCCGTGGTGCCCTGACCCGCCGCCGTGAACTGGCGTCGGAGCAGCTCGAGCGGCGGCTTGCGCTCGCCGTCACCACGCCGTTCAAGGTCCGCTATGAGACCAATGACACCGGCGACATCACATTTGCCGCCAACACGCTGATGACGGCGCCGGCGAGCGATCCGGCCGCCGTGAATGCCCAGAACGGCATCGGCAGCAAGGTGGCCAATAACGACTTCCCGATGACGTATGTCGACGTCGACAGCGACCCGACCACGTTCAACTCCAGCCGGTCCGATCTTGTCATGCCGGCGGGATCGCAGGTGCTCTTCGCAGGCCTCTACTGGGGCGCTCGCACAAGCGGCAGCACACTGAACGCGGCGACGGCCCTGCGCAACACGGTCAAGTTCATGACCCCAGGCGGTGCCTATCAAAACCTCACCGGCTCGCTCGTCGGCAGCAAAGGCAACGACTATCAGAGCTTCAAGGACGTGACGTCGCTGGTGGCGGGGGCGGGTGCCGGCACCTACACGCTCGCCAACGTTCAGGCGCAGAAAGACAAGGACGACCTCTATGCCGGCTGGTCGCTCGTGGTGGCCTATCGGGCGCCTGGCGAGCCGGCCCGCAACCTGACCGTGTTCGACGGCTATGGCAGCGTTGCCACGACGCCCTCGAGCGACAAGTCTGTCGATATCCAGATCGACGGCTTCAAGGCCCCGCTTCAGGGGCCGGTGAATGCCACGCTCGGCTTCATCGCCTACGAGGGTGACCTTGCCAAGACGGGCGATACGGTGAAGTTTGACGGCAAGTCGCTGTCGAATGTGGCGAATCCCGTCAGTGACTTTTTCAACAGCACGATCTCCAACCGCGGCGCGCTCGTCTCCACGAAGGATCCCGACTACGTCAACCAGCTGGGCTACGACGCCGACCTGATCGAGGCAAACGGGATCATCAAGAACGGGGCCACCAAGGCCACGATCACGATGACGACCGGTGGCGAGACGTATTTTCCCGGCGTGGTGACCAGCGCCATCGAGCTCTTTGCCCCCGAAGTGACGGTCGTGAAGAGCGTTGTGGACGAGAACGGCGGCGACGTGGTCGCCGGCGACGTGCTCACCTACACGATGACGGTCGCCAACGATGCCACCGCCCTCGACAACGCGATCAACGTCCTCCTGCAAGACGCGATCCCGACTGGCACGACCTACAAGGCCAACTCGCTGAAAGTCACGGCCGGCGCCAATGCCGGCAGCAAGACCGACGCCGCCGATGGCGATCAGGCCCAGTTTGTGAGTGGCACGAGCACCGTGCAGTTTCAGCTCGGCACCGGAGCCGGCGGCTCGGGCACCAGCGGCGGCACCCTCGCTCCCGGCCAGTCGACCACCTTGACCTTTCAGGTGACGGTGAACGCCGGGCTGCCCCCGCTGACGCTGATCGAAAACACGGCCAACGTCAGCTACTCGGGCCAGACCTCCGGCTTCCAGCTCAATGCCACCGGCTTTGCCGACATCGCGACCCAGGGGGCGGCCGATCTGGCGGTCACGAAGACCAACGGCACAACGCAGTATGTGCCCGGCACGACCACCACCTACACGATCGTGGTCACGAATAACGGCCCGAGCAATGTGACCGGTGCGACGGTCGTCGACACGTTCCCCAGTCAGGTCGAGGGTGCGACGTGGACGGCCACGTATAGCGGCGGCTCGAGCGGCCCCGCCTCCGGCAGCGACAGCATCAACACGCTCGTCAATCTCCTGAACGGTGGCACGGCCACGTTCACTGTCACCGCGCCGGTGCGGGCGGGCTCGTTCGGCGATCTCACGAACACCGTCACCGTCGCGAATCCCGCCGGCCTGCCCGATCCCAATCCGAGCAACAACTCAGCCACCGACATCGACACGTTCCTGAATCCGGGCAACCTCGTCCTCGACAAGACGGTACAGGACTTGAATGGCGGCTTCGTCGTGGCTGGCGACGTGCTCCGCTACTTGATCATCGTGCGGAGCGGCACTGCGGGCGTCGCCCCGTCGCTCCAGGAGGCAGCCGCCAATGTCATCCTCACCGACGTCGTGCCGGCCAACACGACATTCAAGCCGGGTTCGCTTCGCGTCAGGGTCGGAGCCAACGCCGGCTTTAAGACTGATGCAGTCGATGCCGATCAGGGCGAGTGGATCAGCGGCACGAACACCGTGCAGTTTCAGCTCGGCACCGGTGCCGGCGCGGGCACAGGCACGCCCGTCGGCGGCACGCTGACAGCGGGAGCCTTTACGGAGGTTGAGTTCGACGTGACCGTGGATGCCGGGATCCCCGACAGCACGGTGATCACGAACACGGCCGACGTGACGGCCACGGGAGCCACGTCGGGCCTGCCCCTCTCAGCGACCGACACCGTGGGAATCGCCACGGCCCCAGCGGCCGATCTCTTCATCTCGAAGCGGGCCCAGTCCACATTCACGCCCGGCGGCACGGTCAGCTACATCGTCACGGCAGGCAACAAGGGACCGACCTCGGTGACCGGGGCCACCGTCACCGACACGCTGCCCGCAGGTCTCTCCGGCGCGACTTGGACGGCGACCTACAGCGGCGGATCGACCGGGCCGACATCGGGAACGGGGTCGATCAATGCGACCGTTGATCTGGTCAATGGGGGGGTGGCAGTATTCCGCATCACAGCGACGGCCGATGCTGATTTCCCGCTCAACCAGACGCTCACCAACACCGCCACGGTGACCGGTCCCGCAGGCGTTCCCGACCCGAATCTCGACAACAATACCGACACTCGAGTAAGCACCCCCGCGGCCCTCACCGATCTCTCCGTCACCAAGACCGACGGTCAGGCGCAGTATGTGCCCGGCAAGCCCGTCACCTACACGATCACGGTGAGCAACGCCGGCCCGAGCTTCGCATCGCAGGCCGCCGTCGTCGACACGCTTGATTCCGCGATCATTTCCTCGGCCACCTGGTCGGCCGTGTTCACGGGCACGGGCTCGACCGGCACCGCCTCGGGCACGGGGTCAATCAGCGAAAATATCGACCTGGCCGTCGGCGGCACCGCGGTCTACACCGTCGTCGCCCAGACGCTGGCCAGCGCCACCGGCTCGCTCACCAACACAGCCACGGTCTCCACGAGCGACCTCTCCAATGACCCCAATCCCGTCAACAACACGGCCACCGACACCGACACGATGCTCCTGCCGGCCACGCTCTCGGTGGCGAAGTCGGTGGTTGACGTCAACGGTGGGTTTGTTGTCAGTGGCGACACGCTCCGCTACACGATCGTTGTCACGAACCCGGCCTCGACGACCGCCGACCCGAAAGAGTCGGTGATCGACGTCACGCTTGACGACGTGATCCCGCTGTTCACGACCTACGCCGGCAACCTCACATCGAGTCAGGGCACGATCACTGGCAGCCAGGGGAGCGGCGTGACGGGCACGCTCGGCACGCTGGCGGCGGGAGCGTCGGCCACGATCACGTTCGACGTGACGGTCGACGCCGGGGTTCCGGAAAGCACGACGATCACCAACACGGCCCGCGCCGCTGGCCTCGGCGAGGTGAGCGGCACGGAACTCGAGGACGATGGTCGGGCGGTGATCATGACGGCGCCGGGGGCTGATCTGGCGATCACCAAGACCGGCCCCGCCACGTACGTGCCGGGCTCGCCGCTCACCTACACGCTTGTCGTGACGAACCTCGGGCCGAGCACATCCACCAACGCGTTGGTCTCCGACACGCTGCCGGCTGATCTCGACGCCGCGACGTGGACGGCCGTGTATGCCGGCGGTGCAGCTGGCCCGGCCTCCGGTTCCGGCAATGTGAATGCCACGCTCACGACGCTGCCGCTCGGCGGTACGGCGACATTCACGATCACCGCCACCGCCGATTACAGGCTCGACACGCCGCTCTCGAACACAGCGACAGTCGCGGCGACCGACGGGCTCATCGATCCCGACCTCGACAACAACACCTCGACGGTGTCGAGCACGCCCACGCCAGTGGCCGACCTACAGATCCTGAAGACCGACGGTGTCACGAGCTACGTGCCGGGGCAGCAGCTGGTCTACACGATCATCGTCACAAATACCGGCCCGAGTTTTGTCACAGGGGCCGTGGTCGCTGACCTGTTCGATGCCTCGATCATCACGTCGGCGTCGTGGACGGCCACAATCGCGCAGGGGCAGGCTGACTTGTACGGTCAGGTCCGCGGCACAGGATCGCTCAACCAGACGATCGACATTGGGCCGAGTAGCGTTGTGGTCTACACCGTCACCGCCATGACCACCTCCGCTGCCACGGCAACGCTCGTCAACACGGCCACCGTGACCGCGCCGGCCGGCACCACCGATCCGAACCCGAACAACAACACGTCCACCGACGTCGATACGGTCACCAATCCGGCGAAGCTCACGGTCGTGAAGACCGTGCGGGATCTCAATGGCGGTGTGCTCGTGAGCGGCGACACGCTGCGGTACACGATCGTCGTGTCGAACCCCGCGACGCCGTTGCCTGCCGAAGCGGCCGCCAACCTGATCCTCAGCGATGCGATCCCGGCCAACACCACCTACAAGCCGGGCACGCTGCGGATCTCGGCCGGGGCCAACGCCGGCGCGAAGACGGACGCCGTCGATCGCGACCAGGCCGAATTCCTCGGCAGCGCGGTGCAATTCCAGCTGGGCGCGGGTGCCGGAGCTGGCACCGGCGTGCCGGTGGGCGGCACGCTGGCTGCTGGCCAGTCAACGACCGTCACCTTCGACGTGACGGTGAATGCCGGCACGCCGCTCGGCTCGGCCATCATTAACACGGCCACAGCCACGGCGACCGCCTCCGTGACGGGCGTGCCGCTTCAGGCCAGCGATTCGGTCGGGATCTCGATGGCGGGCGGTGCCGACCTCGCGATCGCGAAGACCGCCCCCGCCAAATACACTCCGGGCCAGCCGCTCACCTACACGCTGGTCGTGACGAACGCCGGCCCCAGCACGTCGACCAACGCGCTCGTGGAAGACGTTCTGCCTGCCGGACTGACTGGCGCCACCTGGACGGCTGTGTTTACCGGCGGCGCGACCGGCACGGCGTCTGGCTCGGGCAACGTGAATACGAATGTCACGGTGCCAAAGGGCGGCCGAGCCACCTACACCGTGCGGGCGACGGCCGAGGCAACGCTCGCGGGCGTGCTGACGAACACCGCCACGGTCACGCCGACCGACGGCGACCCCGATCCCAATCCCGACAACAACACCTCGACTGGCACGAGCACAGCGGCCCCGGTGGCTGATCTGCAGATCGTGAAGACCGATTCGAGCGCGACCTACACCCCGGGCCTGCCGGTCACCTACACGATCACGGTGACGAACGCCGGCCCGAGCTTTGTTCGCGGGGCGACAGTGGCCGACGCCTTCCCGGCCACGATCACCGCGGCGGCCTGGTCCGCCGTCTACTCAGGGACCGGCTCGGTCGGCAATGCCGCGGGCACTGGCTCGATCAACGAGGTGATCGACCTAGCCGTCGGCGGCACGGCCGTCTACACGGTCGTCGCCGAGACGAGCCCCACCGCCACGACGTCGCTCGTCAACACGGCAACGGTCGCTCCGCCGGTCGGTACCACCGACCCGATCCCGGCCAATAACACCTCCACCGATACCGACACGGTGCTGCTGGCCGCCAAGCTCGACCTGACGAAGACGGTTGTCGATGTGAACGGCGGCTTCGTGCAGGATGGCGACACGCTCCGCTACACGATCGTCGTCACGAACAACAGCGGGGCGACGCTGCCGACCGACGTCGCCGCGGATGTGTTCTTCAACGACCAGATTCCGGCCAACACGACCTACGCCGGCAACCTCTCGTCTAGCCAGGGCTCCCTGACAGGCAGCCAAGGCGGTGGTGTGACGGGCCTTCTCGGCAATATCGCCGGCGGCGGGTCGGTGACGGTCTCGTTTGATGTCACGGTCAATGCCGACGTGCCCGACTCGACGGTGATCACGAATTCGGCATCGGTCACGGGCACGGGGGCGACAACCCGCCTGCCTCTTTCGGCCGCCGACGCTGTCGGCGTGGTCACCCCACCGGGCGCCGACCTCACGATTGCCAAGACCGGTCCGACGACATTCACGCCCGGCGGGTCGCTTACCTACACGCTCGTGGTCAATAACCTCGGCCCGAGCAATGTCCCGACCGCGACCGTGGCTGACACGCTGCCGGCGGAACTTTCCGGGGCGACCTGGACGGTGTCGTATGCGGGCGGGGCCACCGGCCCGGCCAGTGGCTCGGGCAACATCAACGCGACGCTGACGAGCCTGCCGGTCGGCGGCACGGCCACGTTCACGATCACGGCCGCCGTGGCGGCCGATGCCCTCTCGCCTCTGGCCAACACCGCCACCGTGGCAGCTCCGGTGGGCTTTCCCGATCCAAACCCCGACGACAACACCTCCACGACGACGAGCACGCCGGTGCCCGTGACGGCGATGTCGATCACGAAGACCGACGGCACGACCACCTACAAGCCGGGCGATCCGGTCACCTACACGATCGTGGTGTCGAACGCCGGCCCGACTTTCGCCAGCCAGGCAACCGTGGTGGACGTTCTCGATCCGGCGGTGATTAGCTCGGCCACCTGGACGGCGGTCTTCACTGGCACCAATTCCTCCGCGCAGACCGTCGGCACCGGCTCGATCAACCAGACGATCGACCTCGCCGTCGGCGGCACGGTGACCTACACGGTCGTGGCCCAGACGCTCTCCACGGCGACGACGACCCTGGTCAACACGGCCACTGTGACGGCTCCCGACGGCACGACCGATTCGGCCACCGACACCGACACGCCGACCTTCTCGCCGGCGTTGATCCTCGGCACCGACATTGGCTGCGACAGCACGCCGCTGGTCAGGGTGCTCGATCCGGTAACAGGGGCGGTGCTGACGCAGTTCTTCGCCTATGAGCCGAGCTTCCGCGGTGGCGCCCATGTCTACGGCTACGACATGACCGGCGATGGGATCGACGAGATTGTCACCGCGCCTGGTCCGGGCCGTCCCGGGCAGGTTCGCGTCTTCACACAGACCGGTGTCGAGCTGCCGCAGTATCGGATGTTTCCGTTTGGCGCGGGCTACACGGGCGGTGTCGAGGTGGCGGCGGGTGCCGTGACGGGCGTCGGCACGACGCAACTGGTCGCTGGCCAACAGCGAGGGACGAGCCTTGTCCGCGTGTTCAACGTGACGCCGGGCAGTGGCATCTCCAGCACGCCGATCCGGCAGGTGCAGCCTTTCGGGCCGGCCTTCCGCGGCGGCGTGACGGTGGCTACCGCCGACATCGGCACCTTCTCCGGTGCAACGCTCACCTCGGCGGCACCGGACGGGATCGCGGAAGTGATCGTCGGCAGCGGGCCCGGAATCCCCGCCACCGTGAAGAGCTACAATGCGGTGACGGCGCCGCCAGTGGTGGTCAATACGGTCAAGCCGATCGGCAAGGGATACTCGGGTGGCGTCTCGGTGGCAGCATTGCCGGGTGCAGCAGGGGCGGCGGCGGGTGTCCTCGTGTCGGCGGGCGTGAACGGCGGCTCGAAGGTCGAGACCTACCGCGGTACGAGCAAGATCCCGGCAGCGTCATTCGCGGCCTTCGGCGGCGCGGCGGGCCAGCGGGCCGACACCTGGACCGCGGCGATCAGCGAGACGGAGATTTACAGTGTTCAGGGACAGTTCGGCAAGACGCCGGGCGTGAAGAAGAACACCTCCCCGTCGGGCGGCACGTCATCGACAGTGCCCGGTTCGACGAGCATCCTGCCGCCGCTGCGAATCGGCGTCATTCGCCGCTAGCCACGCAGCTTTGAGCGACTCCTGCCGGTGCCCGTGGCTCGTTGCTACCAGCGGGCTTCGACGCCCAGATTGGCACCCTGCAGGAAGATGCCACCGTTGTCGTTGATGCCGGTGCCGCTCGACGCCACGTTGCTGAAGTCGTACTGCGTGGGTGCAAGCGTGGAATTCGTCAGCCAGATGAGGTTGTAGCCGGCCCGCAGGCCCCAGACCTCGGTGAGCCGATAGATCAACGTGCCGTTCAAGTTACCGATGAAGCCGACGCCAGTTTCGCTCGCGGAAACGGGACCGCGTTCTGGCCCGGAGATCGAGCCTACGATCGGATCTGCCGACTGATAGCCGCTCGTGCCGCAGACGGCCGTCTTCCACCAGCCCTCCACGGCCCAGCGTTGCCACTCCCGGCGACCACGCATGCCGATCTGGGGACCGAAGTAGTTGGTGGACGACCGCACGTTGTAGCTAGCCGACTCGGGCGGATCGCAGCAGTCCATCGTGAGATTGGCCTGCTCGTCGAGCCCCGCCCAGACGAAGCCTGCCAGGTAGTTGACGCAATGGCAATTGGGCTGGCAGTTCGTCAGCCGGCAGCGGGTCGGCCCGCACTCCTGACAGCAGTCGTATCGGAAGAGATTGAATTCCGCCATGTTGAGCGTGGAGAAGTAGGTGGCCCGCGCCGAGTCGGCGTCACCGAAGTTGTTGACCACGTTGCCGAGCGGCGGCGGCGCGTTGAGGTTACCCGGTCCGGTGGCCGTCGCGCTGCCAAACATTCCGTAGACACCGAGGTAGCCCACCTCCCAGCCATAGGTATCCGTGAATAGCTCTCCGTAGAAGACCCGCACGCCCATGGCCGTGGACGGCTGCAGGCTCTGCACGCTCATGAGCGGCGAACCGCTGTCGGATACCACGAGTGGCTGATTGCCAGCCTGATTGTTCCGCTGCAGGAAGAGCAGGTCAAAGATGGCGTAGTGCGTCCAGTTCGGGCAGCAGCAGCACCGCCGCAATTCCTGCATGCACGCGTCGTCGTTGGCGGGCAGTTCGGCGAACGCGTCGGCAGGCAGCGGCTCCGTCACTGCGACCGGCTGGGCCGGCGATGCTTCGTCGAGCAATGGGCTGACAGTGCCCTCTGCGTGGGACGTGGCCATCAGCCCGCAGATGGCGATGACGGCAACGCCCGCGATGCCCAAGACCTGCCGATACGCCGCCCGCATAGTCGCCGCCCCCCGAAGCATTCCTGGTACGCCGACGCACAGCCCGCCGACGGAATCCCCAGCATCATCGTCCTCTGGAGTGCAAGGGTCATAGCTATCACCCCGGTCGGTCGGGTCTCGCAGTCTGGGCAGGTTTTTCCGCCGGGTATGCCCCTGGTTCAGCGGTGAAACATGCCGGCAGAGCAGGGTTTTTCGGGTGCCGCGGCCGTCCGCTGGCACGACCCTCACAAACCGGATAGGCTTACAGTTCGGTCGCGGCATGCCGCGGATCGTCCGCTTCCCAGGGAATCACATCAGCTATGGACCAGTACCGTCGCATCCAGACTGCCAAAAAGGACGACATCCACATCGTGCTCTTCAAGGACAAGAAAATCCTCGACGACACGGTGCTCGATGAGATCAAGACCGAGATCAACCGGTTGATGGGCAATGCCGCCGGGCCCGACATGCTCCTCGACTTCTCGAACGTCGAGTTCATGTCGAGCGCCATGCTGGGCCTGCTCGGGCAACTCCACCGCAAGATCGGGGCTGGAAAGGGTCGGCTGAAGATGTGCGGCATCCGTCCGGAAATCTTCCAGGTCTTCAAGCTCACGAACCTCGACAAGCTGTTCAAGATCTACCCCGACGCGCCCGCCGGCCTGGCGGCGTTTGAAGCCTGAGCGTTGGCCGCACCGGGGAAGGCACGGCGATGAACCCAGACGCTTCGGCACAGCCGGCAGCTGCAGTCGTCCGTACGGCTTCAGGCACTCCCGTCGATGTCGTGATCGCGGAAGACAGCCGCATCCAGGCGAAGA
Source organism: Pirellulales bacterium (assembly GCA_044376405.1). Taxonomy (GTDB): domain Bacteria; phylum Planctomycetota; class Planctomycetia; order Pirellulales; family UBA1268; genus CAMCQY01. The sequence goes on from JBILKZ010000063.1 coordinate 11,994, forward strand.
TGCTGATGCGCCGGCTCACCGAGGCCGGTCACACCGTGCGCTGGGGCGAAACCGGCGCCGACGCGCTCGCCCTGGTCCGCGAACGACGGCCGGACATCATCGTCTCCGACATCGAGATGCCGGTGATGACCGGCTATGAGTTTTGCAAGGCGGTGAAGACCGATCCTTCGCTGAAGACCTTGCCGTTCATCCTCCTGTCGACGCTGGCCGATCCGATCGACATCATCCGGGGCCTCGACGCCGGGGCCGACAACTACGTCACCAAGCCCTACGAACCCGACTTCCTGCTCGGCCGCATCCACTCGCTGCTGGCCACGCCGCTCGATGGCAACGAGAGTGAGGCTGAGGCGGCCACGCTGGAGGTGACGCTCGCCGGCCAGCAGTTTCGCGTGAAGGCCGGCCGCCAGCAGGTGCTCAATCTGCTGGTGTCAACGTTCGAGAACGCCGTCGCCAAGAATCAGGAATTGGTCATCGCCAATGAGGATCTCTCGGTCGCCCGCGACAGTCTGCAGCGGACCAACTCCGAACTCACCGAGCTCAACGACCGCATCTCTCAGATCAACGCCCAGATGGTCCGCGACCTGGAGGCGGCCGCCAAGGTGCAGCAGTCGCTCCTTCCGGCTGCCCACGTGACGCTTCCGTCCACGCACGTGGCGTGGCGGTATGTGCCTTGCCACAGCCTTGCCGGCGACTTTCTCAATATTTTTCCGCTCGACGACGAGCACGCCGGGCTGTTTGTCGTCGATGTCAGCGGTCATGGAGTGCCCTCCTCTCTGATGGCGGTGACCGTCGGTCGGTTTCTCACACCGAAGGTCTCCGATCAGTCGTTGCTCGTCCGGCAGGGAGCCGACGGCCGGATTGTCATCGCTCGGCCGGCCGAGGTGGCCACGCAGCTCAACCGGCTCTTTCAGGCCGACGAGTTTTCGGGACTCTACTTCACGATTCTCTACGGCGTCTTGCACCTGCCGACGGGCCGGCTCGACTACGTCTCCGGTGGCCATCCGTCGCTGGTGCGGGTGCCGGCTGGTGGCCAGCCTGAGTTTCATCCCGTCGAGGGCTTCCCGATCGCCTTCGTTCCAGACGTGGAATACGACCAGCAGACGCTGCAGCTGGCGCCGGGCGATCGCATCTACCTCTATTCCGACGGCGTGACGGAGGCGATGGACAAGGATCGGCAGCAGCTTGGCGATGACGCGATGGCTGGCGTGCTGGCGTCCACGCGTGCGCGGCCGCTGGAGGAGAGCGTGGGCGAGCTTCTGCAGCGTGTCGAGGAATGGTGCCGCCCGATCGGCCCGCTCGACGACGTCTCGATCCTCGGCGTCGAGTGGCGTCCGTAGCAGCGGTCGAGTGGCCCAAGCCGCCGGGGACGAGCATCACCGCGGCTTGGGTCGGTAGTAGCTGCAGCCAGCGCCGGCCAGACGCTCGTAGCGGGTGTCCATGCCGATGAGTGTCTCCGCGCCCCCCAGAAAAAGCGCGCCGTCGGGCCGCAGGATCCGCCGCATCCGCTCCACGAGCGACGCTCGGGTGGCGATGTCGAAATAGATCATCACGTTACGAACGAACACGACATCGCAGGGGGGCATCATCGGCCAGGTCGCGTTGAGGTTGAGTGAGCGGAATTCCACGAGACGGCGGCAGTCTTGCGAGATGCTCCACTTGCCCTGGAGCGGTCGGAAATACTTCTGCAGCAATGCCGGCGGCAGGCCCCGGCCGGCCTCGAGCTCGGTGAACAGACCGTCACGTGCCCTCGCCAGCACGGCCTCCGAAAAGTCGGTGGCGATGATCCGCACCTGCCACGTGTCGAGCAGTCCGCGAAAGTGCTCGTTGAGCAGCATGGCGAGGCTGTAGGGCTCCTGTCCCGTGGAGCAGGCAGCGGACCAGAACGTGAGCTGTCGGACGGCAGCCCGCCGGGTGACCAGCTCTGGTATCACGATCGTGCGGAGTGTTTCGAAGGGACTCTTGTCACGAAAGAACGAGGTCTCGTGCGTCATCATGGCGCTGAGCACGTCGCGCTCGAGCGTCGGATCGAGACCCTTGCGCATCCGATCGATGAGCGTGTCGAGGCTGGGGATTTTCCGCTGGCGGACGATCGGCGTCAGCCTTGCCACGACGAGGTATTCCTTCGAGCCGTCGATGACGACGCCCGTGCGCTTGCGAAGCAGGTCGCAGAGGAAGGTAAACTGGTCCGTGCCGACCTTCATGCGAGTCTTTCCAGGTCGTCAGACGCCCCGACGTTTCAGCCGCATCGCCACTTCGACGCCGATCTGGGAGAGCGGCAGGATGGCATCCGCCAGGCCGGCGCGGACGACCTCCCCCGGCATTCCCCAGACCACGCTCGTGAATTCATCCTGGGCGATCACCGTACCCCCCGCCTCGACGATCTGCCGTGAGCCCTGCAGGCCATCGCGGCCCATTCCGGTAAGCACGATGCCGAGAGTGCCGCCTCCCCAGACGCGCGCCGCCGACCGAAATAGGACGTCTGCGGCCGGACGGCAGGAGTTCTCAGGTGGGTCGTCGGTGAGTCGTGCTCGCAGCGAGACGCCATCGCCAGTGAGTTCGAAATGGCGGCCACCAGGCGCAAGGAGAATGTCACCCGGACGAATTTCCTGACCCGCCTGCGCCTCGAGCACGGGGGCGTTGCAGAGCTTGGCAAGCCGCTCAGCCAGTTGCGCGGTGAAGAATGCCGGCATGTGCTGCACGATCAGCACCGGCACGCGCGCAGAGGCGGCGAGCGCCGGCAGCACCTCGGCGAGCGCCGTCGGGCCGCCGGTGGAAACAGCGATGACGATGCCCCGGATCGGCTCGCGTCGCGCTGGGAGCGGAGGACGTGGGGGGGCGATCGGTGCCGCACGCGGGGCCTGGGCGCTCCGTGGCACGAGTGCTTTGATCTTCACGATCACTTCGTCCCGGATTTTGGCGGCGACCTCGTCGGCGGTCTGCGCGGCTGGCTTGGCCACGTAGTCGTTCGCGCCGGCGAGCAGCGCGTCGAGCGTGGCCTTCGACCCGCGTTCGGTCAGACTCGAGAACATCAGCACCGGCAGCTTCGGGTGCATGCGGCGAATCTCTCGCAGTGTGGAGATGCCGTCGAGCACGGGCATCTCCACGTCGAGCAGCACGATGTCGGGCGGACCGGCGGCAATGCTCGCAAGCGCGACCTGACCGTTGATCGCCGTACCGGCGACACGAAGGTCGGGATCGGCTCCAAGCGTAGCTGATAGAACGCTGCGAATCGTCGCCGAATCGTCGACGATCAGCACGCGGATCGGTCCGCGATCACCGGCGGCCGCGGCCTCGGCCGTCGTGCAGATACCGAGGGCGACAAGCTTGCGGGCGAGCGCCTCGGGCGTGAAGGGCTTGGCGAGATAATCATCGGCGCCCGCGGCGAGTGCGGCCGCGATCCGGTCTCTGTCGTTCTCGGTGGAGACCATCAGCAGCTTCAGATCACGATGGGCGGGGGCCGCCCGAAGCCTCCTGAGCAGTTCCAGACCGTCCATCACAGGCATGTGCCAGTTGATGGTCACCAGGTCAGGACGGGGCGATGTGGAGAGCGCGGCGAGCGCCTCGAGGCCGTTGGCCGCTTCAGTGCAGTCGAACCGGAGATCGCGGAGCACCCGCGCAAGGATGCTCCGGCTCGGTTTCGAGTCATCGACCACAAGCGCTCGCACGGCCGCACTCTCCCTGGCTATCGGTCATTCCGTCAGGATCGCCGGTATTCGTCGACGAGTCGCTGCAGGGCCTGCGCCATCCGGGAGAGTTCTTGCGAGGAGACCTGCGTGTTCGACGCCCCTTCCGCCGTGCTCTGGGCTGCCTGGGCCACCTGAACAATGTTTTCGGCGATCTCAGACGAGCCCGTGGTCGCCTCACCGATATTGCGGCTGATTTCGCTGGTGGTCACCGACTGTTCCTCGACGGCCGCCGCGATCCTGGTCTGCAGGGCGTCGATCGTCTCGATCACTTGGCGGATGCCGCCAATGTCAGTCACAGCCCGCCGCGTGTCGCTCTGCATCGCCTCGATCTTGCCGCCGATGTCCTCCGTGGCCCTCGCGGTTTCGCGTGCCAACTCCTTGACTTCGTTGGCGACCACCGCGAACCCTCGCCCGGCTTCGCCAGCCCGGGCGGCCTCGATGGTGGCGTTGAGCGCAAGCAGGTTCGTCTGCTCGGCGATCGAGGTGATGACCTTGACGACCTTGCCAATTTCGGCACTGGAGCTCCCCAGAGCATCCATCGTCTTCGATGCGGTCCCCGCCATGTCGACGGCCTGCTTGGCGACCGAGGCCGCCTGCTGGGCACTCTTGGCGATCTCGTGAATGCTCGACACGAGATTGTCGATCGAGCCCGACACCGTGCCGGCGTTGCTGCTGACCTGCTCGGCTGCCGCGGAGACGAGGTTGGCCTGCGCGGTGGTCTGCTCGGCGGCTGCACTCATCTGCTGGCTCACGCTCGTCAGTTCCTCCGAGGAACTGGCCAATGCATGCGTGTTGTGGACGATGCCGTCCACGAGGGCTGCCTGTCGGTTGGTTTCCCGCGTGAGCCGCCGGGCGATACCAGACGACACGAGCAGGACGCCGGCCGTCGTCAGGCCGAAGATGGTGAGGGCGAAATTGCGAAGCCTGTGAATGGGCGCAAGCACCTCAGCCTGATCGATTTCGGAGATGAGGGCCCAGCGGACCGTCCCTCGGTCGGAAGCATCGTCGCGGTGGATCGTGACGGGACACCAGGATGAGAGCACGGGAATGTCGCGGTAGTCGAGCCCCAGAGCCGTTCCCGACTGGCCCTCATCCAGCGCGCTTTTGACAGGTGCGGTATCCACTTTGATCTTCGGATCGATGATCGTGGTGGTCACGCCGAGGTCGGCGGCAAATCGGGAGTTGCTGCGAAACGTCCTGTCGGAGCCGATCGCGTAGGTTTCGCCCGTCTTGCCCATGCCCGTGGTCTCACCGATGATCTCGTTGGACCGGTCAATCGGGATCTGAAAGGCGACGACGCCGACCAGTTGTCGTCCGTCGTAGAGCGGTGCTGCGATGAAACTGGCAGGCGCCATGAAGGAGGGGAAGTAGCGGGCAAACGGACCGTACGCCACGGCGTCGCGCCGCCCGCTGCCGACGGCCTCAAGGAAGGCGTTCGCGAGGCTGGTGCCGACAAGAGGTCCGCTCCGCAGCGTGGCGGCGAAGTCGGGCTCCTTGTGCACTGTGTAGAGGATGTTGCCGGTCACGGGATCAATGAGAAAGACGTCGGCCAGTCCGTACTTCTCGAGAATGCTGCGGAACAGGGGATGGAAACTGGCATGAACCTTCGAGTAGGTGGATTGGTCGTCGGCCGCATCGAGGAGCAGCTTTGAGCCAATGGCATGCTCGTTGTTCCGAATGTAGAGAAACTGCAGGTATGCGGCGGTGTCGTCGAGCGATTCCACCTGCGCCTTGGTGCCCGGCTCGTCGCCCGTTCGCTTGCGAAACTCCGCGGCGAAATCGCCAGCATAATGCGACTCCAGTTCGCGGCGGGCACGGGCCACGGCCTTTTCGTCGGTTTTGTTGTCGGTGAGAACGGTGGGGAATGCGGCCTGGAATTGCTTGCAGGCGTCGATCGTCATGCGATCCTCGGAGAGCACGCGGAGTTCGTCGTGCAGGGTTTGAAAATAGCGTTCGACCGACTTGGCGGTGATCGTGCGGACGGTTTCCAGCTTGCCAAACGCTTCGGCGGTCAAGGCACTGGTCGCCGAGCGATAGGTGGCGATGCCCATCAATGCCAGTGGAATCAGGGAGACGCCCAAAAGCGACAGGAGCAGCTTGTTGCCAAGCAGGGATCGCCAAGTCTCGGCCGCGGCCGCCGCCTGCGGTCGGGGATTGGAGGCTGGTGCGTCGATGTCATATGCCGCCATGCGATACTCCCTGTCGATTGAGGAATGGCTCACGCTGCCGGGCGAGCGCCTGTACTATGCGCTGCGGATCGAGAAAATGCACGAGTCTGCCTGCATCGGCGTAGACGCCGGTGACGGCATCGTGTGCCGATTCGGGGGCTGCTCGAGAAGGCTGTTCGATGTCGTGGTCTGCCACCTCGATGACCTCGAGCATCTCGTCGACGAGCAGGCTGTACCAATCGTCAAGGAGGCTGAGCACCAAGTGCGTGCCGCCGATGGACGGTGCAGCGGCGGGCAGGCCGAGCCTGCGCCGCATGTCGATCACGGGCACGATTCGCCCCCGCAGATGGATGAGGCCGATCACCGCCTCCGGCGCATGTGGCACGCGGGTGATTTTCCCGTCGCGGAGTACCTCGGCCACCCCAATCGAGGCGACCGCGAAGCAATCGGAGCCGACGACAAAACAGCAGTATCGGGTTTCGTGGGACTGAACGGGCATGGTAGATGGGATCATGGGTGGGATCCGGCAGTGGGAACCAGCGCCGCCAGATCGAGCAGCTCCGTAGCGATCCCCCCGATGGCGAACGTTCCCGCCACGCCGGGGGCGGCGATCGACGGCTGGAGCATCGAATCAGCCGCTGCAACATCGACGATCTGCCGAACCGCGATTCCAATCCCGCCGCAGCGACCGTCGAGCACGACCAGGCTGACGGAGCCGGCATCGTCATGGACGGCCTGAGTGCCAAGGAGCATGTCAGCATCGACGACGGGAGTGAACAGGTCGCCACGTCGCACGAGTCGCTTGCCGCCCACGGCCTGAAGCTCCTGCCCGTCGAACTTCTCGAGGCGGACGACGGTGTCGACGGGCACCGCGATACGACGGCCAGCGATGGTTCGGCAGACCAGATAGCTATCGGTCGCGCAGATCGCCGTGGCGACGGCTTCATCGCCGCGACGCGGCTGTGGCGGCAGGTCCTTGGCCCGGAGAATGCCGCGGAGGTCGAGGATCAGCACCACGCCGCCATCGCCGAGAACAGTGGCGCCTGAGTAGATGCCCATCTGTGCCAGGAGGCTGCCAATCGGCTTGACGACGATCGTCGATAGACTGGCCGCCTCCATGCTTGTCACGGCATGGGCGGCTCCGGACATTGATGGATCGCCGGCAGGGTCTCCGGTCTGCGTGCCGTCGACGACGATCCCGAACTCGTGGTCGTCGACCCGAACCAGCACGACCGTGCCGTTCTCACGGGCGGCCGTGGTCGGCCGCAGCCCCAGGAATTCGTCGAGGAAGAACACGGGCACGAGGCGGCCGCGCACGCGGATGACGTCGGCTCCGGCGAGGCCCTCGATCCGCGGGCCGCTATCGGACCGCAGCGACACCAACTCGCCGACGGCGGCCTGCGGCAGGGCAAACCGTTCCGTGGCGCACCGCACCACCAGCGCCGGGATGATCGCCAATGTGAGTGGCACGCGGACTCGGACCGTCGTGCCAAGGCCAGGACGGCTGCTGAGGTCGACGGTGCCACCGATCGCCTCGATGTTCGTTTTGACGACGTCCATGCCGACGCCGCGGCCCGACACGCTCGTCACCTGGGCAGCCGTGGAGAAACCGGGCTCGAAGATGAACTGGAGCACGCGCTCGTCGGGGAGCACGGCGGCGGCGGCGGCGTCGATCAGCCCGCGGGCAACGGCCTTCTCGCGGACCGCCTCCACCGGAATGCCGGCCCCGTCGTCCTGCACCTCGATCGTCACCTGCCCGCTCTCGTGGAAGGCCCGCAGCAGGAGCCGACCTGCTCGCGACTTCCCTGCAGCCTCGCGCACGGCCGGAGGTTCGATGCCGTGATCGACCGCGTTGCGCACCAGGTGGGTGAGCGGATCGCGGATGCTCTCGATCAGGGTGCGGTCGAGTTCGGTATCGGCACCGTCGATCACCAGTTGCACCTCTCGTCCACAGGCGACGGCGACGTCGCGCACGGTGCGCGGAAACTTATTGAACACATGCTCGATCGGCTGCATCCGTGTCTTGACCGCCGCCTCCTGCAGGGAGTTGGTGACGGTGTTGATCCGATGGATGACGCCTTCGAGAGTGGGGTCGGTGGATTCGATGCTGCGGAGTTCGTTGCGAGCGAGAACGAGTTCGCCTACCAGATCGAGAATCGATGCCAGCAGACCGACGTCGACCCGGATGGACGAGTCGGAAGCCTGCGCAGCCGGCTTTCCGGGAACTGCGGCAACGGCAGCAACTCCTGTGGCAGTCGTCGGCGCTACGGCAGCGGGCACGGCTGGTGATGGAATGACAGGCAGTTCAGCCGGCGGTGGCACGACCGGCATCACAGCCGGCGGTGGCACGACGGGCATCACAGCCGGCGGTGGCACGACGGGCATCACAGCCGGCGCAGGGGCGGCCCTCGGCTCACCGACATCCTCTGATGCCACGGCCGCGAGCGTCTGGGATAGCTCGCGAAAGTCCTGCTCTCCCTCGATACCGGTCTCTTCGATCGCCTGAATGATCGACCGCACCGCGTCGATCATCGAATAGAGCGTGCCGGTGACGCGATCATTGAGCTGGATCTTGCCATCCCGGAGCCGGCCGAGGAGGTGCTCGCCGCTATGCGTCAGGGCCCCGAGTTTGGAGAAGCCGAAGAAGCCGCTGTTGCCCTTGATCGTGTGCACCGTGCGAAAAATACTTGCCAGCCGCTGGGGATCGTCGGGGCGTTCCTCCAGCGCGATCAGGTCGCGGTCGAGTTGATCGAGGTTCTCGCCTGATTCGACGAGAAACTCCTCGATAAATTCGCGGTTGTCGTTCATCCCCGACTGTCCTGACGGTGGC
>JBILKZ010000064.1:0-20639 GCA_044376405.1 Pirellulales bacterium
ACCGTCACCTCGCGCACCGCCCCCCGACCTGTCGGGAAGATGTTCCCGGCGAGGCCGATTGCAGCGACGAGACGGGCACCTTCACCCATCCTTGGGTTCGGTCATGCCCTCATCGACATCAGTCATACCTTGAACAGCCCGCCGTTGGGCGACAAGCTGCTCCAAAAGAGCCGCCTCCGAGCCGGGATCGAGCCGGGAGGTCTTCAGTGTACGAGCGCTGCGGTGCGCCTGCCGCTGGGCCGAGCGGCGTCGCAGAGCGTCTTCGAGATGATGGATGCGTTCCTGTGAGTCGAGCGGCGTTCGCGCGGCGGACGTTTCGTCGACGGCGACCAGCAGGCTCTGCACGGCGGGGTCATGGATCTCGAGCAGGAGCCCCGGCAATGCGATTTCGCGGCCCTCGGCGTGCAGTCGGCGGGCGGCTTCCAGAACGGCCCGGCCCTCCTGGGTCTCAAGTTCCGCGGATTGCACCTCGCGGACGATCAGTCCCGCGCCATCCGGCACGCCGACGAGCACTTCGATCACCTCGCGGTCCCATGCCGGCAGCCGACGCATCGGCTCGGCGGAACGGCCCATGGCCTCTCCCTCGTCACCGGTGTCAGACCGGGTGGCCGACGTTGCAGAACGCCGCGGGGATGTATTTCGCAAGGCGAGCATTCGGGATCGCAGCACCTCGCGGGAAAGACCGAAGCGACGGGAGAGCCGTCCCACCACCTGGTCCTCACGAAGCCGAGACTGCGATGGTGTGAGCGATGATTGCGGCGACGCCTTCGCGAGCGCTGCGAGCACACTCTCGACTGCGGCCAGCGCCGCGTCGTCACCGGCGTCGGGGGCGAGGCCGGCGAGGGCCTCGTCAAGCCGGTAGTCGAGCGGGTCGCCGGCCGAGGCCACGAGCGCCTCGAATGCATCGCGGCCCTGTTCCAGCACGAACTCGCACGGATCCACGCCCGACGGCAGCCTGGCAATTCGCACGTCGATCGGCTCGGCGAGGAGGACGTCGAGAATTTCATTGGCGCGGCGGCGGCCGGCATCGTCGCCGTCGAGCACGAGCACGATCCGGTCGGCATACCGCCTGAGCAGCTTGGCATGTCGCTCGCCGAGGGCCGTGCCGAGCACGGCGACGACGTCATGAATCCCTGCCTGCCGTGCCGCCAGGCAGTCCGTGTAGCCCTCGACGACGATCGCCCGCCGCGATTTGCTCATCGCATCGCGGGCCGTGTCGAGGCCGTAGAGCATCGAGCTCTTGGAGAAGAGCGGTGTTTCAGGAGAGTTGATGTATTTTGCGGAGTCGGGCGGAGCGCCCGGCAGCACGCGGCCACCGAATGCAACGCACCGCGAGAGATGGTCGCAAATCGGAAACATCGCCCGGTCTCGAAATCGGTCGTAGTGGCCCGAACGATCCTGCCGCTCGACCACGAGCCCCGCCTTGGCCAGATGGGGCGTGGCGATGCCCGCCGCCGAGGCCTGCCTCAGAAGCCAGTCCCAGGCTGGCGGGGCGTAGCCGAGACGGAACGTGTCGATCGTCTGCTGCGTCAGGCCACGCGAGGCGAGATAGTCTCGTGCCGGCTTCGCCTCGGGGGCGCCGCGCAGGCAGTCGCGGTAGCGGTCTGCGGCCCAGGTGAGCGCGGCGAGAATAGATGCTTTTTCGTCGGTGGGCAGGCCGCCGCGGCCGCGAGGCAGGTCGATGCCGGCCCGCTGGGCAAGCTGCTCGAGCGCCTCGCGGAACTCGAGCCGTTCCATCTTCATCAGGAAGCTGAAGACGTCGCCGCCGATGTTGCAGACCCAGCAGCGGAAGGTCTGGCGTTCTGGGTTGACCTGGAAGCTGGGCCGAGAGTCTTCATGCCAGGGACAGAGTCCCACCATGGCCTTGCCCGCACGCCGCAGCGAAAGGTATGTCCCTACCAGATCGACGATGTCGATCGCATCGCGCACGCGTTCCTTGAGATCGTCGTGCGAACTCGATGGTGCTGATGGTTGGGGCACGAGAAATTTGAATTCCGTGGCTGAAGTGGAAGATGCCGCCGGAATGTAGGCCCCGCGGGAAAACGGGTCAATCTCAAGAATCACCTGCCCATACCGCCCTTTTTGCCACTGGAGGCTTGGGCTGCCTGGTGGCCTGGGGGGCAGGGGAGGAATGGGCTGCGTCGCTTACGACAGCAGTTTGTCAATACTCGCCAGCAGCCTGTCCATGGCGAATGGCTTGCGGATGTAGTCGTCGACGCCGAGCATCTCGGCATAGGCCTTGTGGCGACTGCCCTCGTTGGCGGTGATCATGATCACCTTCATCGGCACAGGCCGGCTGCGTCGCAGCTTTTCCAAAACCAGAAAGCCGCTCCGCTTGGGCATCATCATGTCGAGCACAACGAGATCGGGCTCTTCTTTTTCCGCCATCATGAGGCCCTGGTTGCCGTCGCGGGCCACCAGAATCTCGTACCCGCGGGATTCGAGTACCGTCCGCATCGATTCAACGATTTCGGAGTCGTCATCAACGAGCAACACCCTCTTGCCCGAGGCTTTTGCAGGCTTGGTGGCGGTCGCTGTCGCGACGTCGGTGGACGTGGCGTCTGCCGATTTGTCGACAGGGATCTTGCGGGCTTTTTTTGGTGCTGGCATGAATGAATCCCGGAACAGTGCCCGCCGGTGAACGGAGTTGTGTGAGCGAGGGTGTGGCAGACGGGGAGCATTCTAGCACGACGACTGCGGAGAAACCAATTTCTCACATCAGTTGCGGATGAACAGCGTTCGCCTGGGGCCGGTGGTTGCCGAGAATCACAGCTGCAGAGGCAAGCCCCAACGCTGCGCCCATGAACACATCGCTGGGATAGTGTGCCGAGCTGGCCACCCGTTGCGCTGCGGCTGAGACAGCAAGCAGTAAAAATAGCCAGGTGCCGTGCGGATATTTCCAGGACAACGCGGCCGCGAGCCCGGCGGCGGTGGCGGCGTGGCCGGATGGGAAACTATTGATGTCGCTATGGCTGGCGAAGGTCGTGGCAATGGAGTCGCCAAAAGTGGCGAGAGACGAGGCCACGGCCGAGAGATCAGCGGCCCTTGGCCGGACTCTGTCGAGAGGCGTGAGCTTGATGATGTTGGCCATAATCCCACCGGCGAAGGTGGCTGCCACCATCCGCACGAGGTCGCGGCTGATCGGCAGGCTGCCTAGGCGTGCCGCGGCACGGCGGCCGGCAAGCGTGGGGTCGAGCACGGCGGCTGCCAGCAGGATGGTGGCCACACCGATACCGTGGCCACAGACCTCGCAAAAGTTGAGAAAACGCATGATGTCTTTGGGAATGTGGCCCGCCTTGCACCAGCGGGCGACATCAAGATCAACGGAGAACGCGAGCGCACCGAGGCATGCCAGGGCAACCGCACTGGTGAGCAGCCGCCTCAGCGTAAGGCCGGCGGGTAGGCTGGACGCGATCGTGTCGTGGAGAGGTCTGGAGGGAAGCATGATTGGATTGTCGCAGAAGGCTCCCCTCAGTGTCGAGCGGCGGTGGCAGTTACCGTGCTCAGGTCCACAGCCCGCGGTCGAGCACGCGGTAGTTGATCGCCTCGCTCACATGGGCGCAGCCGATCTTTTCCGCGGCATCGAGATCGGCGATCGTACGGGCCACCCGGAGCACCTTGTCGTGGGCGCGAGCGGAGAGGCCCAGATCGCTCACCGCCGCCTTCACCAGTTCCGCGGCCGCTGGCTCGAGCGGGCAGAACTCCCGAACCTGCCGGCTCGTCATCCGCGCGTTGGAGCGAACCGGTAGGCCAGCGAACCGCTCCGCCTGTCGGATCCGGGCCGCCATCACCGCCTCCCGCATCTGGCTGCTCGAGGTGCCAGCCCGGCTGGCGGAGAGTTCCCGAAACGGCACCGCTGGCACCTCCAGATGGATGTCGATTCGATCGAGCAGCGGCCCGGAGATTTTGCTCATGTAGCGTTCGACCTGCGGCGCCGTGCACTGGCACTCCCGCCGCGGATCGCCGCGGTAGCCGCAGGGACAGGGATTAAACGCGGCCACCATCATGAAGTCGGCCGGAAACCGCGTGCTTCCCTTGGCCCGGCTGATCGACACGAAGCCATCCTCGAGCGGCTGCCTAAGCACCTCGAGCGTGCGACGGTTGAACTCTGGGAGTTCGTCTAAAAAAAGCACGCCGTTATGCGCGAGGCTGATCTCACCCGGCATCGGTATCGATCGGCCACCGATCAGGCCGGCCTCCGAGATCGTGTGGTGCGGGGCGCGGAAGGGACGCGTAGCCAAGAGCGGCTGGCCGGCGGACAAGAGCCCGAGCGCACTATAGATACGGGTCGTCTCGATCGACTCGGCGGCGGAGAGCGGCGGTAGGATCGTCGGAATTCGCTTGGCGAGCATCGTCTTACCGCCGCCTGGAGGACCCACCATAAGACAGTTATGCCCGCCAGCCGCCGCCACGCAGACGGCCCGTTTGGCGGCCTCCTGGCCGCGGACGTCGGCAAAGTCGACGTCGTAGGCGGCGAAGCGGTCGAACCATTCATTGACGCGGGGCGGGCAGCGGGGAATGTTGAGGTCGCCCGCGAAAAACTGGACGGCCTCGGTGAGCGACGAGACGGGAATGATCTCGATGTCCTCCACTACCGCCGCCTCCGTCGCACTCGCCGTGGGCACGACCAGCCCCCGCAGTTTTTTCTGCCGCGCTGCAGAGATGGCCACCGAGAGGGCACCCCGCGTCGGCCGCGTGGAGCCCTCCAGCGAGAGTTCGCCCACCACGGCATAGTCTTGGAAACGCTCCGACGAAAACTGTCCGCTGCCGGCGAGGATGCCGAGGGTGATCGGCAGGTCGAACGTGGCCGCCTGCTTTGGCATCTCTGCCGGGGCGAGATTGATAACGATCCTGTCGTTGGGTCGATTGAAGCCCGAGTTGACCATCGCCCGCGCGACGCGGTGCGTGCTCTCGCGGATAGCGGGGTCGGGCAGGCCGACGAGCACGGTCGAGGGCAGGGCACCCGTCGAGACGTCGACCTCCACGTCCACAGGCACCGCGTCGATCCCCAACAATGAGAAGGTCTGCAGACGGGCGAGCATGGCGAAGGTCCTCAGGGGCATGCGGATACTTGTTCCGCGAGGACTATACATGTGTATACGTTGTGCGTCAACTGCTGGCGAAAGAAAAAGGTGGCGGTCTCGTGCCAGCCACCAAATCTGGTCCAGCAAGCGACGGGTATGACGCGGTTTCGTAGGAAGACACGTTCGCTGGCGACCAAGCGTCGTGCAAGTTTTGGTGGTCGCCCGTCAGCTTGGCGAGTAACCTTGGTTTTCGAGCTTCAGAGTTACGCGATATCGAGCGTTTGATCGAGACTTATGTCGATGATTTGCTGAAGGAATGGGAGACAGTCCATGGCGAACCCGGGTGAACGGATCATGCGGGCCAGTTGCAATGAGGATTCCGTCGTCGTGGAACTGGCAGACGGCCGGACAATCTCTGCACCGTTGGCATGGTATCCGCGACTCCTTCACGCAACCCCGCAGCAACGATCGAATTGCTCGATCGCTGGTGCAGGGTATGGCGTTCACTGGCCCGAGATCGATGAGGACCTCAGTGTCAAAGGCCTGCTTCGCGGTGCCCCAGCGCCACGCGTTTCGGCCAAGGCAAGCTAACCAGGCAGGGTAGTGGTGCCAGCCACCAAATCTGGGTAATTTGCAAGTTGCCTATTTTTGGTGGCTGGCACCTTTTTCCTTTTTCGAGATCGCGGCAGAGGTATTCGCCGATGCTGACGATGTCGGCCTGGAAGATCTTCGCCAGACGCAGCGTGGGCGAACCGTCGAGAGGCAGCTAAACCGGCGGATGCGACGGGAACGGGGGGGCGCCAAGCGGTCCCCTCGCGGCCGCCGACCGCGTCTTGAGGACATTGATGGAGGGGATGCCGAGCTCGCGGAAATGACGCAGCAGGCCGGTGTCGAAGAGGTACCTGTGGTTGCCGGCGGCGTGGGCGTGTCCGCGGCTCAGCCGAGGAGCTTTGCGATCGGCACGCCGCCGTCGGTTACCGGCACGGGCCGGGCGCCGTCGAGCAGTTCGGTGTGCGGAGCAACGCCGAGCGTCGCCAGAACCGTGGCGTGGAAGTCGGGCACGCTTACCGCATCCTCGACCGGCGTCTTGCTCGCGTCGTCGGTCACGCCGTAGGCGCCCGAGTGGGCAAGCCCGCCCCCAGCGAGCACCAGTGAAAATGCGGTCCCCTGATGGCCGCGACCGCCGCCGGAGTCGAAGGCCGAGGGACGGCCAAACTCGGTGGCCACGACCACGAGCGTGCGGTCGAGCAGGCCCTTCTCCTCGAGGTCTGTCACGAGCGTCGAGAGCGCCTGGTCAAGGTCGCGGATCAGCAGGTGCTGGTTGGCCTGACCGTCGTTGTGGGTGTCCCAGCCGGTGCCGTTGACGAAATTGAGGTTGTGCGAAACCTCGATGAAACGCACGCCAGACTGCACGAGCCTCCGCGCGAGCAGGCACCGCTGGCCAAACTCACCGCCATAGGCATCTCTCAGCGAGCCGGGCTCCCGATCGAGCTCGAAATGACGCATGAAGCCGGGGCCGGCCAGACGGAGAGCGTCGGCCTGCGCCTGAAGATACTCACCCTGCGTGCCGCCTTCGGAAACGCTCTGCTGGAGAGGGTCGAGTAGCCGCTGTCGCCGTGCCGCCCGTTCTTCAGAGACATCCGCGGGCCTCGTGAACCCTGCTGGTCCGGCGCTCGTGTCCACCAGATAGACGAAGCCGGCCTTGGCGCCCAAGAATCCGGGGCCGCGGCTGACGTTGGGATAGCCGATGAGCATGTAGGCAGGCACCGAGGGATCCACCGCGCCGCGTGTGTGCGCCACGATGCTCCCGATCGATGGATAGACCGTGCTGCCGCTGATCATGCGGCCGGTGTGGACGAGGTTCGTGGCGAAGGCGTGCTCATCCACCACGCGATGGTTCACCGTGCGGATGGCCGTGATCCGGTCCATCAGCCTAGCGGTGCGTGCAAGGTGCTCGGTGACCTGCACTCCCGGCACGGCCGTGTCGATCGCGGCGTAGGCGCTCCCGGAGCGGGACGGCTTCGCCTTCGGATCGCCAAGCGGCTTCGGGTCGAACGTGTCGACCTGGGCCATTCCGCCGCCCAGCCAGATCATGATGCAGTGCTCTGCCTTGCCGAGAGGCGACGGAGCCGGCTCGCTGCCACGGGCAAACGACGGCGTGAGCGTGGCCAGGGTCGTTCCCAGCGTCGTTCCCAACGTGGTGCCGAGGAAGCTGCGGCGGTCGAGGCGGGCCGCCGAACCGATCAGGCGGCTGGCGGTATGGGGCGTTGAGGTTGTGTGGCTCATGGTCTGAAAAGCATCTCCGGGGCGTTGATGAGCGTCCAGATCAGATCCTCGCACCGCTGCCGCCACTCGGCGTCGAGCCGGAGCGTCGGCGGATCGCCCGCCTCCGCCGCGGCCCGCATCGACTCCTTGAGCGGACCTGCTTCTGCCTGGAGGTGGTTTGTCCAGCTGACGAAGGGAGGCGGTGCATGCTCCCGGACCCGCGGACCGGCGGCAGCAATCACACGCCGCTCGAATCCGTTCTGCAGGTGCGTGGTATGGAGGGCCAGTTCGTCGGCGGTCGGTGGCCGCGTGAGGATCCGCATGAAGAGATCCTCGACGAGCTGCTCCGCGGAGGCAGCCTCGATCGCCACGGTAGTGAGTGGGTGATCGTCGCTGAGTCTGACGAGCCAGGTCGTCATGACGCCGTTTGCGAGAATGGCGGGCTGCAGGGCATTGGCCGCGGTATCGCGGACACTCGTCGGGTCTTGCCGGGCGCCCCGCCAGCCAAACGCCGTCAGCACATCGGCCACGGCCTGCAGCCGGGGCAGGGCCAGACTGGGCCGATCCCTCTCATTGGAGAGCGAAGCGAGCATCCAGGCGCGGCCCGGCATGCCGAGATCGATGGCGTTGGCAACCTCGCGACGGCCGTTGAGGTCGAGACAGACCCGTTCGAGCACCACCTGCTTGCCGGTCGCCGCGATCAGTGAATCGACCACCTGCTCCGCCGACAGCCGCCGCGGCTCGGCAGCCGTGAAGAGCGGATCGGGTGACGTCAGGGCTGAGTCGACCGCGCGCTGATAGGCCGCGGAGTTGAGGATCATCCGGGCCAGATGCTTGACCCGGTAGCCGGAGCGGACGAATTCGCGGCCCAGGAACCGCAGCAGATCTGGGTGGGTCGGCCTGCCCTTCTCCCAGTCGTCGAGCGGCTCGACGATTCCACGTCCCATGAATCGGGCCCAGATCCGGTTGGCCGCCACCTGCGCGAACCGGTCGTTCTCCGGTGCCGTGAGCAATTCGGCAAGCCGCTCGCGGGTCGCCATGTTGACCGGCGGCTCCGCAGGCTTCTCGTCCGCCTTCGGCTTCGATGCCTCTTGTGGCGGTGCAGCCGACTGGTCGGCGATATCGGCATCGGACGGCGGCCGGCTGGCGGCCGTGGCCGCTGCAGCCTGTTGATTAGGCTGTTGATCAGGCGGCTGGTTGCGTTCGTGAGTCGGGTGCGCTGTCGCGGGCTGCGACGCCGTCGTGCCGAGTGCCGCGAACGGCCACTCGGGCGGCACGGTCGTACCCGGCGAGAGGGTCACCTCAATCAGTGGCGTGCGCCCCCCAGCGTGAAGCTTGGCGGGGTCGACACTGCTTGTCTTGGGCACTTTGAGCGGCCTGCCTGCGAGCATCGCCCCAATCTCGAAGAGCTGCTGCTGCTTGGCGAAGCCCGCTGGTGAATCGTGGCAGCGGGCACACTTCGTATCGATGCCGAGGAAGGCGGCGGTGATGATCGTGCCTTTCGTGGCATAGGGGACATCGTTCTGCGAGGCCATGCCGAAGCCGGCAGGCCCGCCCGCAATCACGCTTCCCTGCTGGAGGATGAGTTGCGTCACCATCCGGTCGAGCGGAAGGTCGTCGAGCAGGGCATCGTGCAGCCACCTTCGGAAGGGGCCGGTGTTGTTGAGTGTGGGATTGAGAATATTGGGATTCTCGGCAAGCAGGTCCTGCCAGAGCGGCATCCAGTGGTCGGCCCAGCGGTCGTCGTCGAGCAGTCGATCGATGAGTCGGGCCCGCTTGTCGGCCGCGGTGTCGGCGGCGAAGCTACGGGCCTCGGCGTCTGTCGGCGGCAGCCCCACGGTGTCGAGCATCACGCGGCGGATGAAGCCGAGGTCATCGACCGGCGGAGCGAGATCCCGCCGCACGACTCGGATGGCGGGCCACTCCGCCCCCTCCTTGATCCAGCGGGCCAGCAGATCGGTCTGGGCCGGCGTCAGCCGTTCGCCAGTCGGGGGCATCCGTTCGTCGCCGTCCTCAGCCTGCACCCGACGCAGGAGTTCGCTGCCAGTTGCATCGCCGGGCAGGATTGCTGGGCCGCTGTCGCCCCCGGCGATCGCGGCCGTGGGATCGTCGAGACGCAGGCCGCCCTTGGCCCGCGGGCCGCGATGGCACTCCAGACAACGGCTTTCCAGCAGCGGCTGGATATCGCGGAAGAAGTCGATCGTGCCGTGCGTCTTCCGGCCGTTCTCCCGCGTCGCCTGCACGAAGCGGTCCACGATGAAGGCATCGATTGGTGTGCGAATGTCGGCGCTGGGTGGCAACTCGGCTGGTGGCAGGTGGGGCGTCGGCACCTCGGGCGTTGCTGCCAGCCATGCCAGTGCGGCCTCGTGCCGCGTCCTCCAGGAGTCGTCGGCCTGTCGGAGCCTCGTCCGGACGATCTTGTTGAGCTGGGCCATTTCGGTGACGCGTTGGGAACGATAGGCCTCCCAGGCGGCGTCGGTGTAGGGGATCACCGCTCCGTCTGCCGCCAGCAGGTTCCACGCATCGGATCCCGCCGGACTCACTGCCACGGCCGTCTCACCGAGTTCGACCCGGCGCGGGTTGTTGCCCGCACGCCCCCCAACGAAGGCCTCGAAGACCACGTCCACAGGCCCGGCCACCGTCTCTTGTTCGGCGACGGCCTCATACTCTCCACCGGGAGCAAAGCGATACCCGGGCCCCGGATCGAAGGCCTTCAGCCGCTCGGTATCGTGCTGGGATCCGTCGCCGCCATTCTTCGGCGCAAAGGGGGTTTTGGCGACGAGCGTCCCGCCAATCGTCAGACGCGATCCGCTCCGGGCGCGGATCAGAAAGCGGTGCACGCCCGCGGGCATGTCGATCGTGGCCTTCATCCGCAGGAGTGACGGGCTCGGCCGCTCGCCGCGAATGCCGTCGTCCACATACTTGGCGGGAAGCTCGTCCAGTCCAAAGGCAGGCAACGCAAACGATTCCGTTGCCGCGGGAGGCTCGGTCGGCCAAGCGTCCTTGTCGGCAAGGCCCTGCTCACAGATTTCGGCTGTCACCGTTTTCGATGGAACCATCTTTGATAGAAGTGGCTTCGATGGAGCTGGCTGGTCGGGCACGGCGGCAACGGCCGTGACGGCGGCGAGCCCGCGGAGTTCGGCGGCGGAGAGCGGCCGATCGAAGACGGCCACGCCGCCGATCCAGCCGGTGAAGCCGACGCTGCGGCTCGAGTGGATCACCCGGCCGATCGTGAACGGTCCGCCGCTGGTGGCGTCGGCAGGTGTGTAGATGTCGTGCGGATACCACCAGGGGTTGAGACGCAGCGACACCAGCTTGCAATCGGCCCCAACCCAGTCGCCTGCCGGAGACCGGCGGAGCGTCACCCGCAGCTTCGTGAACGGATACTCCCGCAGTTCCACCCGCTCGTCGTCGCTCTGGCTCACGACGTTGACGGCCACCGGCTCATCCTCGGGGGGCGTGTAGAACTGCGACTCGGGGAAAGCCGGGTCTTCGCCCTCCTGCAATCCCTCCTGCCGCCGGAGCCGGCCCTGCAGCCAGGCGTTGGCGGCGAACGACAGCAGTTTGTCGTTCTGCGGGGCGTCGAGCCAGCGATCGCCGGCCTTCCCGTCGAGCCAGCCCGTGAGCTCGTTTTGCTCGTGGTCGAACGTCATCGCGAAGCAGTGCCAGCCGGCATCGAGCGCCGCCTGTTCGGCGTCGGCCGGCACCGCGGCCGCGACTTCGGCGGAGTTGCACTTGTGGAGGGCGTAACGATTCAGAAAAGAGCTGGCGCCATTTTCTGAGACATGGCCGCAGGCCGAGCCCTCTTTGTTGAGGCCGGCGAAGAGGGCGTACTGCCGCTGGCCGCGCTCCGCTCTCTTGATTCCCTTGGTCGAATCCTCCTTGAGATCGGTCCCCTCGTGCCAGATGCCGGCAAGGGCATGGTTGCCGCTCTCACGAACCGCCCAGACGACAACGGTGACCGACTTGCCCGCCCCCTTGATGTCGAGCGGTGTGTCGTGGAGCCTCGACCGTGGCACGAACAGCAGCGGCCGGAAGTTCGGGTCGTCTTCTTTGCGGATCCGGATCGCCTCGCCGAACGGCCCCCGGCCCAGAAGTGGAAAGTCGGCATAGGTTGCCTCCCTCCCTGCGCCCCAGAAATCCCGGACGTAGTTCCCGGCATCGAGTGGGTAGTTGGTCGGTGAGCCCGCTGGCACATGGGCCACAAAGCGGTGATCTCCGTCCGGCTCTCTGGCGACAAAATCCCAGAAGGCGACGAGCCCCGGCGTCTGCATCACAGTGGCGACCCGTTTCTCGCGGTCGGCATCGCCGCCGGCGCAGACCGCCGCCACGAACAGCCAGATCGTAAGGCCGAGACGGAGGTGATGCGGAGTCGTGGTCATGATGCTCCCGGGCCCGGTGTGTTGACCGCCTCATTCTGACGACGGTCATCCTTATCAGCCAGCACCTTCGCGATGGTTTGCATCGCCGCCTGCTGCCGCTCCAACACGAAACTCCGAGCCTTGGCCGCCAGTTGCCGCGATGCGACCGGGTTTTTCGCCATCTCCACCACCGCGTCTGGTATGCGGCGAACGTCGTTCTCGTCGTCGAGATCGAAGAGCCAATCCCCGAGGCCGATGTCCCGCCACATCAGCCCCTTGCTCGTCTGTTCGGCGAATCGGCAGACGATCGCCGGCACGCCGTTGCCGATGCAGATGATCGGTGAGTGCATTTCATTGCCGAAGAGGCCAGCGCTCTTGGCGTAGGTCGAGGCCGCCTCATCCGTAAGCCAGTAGTCGGGCCGCCAGACGACCCCGCGGCGGACATCGTCGGGGAGCCTTTCGACGAGCCGCTCCCGGCCGACGGCCATCTGCGTTTGATCCTCGGGGCAGACGAGCACCTTGAGCCCCGTCTCCCTGACAACGCGGGTGATCGCCTCCCGGAGCGGCGCGTGGTCGTGCTCCCGCATCGCCTCGTTTCGCGCGTGCTTGACCGGATCAAACGGCCGTTTCTTGTCCGGGATTGACCAGTAGGGCGTGTATCGCAGCCGGGGAATGCAGCAAAGGAATCTGCCGGCTTCGAGGCCGTTGGCGGCGAGAAAGGCATCGCCCCGGGCATCGTCGCGGAGATCGGTGCCGAAAGCGCCGTCGGGGCCGAAGTCCATCACCGGACACTGGCAGCCGAGTGTGCGGGCGAGCGCAAGCGAGGGAGTGTCGCGGAAAAAGACAAACGCTGCGCTGCCGAGCAGATCGATCGTGCCGGCCAGAGCATCAGGGGCCTCGGGCCGTGTGGCGGTCGATTGCGTGCGCGGCAGCGTGATGCCGTAGACGCCGAACGGCTTGCCGGTCGTCTTCTGCCAGCGGGCCACGTCCTTCTCGGCGACGAGCGACGGCCCGGAGCCGTGGAGCAGGAGGTCGCAGTCGGCGAAGGCCGCATCGATCGCGGCTCGATCGGTCGCGATCCGGAGGCGGGGAAACCGGCGACGAAGCATCGCCTCGACTCCACCCGCGACGCTGCTCGGCCAGAGCGTGACCTCCACCTCGGGCAGCTCCCGCTCCAGCGTGGCGAGCAGGCCGGGCGTATGGGCGATGTCGCCGATGTTGACCGTCTGCCAACTCGACCGCAGGAGAATCCGCCGCGGCCGCGCTGAGGAAGCCGCTCTGACTGTCGCTGCTCCACCAGCCGCTGCCGCAAGAAGCGTCAGGCTGCCTGCCTGGATGGCCCTGCGGCGTGTTGCGCGGGGCGGACCCCATCGCCAGGATGACGGCATCAGACGCCTCCGGCAGAGGAGGCCACGAGCCTGCGATTCGGCTCTCCTTCGTTGAGCGTGGGACGTTCGGGGCGGCCCTTGAAGGTGTAGACCAGGCCCATGTTGTCGAGCCCCATCAGGTGCAGGATCGTGGCATGCAGGTCGTGGACGTGCATCCGCTCTTCCACCGCCCGCAGGCCGACCTCGTCGGTCGCGCCGATCGTGATCCCCCCAGGCACTCCGCCGCCGGCCATCCACATCGTGAAGCCGGTGGGATTGTGGTCGCGGCCGTCTCCCTTCTCGCTCATCGGAGTCCGTCCAAACTCACCACCCCAGACCACGAGTGTCGAGTCGAGCAGCCCGCGGCGGCGGAGGTCCTTGATGAGCGCCGCGACAGGCTGGTCCATCTGCTTGCAGAGATCGGCGTGGCCTTTCTCGAGCTTCGAGTGGCTGTCCCACTTGCTGCCCGCGCCGTGATAGAGCTGCACGAACCGCACGCCGCGCTCCACCAGCCGGCGGGCGAGCAGGCAGTTGCGACCAAACGATGCGGTCTCCTTCTGGTCGAGCCCGTAGAGCCGCTGCGTCTCCGCCGTCTCCTCGTCGATGTTCACCGCCAGCGGCGCCGCGGCCTGCATCCGGAAGGCGAGTTCATAGTTGCGAATGCGGGCCTCGAGTTCCGACTGCTCCGGCACGACCGCGGCGAAGTCGCGGTTGAACGTGTCGAGCAGTTCGAGCTTCGCCTGCTGCCGTGCCATGCCCACGCCCTGCGGCGTGAAGAGATTTGGGATCGGCGGATTGCCGCCGCTGATGCGGGCCCCCTGATAGACCGCCGGCATGAAGCCGGCTCCCCAATTCCGCGGCCCGTTCACCACCTGACCGTCGGTGTCTTGCATCACGACGAAGGCCGGGAGATCGTCGTTCTCGCTGCCGAGTCCGTAGGTCGCCCAGGCGCCGAGGCTCGGCCGCCCGCCGAGCACGGCGCCGGTGTTCATCTGGCAGACGCCGCCTGAGTGGTTGATGCCGTCGGAGACGCAGGAGCGGATGACCGCGATCTCATCGACGATCTCGGCGGTGTGCGGCAGCCAGTCACTCACCCAGGTGCCCGAACGGCCGTGTTGTTTCCAGGTTCGCTGGTCGGCCAGGAGCGGCGAGCCCGCCTCGCCCATGGCGGTGATCACCGTGCCGAAGCTGGCAGGGAGCGGGCTGCCGGCGAGATGTTTGAGTAGCGGCTTCGGGTCGAAGAGGTCGATGTGGCTCGGCCCCCCCTCCATGAAGAGGAAGATCACGCTCTTCGCCGTGGCCGGATGATGCGGCGACCGCGGTGCCAGCGGGTCGGACGCCGCGGCCGGGGCGGCACCTCCGCCGACAAGCGATGCCAGCGCCAGGCCACCGAAGCCGGCACCGGCATGGGCGAGCCACTCACGGCGGGATGTCGCGATGGCATGGTGCGGTAGGCCAAAAGCAGTGGCGAGCGACGACATGGAATTGTCTCTATGGAGCTGCCGGCGGTAGGGCTATTCGACGTAGAGGAATTCGCTGGAGTTGAAGAGCACGTGGCAGAGATCGACCACCGCCTCGTAGCGGCGGAGATCGCGAACGGGCGGAAGCTTCATGCCGCCGCGGGCGAGAGACCGCGACTGTCCCGAGACGTCTTCGGCAAACCCGGGCGCCTCCTCGAACGTCCAGTAGCCGACGACCTTTCCGCCGGACCCGCGTTCCCAGAGGAGCTCGCTGCGAGCCAGTGCGCCCACCGACAGCCGTACATCATCGATCAGGCCGTCCCAGACGCTCCGTCCGCCGTCCGTCTTCCCGCCGGCTTTCGTGTCTGGTTTTGTATCCCGTCCACCGATCGCAAACTCGCATGCCGCTGAGTGCGTGCCGTCGAAGCTGTGCTCGACCCGCTTCACGATCAGCGGAGCGTCGTTGTCGGACAGATCCTTGACGTAGAAGGTCACGCACCGGTCGGACGGATCAGAGACCTTCACGCTGGCGGCGACGTAGTAGGGCCGCTGCAGGTCGAGATGGATGTCGGAGGGCACGACGGCATAGTCGCCCGACTCGCCGGACCCGGCGCGGGCGAGCTGGATGATCAGGTTTCGCGGGCGGTACTTCGACTTCTCACTCGTCACGCCGAAGGACCAGCCGGGCTGCTTGGGACTGCCGGTCCACTGGGAGGCGATGGTGCGGACCGTGGCGTCGGCGAATAGTGACTGCAGCATCACGTGGGCCTCGATCGTGAAGTCGGCACCGGGGAAGGGGCCCGGCGGAGTCCCGACGGCTCCCTTCGGCGGGCTCTTGAGTCCGCTGTCCCGGACGGTCATGACGGCTGCCGGCATCGCCGGATCGATCACAGCCGCCCGACCCTCCCGCTGAGGCATCCGCTGGGTCAGCGACATCGAGAGCGTCGAGGATCCATCGTCGAGACGGCCTCGCTGCTCCGCCAGAAACCTGGTGGCGGCCTCGAGCCGGCCGGCCGTCGGCTCTCGGCCGGTGATCCGACGAATCGCCTCCGCAGCGAGGAGCCGATCGTCGGCGATGTTGGCCCGGTCGAGGGCGAGTGCCAGCGAACGGGCGCGGGTGAGCATCCAATCGCCATTGATGAGAAACAGCGACTGCATCGGCGTGGTCGTCGTGTTACGCTGGGCGCAGCTGCTGTAGCCGTCGGGCGAGTCGAAGGCATCGCAGAGGGCGTCGCGGGTGTTGCGCAGCACGGTCGTGTAGATGCCGCGACGCGGCTTCGTCGGAGGCACGCTCGGGCCGCCCGCCGTCGAATCGAGGTCGCCCGAGACTGCCAAGGCCGCATCGCGAACCTGCTCGGCATCGAGCCGCCGGCAGTCAAACCTCCAGTAGAGAGCGTTGTGCGGGTCGGAGGCCGACGCCGCAGAGCTGGCGGTGCCCGGATGGACGCCGCGACGATAGGCGGCGGTCGAGACGATCAGCCGCTGGACGTGCTTGATGCTCCAGCCGCTCTCGACAAACTCGGCGGCCAGCCAGTCGAGCAGTTCGGGGTGGCTTGGCGGGCCACCGAGCTGGCCGAAGTCGCTCGTGTTCGGGGCCAGGCCGCGGCCGAAATGCCACTGCCAGAGACGGTTGACGAGCACGCGGGCCGTGAGCGGGTTTTCGGGATCGGCGATCCAGCGGGCAAGCGCAGCGCGACGTCCGGTGGAGCTGCCGTCTTGGACGGGAACGATCTCGGCGAGTTCTCCACCGAGCACGGTGGGAGTTCGCGGCTCGACGGGGGTGGTGTCGCTCGACCCGGCGATGGTGACAGGCGGGGCGGTCGCCCCGATATCGCCAACAGTCAGCGTCGTCGGAGCCGGCTCGGGCTTATTGGCACGGTTCGATTGCTCGAAGTCGGCGAGTTCCTTGGCGATCGCCTCGTAGCGGGTTCGCTCTTCGTCGGGCAGGCCGGCCGGAGTGAACGTCAGCTGTCGCTTCGCGAACTGGGCCAGTTGCTCCTCGCGGGGCGTCCGCTCCGCCTCCGGCTTGAAGAGCATCGCCTGGATTTCGGGCGGGAAGCGGTTGGCGGCCAGCTTGCCGGCCCAGGCCTTCGCCGTTCGTGCGGCCCGCTCGATCTCCCGGAGCCGGCTCCGCAGTTCGGCGACCTTCGCGGCATACGCACGCTGGGGATCGGTCAGGCCGGCGGCGTCGGCCGCGACGAGCGGCACGTCGTCCCGCCAGCGAAGGGCGGCGAAGAATGACTGCAGCTGGTAGTAGTCGCGCTGCAGGATCGGATCAAACTTGTGGTCGTGGCAGCGGGCACAGCCCACGCCCATCGCCAGAAAGACGTCGCCGGTGACGTCGGTCACCTCATTGAGGACCTCGGTCCACGACCGCTCGATGTCGGAGATGTTGTATTCGTAGGGGGTCTGTCGCAGGAACCCGGTTGCGGCGACGGCATCGGGATCGTCAGGGGCAATCTCGTCGCCGGCGAGCTGCTCGCGGATGAACTGATCGTAGGGCATGTCGGCGTTGAAGGCCCGCACGATGTAGTCGCGGTACCGCCACGCCGTGGGCCGGAAGGCATCCTGCCGGAATCCGTCGCTCTCGGCATACCGGCTGAGGTCGAGCCAGTGCCGGGCCATGCGTTCGCCGTAGCGAGGATCGCCGAGCAGCCGGTCCACCAGCCGCTCATAGGCATCGGGGGAGGGATCGGTGACGAACGATTCGACGTCGGCGGCCGTGGGAGGCATTCCGAGCAGATCGAACGAGAGCCGCCGCATGAGCGTGCGACGATCGGCCTCGGGTACGGGTTCGAGGCCCGCCTCACCGAGCTTGGCGAGGATGAACTGATCGATGGGGTTGTGGACGATGGGTCGCGTCAGTCCGGCGGGGAGCGTGTCCGCCGATGGCAGCGGTGGCGGCGTGGGCCGCACGACGGGACGGAATGCCCAATAGCCGCGGTCCTCGGCGGAGATGCCCCCCTTCTTGGATCGCTTCTTCGGGCCAGTGGCGTTCTCCGCCTCATCACTCTCCGGCAGGCCGGCGGCGAGCAGTTCTGCGGCCGGCTTGGAGCCGGTCCAGGCGGCGCCGTCTTTCACCCAAGAGACGATCGCCTCGATCTGGTCGTCGGGCAGCTTGCCGTCGGGGGGCATCTCCCACGACTCATGGCGGATGGCGGCCACGAGGTTGCTTGCGTCGGCAGCGTCGAGATCGATTGCCGCCCCCGACTCGCCGCCGCGGAGCAGGCCGACCAGACTGTCGAGCCGCAGCCCGGCCTTCTGCTTGTCGGGGCCGTGGCAGCCGACGCACCGCTCGACGAGCACCGGGCGAACCTTCGACTCGAAAAAGGCGACCCGATCAGCAGCGGACTCAGCCCCCAGTCCTGTGCCCGAAGCAGTCGTGATCAGGGCGACGGCCAGCAGACGGTGGAGGTTGTGCCGGATCATGCCCAATCCTTCAAACCATAACGTTTCAGATGCCCGACAGGATGCCGCGTCGGACAGCCAGAACCAGTCATGAATATCGGAACGGAGCCGGCCGATCCGACACTCCATACTATAGTAGGCACCATGAGGCACGCGCCCATCTCGGGCTGGATCGCTCCGGAAGGCTGTTTTTGCCGCAGTTTTTTCGCCGACGCCGACGGCGATTCATTTCGCTGGGGATGTGGCCCGGAGGTTTGCTACCTGCCCCGTAGCCTGCTTGAAGCGGGTATTCCCCTCTTCATCAAGCCCGCAGCGCAAGCAAAGGAATCCGGGTCGCCAGCACTTGCCGTGCCGAACACGACTGGCTGCGTCGCTATTTCGGTGTCAGTCAGTGGCCGGGGTCAGTTGCAGGTTGTCGATGAAGAACGCGGTCTTCGTCGTGCCAAGACCGCTGAAGAGCAGGTAACTGGCGTCGTTCCACGACTCCTTGCAGGCGATCTTCGGAAACACCTTGCTGGTGCCGTCCTGCCGCATGAGTGTGACAACGTAACTGCCTGCGCCGGTGGCTGAAGCGGTTTCAGCCGTGATCGTCAGGCGGAACCATTCGCCCGGCGGGATCTCGGCCAGCGCTGTCCCCGCGCCCGTCCCAGCGGACAATCTCCCGTTCTTCCAGGTGACAAGCGGCCCGGCGGCGTACTCACCCTTGCCCCGCATCTCGAAGAACCAGTCGGCCCCAGGTTGGGCCATCGCATCGAAGGTCACCGTGAACCGGCCCGATGTCCAGTGGGGCCGCATGTGGAGGATTGGGTCGTAGGTGTTGGCGAGGTCCACCGCGTCCTGCACCTTGAGGCTGCGGCCAGTCTTCGCCGCGGGCTGGCCGTCAATCGGCAGTGGCGACGAGATCTCGTCCGTCACGCCCACCCCTTCGCCACGATCGGGTTCCCCCTTCGGACGCTGAAACGCTGCCGCGGGAATCCCGATCGCGCCGACCGGCACGGCATCGAACGTCTCTAGTGGCACGGAGAAGGGGGGCGCTGGCCAAGGCCGCGCCTCCTTATCCCAGGTGGGGTAGTCGTGGCCGCGGGCCGCCTCCGCCCGCCACGCCGCATCGCCGCCGCGAACGCCGGCCACCGTGAGATCCCAGGGCTTGAAGCCGATCTTTGCCGCCGGGCTGCCCTCCTTGAGCCGGAAGTCGCGGGCCGCCGCATCGACGAACAGCGGATCGGCAAAAAAGCTTTCCTTGTCGCGGCCCATCTTCCGCCAGGAGTCCCAGGTGATCGAGCCCTTGTTGAGCGGGCCGGGAGTCTTGCCGTCGGTGCACCAGTAGAGGTTGTCGCGAAAGATGATCGAGTCGCCCGTATCGCCCTTGGCGGGCTTGTCAACCAATGCCCAGCGGGAGTCATTTCCATCGAGCAGCGTGGCGGGCGGATCCCAGGTGACGATGTTGCGCTCGTAGACGAAGCAGAGCCGCGGCTCGTTGCGGGAGCGAAACACCTGCGCGCTGCGGCCGAAGGCGAAGATGTTGTTGCGAACTCTGTTGGCGTAGCCGTAGTGCTGGTGGAAGCCGGTGTCCCAGGTGTCGTGCACGAGGTTGTTTTCGGCGAGCGAATCGCAGCTGCCCTCGTCGTAGTAGATGCCCCAGCCGCCGTAGCGGTGGCTATTGATATGATGGAAGTGGTTGCCGCGGATGACGGTGCCTGGCGAGGTGCCCAGGCCATAGAAGCCGCCCATGTCGCTTAGATACGACCAGCCGAGGTGATGGATGTGGTTGTTCTCCACGAGCGTTTCGCGGGAGATGCTCTCGCCGTAGCCCCAGTTCCAGCCGGCGCTCACGCCGGTGTAGTAGAGATCGGCAATGTCGCAGTGGGTGACGCCGCAGTGCTGTGTGTGGGTGAAGGTGACGCCGCAACTGCTGGGGTGTCGCCGGCCGCCGTGCTGGATGATGCAGTCGTCCACGACCACGTGGTGGCAGATGTCGGCTTCCCTGGGCCGCGCCATGTCGCCCACGACCACGCCGCCGCCGCCGAGATCGTGGAGGTGGCAGTGGACCACGGCCGAGTCGGCGCAACCGTTGTGAAAATAGATCGCATGCCGGCCCACATGGGCGACTGAACAAGACTCGAAGCGGATTCGTTTGCTCCCGGCCAGCTCGATAGCGGCTCCCACGCCCGGGGCGGCCTGGCCCTCGAAGCGGCCGTCGGCCGGATAGAGGTCGTTGTCAAACTCAAACCGCAGACCGCGGAAGACGAGGTCGCTTGCCCCTTTGATCGTGACCAGCCGATCGGCAACGGGGACGACTGCGACTGCGGCGTCGGTCCGCTCGCCCGGCAGTGGCTGGTAGAGAAGCTCTCCGGCCGCACGGTCGAGAAACCATTCCCCCGGGCTGTCGAGAGCCGCACGATAATTTTCCAGCCAGAATCGCAGGGCTGGGTTGGCGCCGGGCGTCAATGGATAGCGGCTCTGTCCTTTGATGCGAACGGAGCGGGCGGCGTCGTTGAAGTCCGCCACACGGGCCTGGGTCGTGCACCAATCGTGGGTGATCGTCACGAGCATGTCGGCCCGTTCGGCGGCCGGAATCGCCTTGAGGAGGGCGTACGAATCGCCAGGCAGCTGGAACGCCTTCTTGTCGGGGACGGCGCCTCGATCGGGGAAGGCGTCGGCGGGGGCGGCCGTTGTGATGTGGAGATAGCCGCGGTTGGGATGACGGGCCCGCGTGGCGCGACGGCCGTTGATCCAGAGCTGCTCGAATGCCCG
>JBILKZ010000162.1:0-7371 GCA_044376405.1 Pirellulales bacterium
ACTGGAACCGGTCGTCATCGAGATCCTCGTCGTTGGTGCCGATGTAGACGCGGCCACCGGCCACCACCGGGCAGGAATAGTTTTCGCTGCCGAGGCGGACCATCCAGCGAACGTTCTTCGCCGTGGCCGGATCGAATCCCATCCGATCGCGTTTCTTCCTGCCTGGATGGAACGACGCCGGCAGGCCCGACTCGCGGGAGACGAGATTGCGGTACGGCCCACCGCCCCACTGTGGCCAATCCGCAGCGGCAGCGGATTCCAGCGGCACGGCGGACAACCCCGCTGCCACGACAAGGGCCAGTATTTGGCAGGCATGCATGCTCTATTCCCCGGTAACAGGTCGGTTATTGTTGATGGACTTGGTCGCCGGGTCCAGACATCCCATCCCCATCCGCATGACACTCGAAAACCGCCCGGTGCAACCCGCTCCTCCCGATTCGATCGCCCCGGCCCTGGACGCCGCCACCGCTGCACCCGCCCGTCGGGTCGACATCGCGATCGTGGGGGCCGGGGCAGCCGGACTCTTCGCGGCAGCCTGGGCGGGACGCACGGCTCAGAGCCGCGGTCTGACGCCGTCGATCGTGGCCGTGGATGGTGCCCGCAAACTGGGTGCAAAGATTCTGGTGGCCGGTGGCGGCCGCTGCAACGTCACGCACTGGCGGGTGGCCGACACCGACTTCGCCGGGAGCACATCACCAGCGATCCGCAAGGTGCTCGCGCGCTTCACGGTGGACGACACGGTCGCCTTTTTCAAGGCGGCAGGTGTGGAGCTCAAGCGTGAAGACACCGGCAAGCTCTTCCCCGTCACCGACTCGGCGCGGACGGTGCTCGATGCCCTCGTCCGCGAAGCCACCCGCTGCGGCGCCACGCTCATGCATCCCGCGCGGGTCGAAGCAATCGTTCGCGAGCCGGCGGGCTTTCTCGTGACGACTTCGGCCGGGCCACTCCGCGCGGCCCGCGTGATCCTCTGCACCGGCGGGAAGTCACTGCCCAAATCGGGCTCCGACGGCAGTGGCCATGCCCTGGCCATGTCGCTTGGCCATTCGCGCACATCTCCGATCGTGCCTGCGCTCGTGCCGCTGACGCTGCCAGCCGGACACTGGATCACGGAGTTATCGGGCCTCACGCTGCCCACCGAACTCGTCCTCTCGACCGCCAGCGGCAAGCGCATGATGGCCTGCAAGGGGAGCACGCTCTGCACCCACTTCGGCCTCTCCGGCCCGGCGGTGCTCGACATCAGCCGCCACTGGCTCGTCGCCAGGGACCGCGCCGCCTCCACGGGCGAACCGCCAGTGAAGCTCTCGATCAACTGGCTCCCGGAAACCCATCCCAGCGCCGTTGACGACATGCTGCTCGAGTCGCGGGGCCGCGGCCCGCTCGCCATGCTGCGTGAGCATCTTCCCGATCGCCTCGCGCGGTGGCTCTGCGAACTCGCCGGGGCACCCACCACCGGCGACCTACCCCGCGAACCACGGAAGCGACTGGTGACGCTGCTCACCGGAACGCCGCTGGAGGTCACGGGGGATCGCGGCTTCACGCTCGCCGAGGCCACCGCCGGCGGCGTGCCCCTCTCGGAGGTCCGCCTCGACACGATGGAGAGCCGACTCTGTCCGGGGCTGCATTTCGCAGGGGAGGTGCTTGATGTCGACGGCCGGATCGGCGGCTTCAACTTCCAATGGGCCTGGGCAAGCGGCTTCCTTGCCGGCACCGCCGCGGCGAGCTAGAAGGGGACGCAGCTCGTTTCCGAAGTCTTTTCCGAAGCGGGAAAAGAGCTGCGTCCCCTTTTTTCCGGTCGCCTGTCGAACAGCAACGCGAGCAGACGCTCTGCGGCGGCGGTCACCTGCTCGACGCTGATGGCCAGCATCGAGTGCCCGCCGTCGGCCGCAGACGAACCGGCGCAGACGACTTCACTGGCAGTCCTCCAGGGATGCCATTGACGGGGGTCGGTCGGACCAAAGAGCGCCACCACGGGCACGCCGTGCGATGCGGCGACATGCGGCAGACCACTGTCGATGCCAACGCAGAGATCCATCCGTGCCAGCAGGCCACCCACCTGCCGCAGCGGCACCGAGGCCGAGTGATCGTGAACATGGCCGGCGACACTCGGGGCAAGGAGACCAACGACCTCGGCATGCATGTCGGCATCCGCCGGGCCACCGCAGAAGACGACCTCGCAGCCGCGCACGGCGACCAGCCATTCGATCACGGCCGCCCAGCGTTCGGCGGGCCAGTGCTTCTCCCGATTGGTCGAACGCAACGCCAAGAAGACCCGCGGCCGCCCGGCGGGCACGTTCGCGAGCACACTGTCGAGCGGTCCCCGATCTCGTTCGCACACCCAGTTCTCATTATGGCCGTCATCGACATCGATGCCGTCGCCACGCAGCAGGTCGAGGTAGGCCTCCGCCTGATGACGACCCGTCTGCGCGCTCACGGCCCGGGACAACAGCCAGCCCCGTCCCTCCGCCACATGGCCGACCCGCCACGGAATGCCAGCCAGCCTGACGAGCAGCGCACTGGAGAACGACCGCTTGAAGAGATAGGCCCGGGAATACCCGCGCGACCGCAGCCACTTGGCATGCCCGAGAAGGCCAGCCAACGCCTGCGGCATGAGACGCTGCGAACGCGGCGGCCGCGGCCAGGCCATCAGTTCGTCCGTGTAGGGACAGTGGGCCAGAACCGCCGCTGCGGCTGGTTCGATCAACACGTCGATGACCGCTCGTGGAAACCGTCGTCGCAGGTTGCGGAGGAAGGGAATGCCCAGCACCGTGTCGCCGAGGAAGCCGTTGCCGACCACGAGGATCCGCTCGGTCTGTGCTGGCGTGGCTGGCATGATTGGCAATTCCCGACTGCAGCTGCCGCTACCGCGCAAATCCCACGAAGAAGCTGAACAACTGCTTGCTGTCGTAGGGGGCGTAGACCACCGGGACGGCGAAGTCGAGCGCGATCGGCGCCGGCCCCATCGCCGGCAGGGTGATCCGCAGGCCGAAGCCGGGCGCCACCCGCATGTTGTTGATCGACACGTTCGACTCGACGGTGCCGAAGTCGGTGAAGACGACGCCGCGAAGCGCGTCGTTGGCCGTGATTGGGAACATGTATTCGACCGTGTTGAGCCACTCGAATGGACCGCCGATGACGGCGGCATCCTGGTTGGCATTGACGGGCGACGAGCCGTTGGCCGTCTGCCGCGGGCTGGCCCCGCGAAAGGTGAAACCGCGGAGGGTGTTGTAGCCACCCGCGAAGAAGTTGTCGTAGGCCGGGGTGTTGGGTCCCGACATGCCCAGCACGGAGCCGATCGAGAGCACGTGCCGACCCGAGCCGTCGGGCCGCTCGTTGAGCAGGAAATACTGCCTGCCCTCGAGGATGCCGCGCGGGTAGACGAAGGTGCCGATCACCTGCTCGAACTCGAACGTCGCCAGATGGCCCTGCGTCGGCAGGAACGGACTGTCGCGGGTGTCGTGGACGAGCCCGCCGCTGAAGCCGTAGACGGAATTCGTGCCGAGCATGTTCTGGATGGCGGGCGTGAGGAGCCGCGGGCTGTAGACGTCGACACTCTCGCCGCGAAACGCGGTGTTCACCGACAGGTCGGGCGCGAACTTGAACTGATAGCCCAGGCCCACGCGCCCGCCGACGCGGCCTTCCGACCAGTCGTAGAAAAACCGTGTGAAGTAGGAGGCGCTGGTGGACAGGCCGATCCGCGTGTCGAAGAGATACGGTTCCTGGAACGTGGCCGTATACCGTTGCAACTGTGTGCCCGGCGCGGCCTCGAGCCGGAACCGCTGGCCAGCTCCGCGGAAGGCGGTGCCATTGCGGATGTCGTCCCAGCTCTGTGGCAGGCGGGTGATGTCGAAGTTTTGTTCGTCGACGACGATGTTGCCGACGAGTCCGGCATTGGAATTGACGCCCGCACCGATCATCAGTCGGCCCGTCTGCGTCTCCTCCGCATCCACGTCGACGATGACGTAGGGCTCCTGGCCCGGAAACACCTGCAGCGGCTCGGCGCCGAAGTTGGGCACCATGCCAGGCTGGGCCATTCCCGGCGGCATCAGGCCGGGCTGCATCATGCCTGGCTGCATCATTCCTGGCTGGGCCATCCCTGGCTGCATCATCCCTGGCTGCATCATCCCTGGCTGGGCCATGCCTGGCTGCATCATGCCTGGCTGATATTGGACAGGCTGCATCATGCCGGGCTGCACGGCTGGTGCGGGCCCTCCTGGAAACGCCTGGGCCACGGGAGCCTGGGCCACGTAGACGGGAGCCTGCGGGGCGGGCGCCACGGTTCGCGAATAATCGACCGCCTCGGGGCCTGACGGCGCAAGCGGCGATCCTCCCCAGGCCTGCGGGGCCGGCTGGGCCACCGGTGCCGGACTCTGGCCGCGCCACACCGGCTTTGCAGCGACCGACTGCGACTGGTTGTCCTCGGGGTTCCATTCCCCTTCGAGCACGAGATCGAGCACCGCGTCTTCCTCGTCGGCGCCGTCGGGGCTCTGCCCACGAAAACCAGGCCGCTTGGGGTCGCGGGCAATCTGCTTGTTCTCATCCCCTTCGGGCTTACTGAAGGCGATGCGGGGCCCCTCTCCCTTGGACCGATCGGCAGAAAACAGACTGCTCGAAGTGAGCCGGCGCTCGTCGTCGCGGAGCTTGCGGATGTCGAGGATGTCGCCCGGCCGGAGCGAAAGCCGGTTGAGGACGGTGCTATGGCGGGTGTGCGGATGTTCGCCGCGGATGCGGATGTTGATCTTGCCCACGCGGTACCGCTGTCCCTCCTCGATGTTGTAGACGAGGTCGAGTTGACCGGGTTCCTCGAGGAACCGCGGATCGGCCCTGATGTCGGCGAAGACGAACCCACGGCCACCGTAGATGTCGCGGATCATCCCGAGGTCGGCATCCATCTTCGACTGGTTGAAGGGCTCGCCACTGGTGAGCTTGAGTTCCCGCGAGATAAACTCGCTCTTGAATTTGCTGTTGCCGACGAACGACACGTTCCGGACGGAGTAGCGCGGGCCCTCATTGATCACGAACGTGAGCATCGTCCATTCACGTTTGCCGCCATTGACCACCTCGACCTCGCGGCCCACCTTGGCCTGAAAGAAACCGAGACTGCGGTAGTAGGCGGTGAGCGCCTCGACGTCGGCGTCGATCTTGGCACGGTCGAGATCGCCGCCGAGTAGCCACAACACACCGGGCTTCGACTTGATCTGCGTGAGCAGGCGGGCATCGTTGGCGATCGTGTTCCCGACGAAACCCGTCCACAGCGACTTGCGGCTCCGCCCCTCGTCGATGAGGAACACGGCCCCCTTGTCGCCGGGCTTGCTGCCCTCGATCGTGGTCACCTTCGCGGCGTCGTAGCCCTTCTCGTGGTAATACGACTCGATCCGACGGCGGGCCTCTTCGACCACGTAGGCATCCATCGAGTCGCCAACGTCGATTTCGGCCTTCTTCCGGAGGGTGCGGGATGGCACCCGCTGGTTACCGACGTATTTGACATACCGCAGCATCGGCCGCTCCACCACCTGGAAGATCACGACCACGCCTTCCTTGACGCGGACATACTTCGGGTGGACATCGACGAATTTGCGGCAGCGATGGAGTGTGCGGACATCCTCCTCGATCGCCTGGGCGTCGAAGATCTGGCCGGCACGGGTGACGAGTTTGGGAAGCTTCGACACGTCCGTCGCATGGTTGCCTTCAATCCGCACCTCGACGATGCGGTTGGCCTCGTCGACGGCGGCAGCGGCCGGGGGTGTGGGCTGCGGCAGTGGCGTGACGCCCCCTGGCACTTGAGGCTGTTGGCCGTGGGCCGCCGCAATCCATAGGCTCGCGATCCACAGCCCTGCCAATGCCCGCGGCAGCCGCCGCCGGCAGGCGGCGGAGAAGAACCATCCTCTGACGTCGGCCAAAGGGCCCGACCGTCGAGACGAGAGCGTGTCGGTGCGGGGGTTGCGAAAAAACATCGATGGTGCCGATGAGGGAATGGGCGGCAGTGAGCAGGGGAGGAATACCGAAGCCCGGGACTGCGTCACAAGCCGAAAAGTGTCCGGTGATCAATGTCTGGCTTGGGTTTCGGACCGTTTTTGGGTGGTCCGGACCAGATGGATTCCCCACGGTTCGCCCGTCCTGCCCAGATGCCGATGCTTGACTGCGCCGGGCAAACTCCTGTATTTTTCCATGTTTCCGCCTGTTTCTGTGTTTTTTCCCGCGAGCACGGCTCGCCGGGTGCATGGCATCCACGACGTCGGCCCCTGCCCATGCCGCCCATGGTCATCGATCTGCGCCGCACAGACGACGCCCGCGATGTTGTCCATCGCGCGGTTCAGGCTTTGGCCGAGGGCAGGGCCGTCGCCTTTCCGACGGAAACCGATTACGTGGTCGCCGCCAGTTCGCGGCATGTGGAGGCTGTTGAGCGGCTCCAATGTCTGGCCGCTGAGCGGCCCGGTGAGCCCCGGTTGTCGCTGGCCCTCAAGAGCGCCGACGAGGCGCTCGATTGGGCTCCCCGTCTGAGCCCGCTGGGTCAACGGCTGTCCCGGCGGTGCTGGCCCGGACCGGTGACGATCATCGTGGAAGACGATCACCCGGACAGCCTCGTCCACAGGTTGCCGCCGGGTGTGAGGCACATGATCGTCGGCTCCGGCCAGTTGCGGCTCCGAGTGCCCGGCCACCCCATGCTCGCAGACTGCATGCGGATGCTGGCAGGCCCCGTGGTGCTGGCGGAGCCAGGCGGAGCAGACGACCCTCCAGCGGTTACTGCGGAGCAGGTTGTCGCCCGGTGCGAGGCGGCTGGCGCCGCCGTGAGTCTGGTGATCGACGACGGCCGCGCCAGGTATGCCCAGCCGGCATCGACGATCGCGATCGATGATTCCGGCTTTCGAGTCGTGCATCCCGGCATCGTTTCTGAGGAAACGCTCCGCCGGCTATCCAGCCTGATGGTGCTCTTTGTCTGCACCGGCAATACCTGCCGCAGCCCGATGGCGGAGACGCTCTTCAGGGAGTTGGTCGCGGAGCGGTTCAGCTGCCGAGCCGACGAGATCGAACGGCATGGCGTCGTGGTTGCCAGCGCCGGAATCGCTGCCTGGGGGGGTGGCAAGGCGAGCACCGGCGCCCTGGAGGCGATGCGGGAACGGGGCGCCGATCTGTCGGGCCACGAGAGCCAACCGTTAACGGAAAACCTCGCCCGGCAGGCGGACGTGATCTGGACCATGACGGCGTCGCATCGGGCGAACATCCTCGCCCAATTTCCCGAGTCGGGCGGCCGCGTGGCGATGCTTTCCCCCGATCGGCACGATGTGATCGACCCCATCGGGGGCACGCTGGCGACCTACCGAAAATGTGCCGAGCAAATCCGCGAGCATTTGGCGAACAGACTGGATACACTCG
>JBILKZ010000065.1:0-20585 GCA_044376405.1 Pirellulales bacterium
GCCGAGGCTGCGGGCGTGGCATCGTGCATCGCGATCGACGTGAAGCATTTCGAACAGGCCAGGCCGGCGGGGGAGAGCGGGCTCGTGGTCACCAATCCTCCCTATGGAGAGCGGCTGCCACTCCCTCGGTCCGCCGCCTTCTTCAGGCGGTTTGGCGACTGGCTCGTGCAGCACTGCGGTGGCTGGCGGGCGGCCATTCTCGCGGCCGACACGCCTGCTGCCGGTCAGCTCGGCCTGCGTCCCACGTATCGCGTGCCGCTCTCCAACGGCCCGATCGCATGCCGACTCCTCGAGGTGGAAATCAGAAGACGACAAGAATCGGCACAACCACCGGTCCCTGCCTCACATCCCCTGGGAGACACAGGCCCCCCCGACGCTGAGCGACGGGATCGGCGGAAGCTCGACGAGCATGGGAGCTTTCGCCCTGAGGAGGAAGGCAGTTCCGTAGAGGGTGAAGGCGAAAGATCCCCGCGAGGAGACTTCTGCCGTCCCGGCGACAATCCGCACAGCGAAATGTCTTCTCCCAGGCATTCGCCGCTACCGCACCGGACCGGCCGCACAACCGACGATCAGATCGGCGACTTCCGCCGCCGGCTCGCCAAGCGGTTCAAGCACCTCTCCAAGTGGGCCCGCCGGCAGGGGATCGAGGCGTTCCGTATCTACGACCGCGACATCCCCGAGATTCCGCTCGTCATCGACTGGTATGCCGGCTGGCTGCACGCCGCCGAGTATGAGCGGCCGCACGAACGCACCGACATCGAGCACGATGTCTGGCTCGACAAGATGATCGAGGCGGCGGCGATCGAGCTGGGCGTGCCGCCGATGCAGACCTTCCTGAAGGTGCGAAGGCGGCAGCGGGATGGCGGGCAGTATGAGAAGGTTGACCAGCGGCAGGCGGTGCTTGCGGTGAAGGAGGGGGATCTGTCGTTCGAGGTCAACCTCTCCGACTACCTCGACACGGGGCTGTTCCTCGACCACCGTCAGACGCGGGCCATGGTCCGCGGTGAGGCGGAGGGAAAGCGGATGCTCAACCTCTTCTGCTACACCGGCAGTTTTTCTGTCTATGCGGCCGCGGGCGGGGCCAAGGAGACGGTGAGCGTCGATCTCTCGAACACCTATCTCGAGTGGACGCGGACGAACCTCGCGAAGAACGGCTTCAAGGACGCGGGCCGCCACCGGATCGTGCGTGACGAAGCCCGCGCCTTCCTCGAACACCGCGCACTCCGTGGCGAGCCGCCGTTCGACCTGGTGGTGGTCGATCCGCCGACCTACTCGCGGTCGGCGAAGAGCGAGACGCCGTGGGACATCGAACGCGACCACGCCGAACTCCTGGAACTGGTGGCGAAGAATCTGGTTACCGGAGGCGTCGTTTACTTCTCAACCAATTTCCGCCGGTTTCATCTCGCCGAGGAGCGGCTGTCGGCCCTCTACACCTTCCGCGAGATCACGAATCGCACGATTCCCGAGGACTTCCGGAACGAACGCATTCACAGAGCCTGGCGGCTGGTGAAGCGATAGGTGGGGACGCCCGTCCCATCGCTCGCGCTCCGGGCTTTTATGTGACGCGGAACTATCCGTGAGGGGCTGCCCGTGCCCCGAGAGCCGGCGTTGCTGACCAGCGCAGGCAGGATGCCGGAGCGCAGTCAGCATCGAGCGAGCGGAGGCCATGGATGGCCGTAGCGAGCGTCCGGCGACGGGGCACGGGCAGCCCCGAACCGCAGCGGCTCGGCGTCTGCTAAAGTATCAGCCATGTCGCCGCGAATCTCCGCCATCCTGCTCGTAGGCCTATTTCTTGCCGGCTGCCGGCCCGCCGACCCCACGCTTGTCACCATCGTCTCAAGCCTGCCGCGGACCGGCAGCGCGAAACAGCAGTCCGACACGATCGTGCGGGGCATCCGCATGGCGGTCGAGGAGGTCGGGGGCAGGGTCGGGCCCTATCGCGTCGAGTATCTCGACCTCGACGATTCGACGGCGGCCGCCGGCCAGTGGACGAGCGAGGCCGAGGCGGCCAATGCCCGCCGCGCGCTCCAGGATCCCGACGTGGTCGCCTACATCGGCACCTTCAACTCGGGTGCCGCGAAGGTGTCGATGCCGATCTTGAACCTCGGCGACCTGTTGATGGTATCGCCGGCCAACACGGCCGTGGGGCTCACGAAGCCCGGCCTCGGGGAGCCGGGGGAGCCTGGTGTCTACCGGCCCACCGGGCGACTCAACTACACGCGGGTCGTGCCCGCCGACGACCTGCAGGGGCCGCTGTCGGCCGACTGGGCCAAGCGCCGCGGCGTGAAGACCGTCTGCATCCTCGACGACAACGAGGTCTATGGCAAAGGCCTCGCTGATCTCTTCGACGAGCGGTGCCGGGAGATCGGCATCGAGGTGCTGGATCACGACTCGATCGATGCCAAGGCGCAGGAGTTCAAGTCGTTGATGGCGAGCATCAAGGCGGCGAAGCCCGACCTCGTCTACTTTGGCGGCACCACGCAGAGCAAGGGTGGCCAGCTCGCAAAGGACATGGCCAGCGCCGGCATCACCGCGATCCTGATGGTGCCCGACGGCTGTCGCGAGCAGGTGTTCATCGATTCGGCCGGGGCTGCCAATCTGGAGGGGCGTTGTTTCGTGACGTTTGGAGGGCTGCCGCCGGAGAAGCTCACGGGCAAGGGGCACACCTTCGTGGAGCGCTACCGGGAGAAGTATCACGAACTCCCGGAAGCCTACGCCGTCTACGGCTACGAGGCCGCCTGCGTGGCGCTCGAGGCGATCCGCCGGGCCGGCACGAAAGATCGTCGCGCGATCTCCGATGCGGCCCTGGCGATCCGCGACTTCGACGGGGCCCTCGGGCACTGGGGCTTCGATGCCAACGGTGACACCACCATGCGGACGCTGACTGTGAGCGTCGTGAAAAACGGCCGATTCGAGTTCGAGGAGATCCTCGACGCCAACGCTGAAGGCGGCGAGGCTGACGGGCAGCCGACCGGTGCCGGCGCCACAGATGGCGCTGCACCCGCAGAGGCTGCGCGGTAAAACTCGAGCTTCACCGGTCGTCCCGGTGTTTGGAAGACAGTGTCCTGAAGCCAGCTTCCTGAAAGCCCGCCCGTGTCCGCCCAGTTTTTCCTCCAGCAGTGCCTGATCGGACTGACGAACGGGGCACTCGTGGCACTCGTGGCGCTGGGCTACACGATGGTCTACGGGATCATCGGCCTGATCAACTTCGCGCACGGCGACCTGATCATGCTGGGTGCCTGCCTGGCCTTGTCGCTCGTGACCGCATTCGGTCTGGCGACGGCGGGGCCGACGGCCACGTGGGTGGGCATCGCGGTCTTGATCGTGGCCTGCGGCCTGTTCTGCGGCACGCTCAATGTCTGTGTCGACAGAATCGTCTACAAGCCGCTGCGGAATGCCCCGAAGCTCGCGCCGCTCGTCTCCGCGATTGGCGTGTCGTTCATCTTTATGAACATCGGGCTGTTCTGGCTCGGTCCCTCCGACCGTTCGTTTCCCGAACTGCTTCCCTCCACCAACCTGCTGCCCGGCGAGGGACTGCAGTTCACCTGGAAGGATCTGCTGGTGCTGGTCGTCGTGGTGCCGCTGATGCTGGGCCTGTCGCTCCTCGTGCAGACGACCCGCCTTGGTAGGGCGATGCGGGCGGTGTCGCAGGATCCGACGGCGGCGGCACTGGTGGGCGTAGACGTCGATCGCGTGATCGCGGCGACCTTCTTCATTGGCGGGGCGCTCGGCGGAGCGGCGAGCGTGATCTATGGGCTCTACATCAACACCATCGGCTTCCAGATGGGATTCCAGAACGGCCTCTATGCCTTCACCGCGGCGGTGCTCGGCGGGATCGGCAGCATTCCGGGCGCGGTCGTGGGGGGGCTGGTGATCGGGCTCGTCCGATCGCTGTCGAGCGCGTATGTCGGTGAACGCTGGACCGGCGCGATCGTCTTCGCGATCCTGATCGTGATCCTCGTGTTCCGGCCGGAAGGCCTGCTGGGACGCCGGACGAAGGAGAAGGTGTAGTGAACGGAAAAAGGGGACGCGACTCATTTCCACAAAGCACCTCGGCTGGTGAAACCAGCCGACACCATGCCATCTCCGGCGGCCTGGAAATGAGTCGCGTCCCCTTTTTCGTGCGAGAACGATGGGACCTCGTTGCGCTCGTGGTGCTGGCGGTGGCCCCGCTCGTGATGCCGGCGCTCGGCGGTGCGCTCGGCGGGCAGGTGACCACGCTCTTCATCTACTGCATCCTCGCGCTCGGACTCAATGTGATGGTGGGCTACACGGGCTTGGTCCACCTGGGGATCGCGGCGTTCTTCGGCATCGGTGCCTACCTGATGGCGATCCTCACGGTGCCGATGTATCCGTTTCAGATCGGGTTTCTGGCGGCGACGATCGTGAGCGTGCTGGCCACGGCCGGCATCGGGCTGGCACTCGGCGCACCGACGCTCCGCCTCCGCGGCGACTATCTGGCCATCGTCACACTCGGCTTCGGCGAAGTGGTGAAGGTGACGCTCCGCAACCTCGAGCAGATCACCGGCGGCATGAAGGGACTGAATCCGGTGCCCCCCCCAGGCGCGGGCGTGAAGGTCGGCGGCCTCGATCTCGGCCTGGCGTTCGCCATCGATCCGCGGTGGTTCTACTACCTCGCCCTGCTGTCGCTGGCTGGCGTCGTGGTGGCGATGCGGAGGCTCGAGCAGTCGCGTCTCGGTCGGGCTTGGGTGGCGGTCCGCGAGGACGAACTGGCGGCCTCGGCGATGGGTATCTCGGCGACGCGGGTAAAGCTCTCCGCGTTTGCGATGTCGTCGGCGGTGGCCGGACTGGCAGGCTGCCTCTATGCCGCCAGTCTCTCCACCACGGCCGATCCCAATGCCTATGACTTCAATCGCTCGATCATGGTGCTCTGCGCCGTGATCCTCGGGGGCTTGGGCAGCATCCCGGGCACGATCCTGGGCGTGGCGATCCTCGTCGGCTTCGACACGGTGCTGGCCCCGTGGGCCGATTCCTGGATCCAGCAGATGAACATCAACCCCACGGGTTCGAGCCTACTCTCCTTCAGCGGCTGGCGGCTGGCGATTTTTGGGCTGGCGCTCGTGCTCGTGATGCGATATCGGCCGGAGGGTCTCGTGCCCTCGCGGCGTCTCGCCGCCGAACTCCATGAGGACCACGCATGAATCGGCAGCCCGAAACATCGTCGTCCCCGTCGTCTGCCGCCGGCACGTCCCTGCGTGACGCCGCCGGTTTGCCGCTGCTCGACCTGGATCGCGTGACGGTCAGGTTTGGCGGTCTGGTGGCGGTTTCGGAACTCGATCTGGCTGTGCCGGCGGGGAGCATCGTCTCGGTCATTGGTCCCAATGGCGCCGGCAAGACGACCGCCTTCAACACGATCAGCGGCATCTACTCGCCCACGAGCGGGTCGGTGCGGTTCGAGGGCCACCGGTTGGAGCGGTCGTTCACGGCCGGCACGTTCTGGTCGGCGATCGGCATCGGGCTGCTCACAGGCCTGCTCTTCGCCGCAGCGGCAGTAGACGTTGACCGGCTCTGGCTGGCGGTCGTGAAGCGGGGCATGATCACGGGCGACCGGTTCACGCTCGCCGGAGCCGCGGAGCGGCTGCGTGGCTATTTCCGGGCCGAACTAGCGATCGATCAAATGGCGGGTAAGTGGCGGGTGGTCAGCGCCGACGGCACCGACGTGCTGGCGATCAAGCGCGACCTCGCGGAGGCCAAGGCCGTTCGCGACGCGCTGCAGGCGGAGGTGACGGCCCGTCGAGCAGGGCCGGGCACCGTGCCCGACACGACCGATCTGGCCGGCGTGGCGGACGCTGCGGCAGGTAGACCGCACGTGAAAGAAGAAGTGCTCGATCGGCTGGCCGCTGGCAAGGCAAGGGTGCGGCGCCGAGGCTGGACGGGGCTCGTCGCCGGCTGGCTGCTCGGCACTGCCGGAACGATCGCCGTCTGGAACCGTGGCCGCCGGTCGCCGAACGTCGTCGCCCGTGCCGGCATCTCCAGGACGTTTCAGAACATCCGCCTCTTCTCCAACATGACGGTGCTCGAAAACGTACTCGTCGGCCTCGATCGCACGATCCCCGGCGGCGTGCCGGCGATGCTCTTCCGCTCGCCCGCGAATCGACGGGCCGAGGCGGCGGCCCAGCGACGGGCCATCGAGAGCCTGGAGTTTGTCGGTCTGGCAGGCGACGCCAACCGGATCGCCGGCCAGCTTCCCTACGGCGATCAGCGGCGGCTGGAGATCGCGAGGGCGGTCGCCACCGGCGCGAAACTGCTCCTCCTCGATGAGCCGGCGGCCGGCATGAATCCTTCCGAGACCGATGATCTGGCCCGGCTGGTGGAGCGGATCCGCGATCGCGGCGTGA
The DNA here is from genome assembly GCA_044376405.1 of Pirellulales bacterium. Classification (GTDB taxonomy): domain Bacteria; phylum Planctomycetota; class Planctomycetia; order Pirellulales; family UBA1268; genus CAMCQY01. Next base: position 6,360 of record JBILKZ010000065.1, read on the forward strand.
CGGTCGTGCTCATCGAGCATCACATGAACGTGGTGATGCGGATCAGCGACCGCGTGGCCGTGCTCGACCATGGCGTGAAGATCGCCGAGGGCACACCGGCCGAGGTGCGACGGGACGAGAAGGTGATCGAGGCCTACCTGGGCAGTGAGTCATGAGTAATCCGCTTCACACCTTGCGCGTCACTTTGGGAGATGCCAAGGTGCAACCGCCGATGCTCGAGGTCGAGAACCTCGAGGCGGGCTACGGCCCGATCCGGGCGCTCGACAAAGTGTCGCTCGAAGTGGCCGCGGGAGAACTCGTGGCGATCATCGGTGCCAACGGTGCCGGGAAGACGACGCTGCTGATGGCGATTTCGGGCGTTGTGCCAGTCCGCGGTGGGCAGGTGCGATTCGAGGGCCGCCCGGTCACGGGCCTCGAGCCGCATGAGATCGTGCGGCTCGGCATCGGCCATTCGCCCGAGGGACGACGGATCTTTCCACGGCTCTCGGTGCGGGAGAATCTCGAGCTCGGTGGCTTCACGCGATCCGACCGGGCCGAGGTGCGTCGTGACATCGACGAGGTCTGTGGCCTCTTTCCCGTGCTCGGCAGCCGGATGGGGCAGATGGGAGGCACGCTCTCGGGCGGCGAGCAGCAGATGCTGGCGCTCGGCCGCGCGCTCGTGGGCCGGCCGCGGCTGCTGCTGCTCGACGAGCCGTCGCTGGGCCTGGCACCGCTGGTGGTCGCGAAGATCTTCGAGGTGATCGCGGGGCTGTCGGCCCGCGGCATCGCGGTGGTGCTCGTGGAGCAGAATGCCCGCGCGGCCTTGAAGCTCGCCTCGCGGGGGTACGTTCTCGAAACCGGCCGCATCACGCTCACCGGGAGTGGCACGGAACTGGCCCACGACCGCCGTGTCCGCGACGCGTATCTCGGCGAAGGGTGACGGGCCGGGTGAAAAGGGGACGCAGCTCTTTTTCCTTCAAAAAGAGCTGCGTCCCCTTTTTTCCTCCGACTTACTCGGAGCGGGCCTCGCGGCCGGCGACGAGGTCGAGGACCGCGGCGCCGAAATCGGCCAGCCGCTTCTCGCCGATGCCCTTGCAGCGGAGCAGGGCGGCGGGCGATGACGGCTTCTCGCGAGCGATCGCCCGCAGCGACTTGTCGTCGAGGATCGTCCAGGCAGGCTTGCCACGGGCATCGGCCACCCGACGCCGCCACTTGCGGAGCCGCTCGAAGAGATCGCGGTCGACGCCCTGCCAGTCGTCCACGTCGGCCTTCGCCTTGCGGGTGGTGCCCGCTCGCGGCTCGACGAGCACGACGGGCCGCTCACCCCGCATCACCTCCCACGATCGCGGATTGAGGGAGACCACGGGCCGGTCGCCGCCGCTCCGCGAGAGCAGGTCCTGGTCGAGCAGTTGGTGCACGAGGTTCTCGGCAGCCCGTTGATCGAGCGTGGCAAGGAGTCCAAACGTGCTCAGCCGGTCGTGGCCGTGCCGCTGAATACCCTCGGTCTTCGCGCCCCGCAGCACCTCGCAAACGTGCCGCACGCCAAACCGTTCGCCGACTCTAGCAACGCAGGAAAGTATCTTTTGGGCGGTGACCGTCGAATCCGGAAGACTCTCCGTTTCATCGAGGCAGACATCGCAGGCGCCGCACGGCTCGGTGCCGTAGGCTTGGCCAAAATATTCGGAGAGCGCGGCGTGGCGGCAGCGGGCGGCCTGCGCGTAGCGCCGCATGGCGTGGAGGTGGCCGACCTGACCGGCGATCAGCTTCTCCGCCTCCTCAGGCTCCAGGTCCGACTCCTCGGCGCTCTTCCGCACGAGCGACTCCCAGCTGAAGACGTCGGCCGATGAATAGAGGAGCACGCACTCCGCAGCGAGGCCGTCGCGGCCGGCTCGGCCCGTCTCCTGCTGGTAGGCCTCCAGGCTCTTCGGGAGCGAGGTATGGAGCACGAGGCGGACGTCTGAACGATCGATGCCCATGCCGAAGGCAACGGTGGCCACCACGACGTCGATCGTTTCACGCGAGAAGGCCTCCTGGGTCTTGTGACGCTCCTTGGTGTCGAGGCCGGCATGGTAGGGCCGCGCCAGGATTCCCTCGGCCGCGAGTCGGGCCGCGAGCCGTTCTGTCTCCTTCCGCGAGATGCAGTAGACGATCGAGGCTTCGCCCTGATGCCGACCGAGCACCTGCAGCGTCTGGGCGATGCGGTCGGTCCGCGGCACGACGCGGTAGACGAGATTGGGGCGGTCGAAGATGCCGACCAAGACCTCGGGCTCGCGGAGTTGGAGCTGGTTGACGATGTCGTCGCGGACGCGGGGCGTGGCGGTGGCGGTGAAGGCATGAATGCTCGCCGACGGAAACCGCTCGCGGAGCAGGGCGAGCTGCCGGTATTCGGGCCGGAAGTCGTGGCCCCACTGGCTGATGCAGTGGGCCTCGTCGATCGAGAACCGCTTCACGCCCACCTGTGCGAGCAGGTCGAGCAGGCCGGAGTTCACCAGTCGTTCCGGGGCCGTGAAGAGGAGCCGGAGTTCACCGGCAGCCAGTCGATCACGGATCTGCCGTCGATCGTCCGGCGACAGCCCGGAGTGGAGTGCGGCAGCGGGATAGCCGATCGCCTCCAGGGCATCGACTTGGTCCTTCATCAGGGCCACCAGCGGTGAGACGACAACGTCGGTCGTCTCGTTCACCAGCGGCGGCAGCTGGTAGCAGAGGCTCTTTCCCCCGCCGGTCGGCATCACGACAAGCGAATCGCGGCCGGCGAGCGCGGCGCGGATGGCGTCGGCCTGGAGTGGCCGCAACGTCTCGAAGCCCCACCAGCGGGAGAGGATCTCGCGGATGCGGACGTCGTCGATCGGCTCTGCGGCAGTGTCGGCCGGCCCTGGCACGGATGCACCTGCGGGAACGCGTTTGTGGTGCGGACAACATACCAAATACGAGGCCGGCCGCCGTCCAGCGGGCTGGCTGCTGGGGGAACGTCTCGGGTTGTGGCTGCACGGGTGACCGAGCCGTTCGATCGACGATCAGCCGAGCTCTTCGAGATCAGCGAGGTCCTTGAGCCGCCCTGCCGCCCGCTTTGCCTTCCGCATGTCATCGAGTCCGAGTACCGGCGCGACCACGTCGCCGAAAGTGGCCATAATCCGATTCGGCCATGCGGCGTCGAACTCGAGTCCTGTGACGCTCGTCATGATGTCGATGCGACTGGGCGGCACGCCGATCTGATAGAGAACCTGAGGCTCGGCGAAGTCGCCAACCTTCATCTTGGAAAGCGGCGCACGAAACCGTTGCAAGGCACGCCACGTATGACCGGCGTTTTCTTCCGTTGGCTTCACCCAGATGTCGATGTCGAGGGTAGCCCGAACGTGGCCATGAGCGGCCAATGCATGGGCGCCGATGACGAGGTGCTCAACCCCCTCGTCGCGAAAGGCTTTCAGAATCTCGACGAAATGCGGATTCATCCAGTTCCTTTCCACTGATCGCCCACGCCTGCTTGGTTGCCTCCCAGCAGAGGGCGATCCGCTGCGACGGCGTGAGGTTAGAGTAGTCGGCTTTGGGCTGCGGCTCGCCGACCCGGCCGACCCAGACCGGCCACGACGAGCGGTCACACGCAGGGAGTGCGTCGCTCTCCCGCGGCTGGTCAGTCGGCTGGGGCCTTATGGGCGTCGATTCTCTCATCACAACAGTATACAACCCCACGCGGCGATTTGATTGCCTGACGGCCGCGGTGGATCGCGGCATACCGTCGTGCACCGATGGAGTGAGGGCAGGCGAGTGATCGCCCGCTTTCGCGGTCAACTCTTCAACATGCGGGACAGTCCCGCGGTTCACGGCTTGGTGGGGATCACCGACGCATGGCCGCTGACGCACTGCCAGGCACCATCCTTGAGCACCCAGACATTCGTGAACCGCGACGCGCGTTCGAAGGGCTTGCCGTCCTTGTCTTTGCCGGCCTCTTTGTAGTCGCCGATGTCGACGGCCACCGTGCCGCCGCCATACACCCGTACGTCGATCGAACTGGCCTCGGAGACGGTGTGCCGCTCGCCGCCCGTCTTGAGCGCGGCGATCCCCTCCGCCTTGGTGAAGCGGTGGCCCGACGGCTCGACGTAGACGAAATCAGGGGCCCAGATCCGTTCGAGGATCGAGGTGTCGTTCTTCAAATACGCGGTCGACCACTGCGAGGAGAGATCCTTGATGCCCGCCTCGATGGCGGCTTCCTGGGCGGGAGTGACGGCGGTGGCCGACTGGGCAAGGCCAACGCTGCCGCAGGCAAAGGCGATCGACAGGGACAGGAGGCCGCGGGAGATGAGATGTGAATGCAGCATGGTGGTCGACTCCTTTGTGAGAGAAGATTGGATCGGTGAAGTTTTAGCAGAAAAGAGCGGCGTCCTGCTCCTGTTCAGCGGGGATGGGCAGGCGACCAGGATTCTCTTGCTTGCGCTGCGGGCTTGGATGAGGACGGGCTGGGCTTGGATGAACACCCCACTCCCATGCAAGCCCGAAGCGCAAGCGAGAGGAATCCGCGATGCGGACCCCACACCGATCGCGGTCACTGCTTGGCCAGAAACGCCACGGTCTTTTTCTGGATCGCCTCGAGGGTTTCCTCCACACCCTGCTTCCCGGTCGTCATCCGGCCGAGTTCGGCCGCGTTGACCTCGGCCGCAAGCGTCACCCAGGCAGGCAGGTGGGGCGATGTGCCCATGCGGTTTTCAATCGCCCGCCGCGTCACGTCGAAGTGGCGGGTCGTTCCTCGCACCGGCCGCTTCTTGGCCAGCACGCGAGGGTCGGTGTAGTTGCTGCGGCGAATGGGCGTGTCGGCGCCGTCGGCATTGGCACGGGCGGTCACGTCGGCGCTCGTCGCCCACTGCATGAAGACCCAGGCCGCGTCGGCATTGGGGGCATGTTTACTCAGCGCAAGGCACGAACCTCCCTGACGGCTGATCCCCGGGGTTTCATGAAACCCGCACTGGTCGGGGGTCAGTCTCGCATCCTCGAGCGGACAGTCGGCCGCCTCCACCAGGCCGACGACTCGGCTGCTGTCGGGATCGTCGCAGGCGGGGAAGAACTCGCTCCAGGAGATGACGATCCCGGCCCGGCCCTGGGTGAAGGCGGTTGCCTCTCCGTCCCAGTCCCACTCGCGGACGTCTGGGCTCATGTGCTTGCCCAGATCCAGCATGTAGCGGAGCCCTTTCGCATTGCCTTCCGTCACATAGTCGGGGCGATTCTCGCTGTTGAAATGGTGGCCGCCGTGCGCCCAGATCCAGGCCGAGGCATCGCACTGCAGGGAGAAGTGGCCGGTCTTCCACTGGCCGACAGTGCCATGAATACCCTGGCCGCGTTTGGCTGCATCGATCGCCCGGACCGTCTCGAGATACTGGCCCATGGTCTTCGGTACCTGGAGCCTGAGTTCATCGAGGATGTCCTTGCGGTACATCATGATGAAGATCGGAATGTCGAACGGCACCCCGACGATCCGACCGCCGTGGCTCGCAGTCGCTTCCACCAGCTGCGGGAGGAAGTCGCCGAAGTCATAGCCGGGATAGGCCAACTCCTTGCGGTCGAGCAGTTCCTCGACACCCATACTTTCGTTGGCGAATCGCGCCAGCCAGGCCTGGTCCCAATAGAAGATGTCGTGGTGGCCCTTGGTGCCGTCGGCGCCGGCGATCGTGTCCTGCACGGTTTTGGCCAGCACCTGATCGAGCGGCACCATCGGCCAGTCGACCTCGATGCCGGTCAGCGGCGTGAACTCCTCGCGGATCATTCTGCCGATCGACAGCCCCGGTGGCGTGTTCTCCGAGACGACCTTGATCCGAGTTCCCTTGAATCGTTTGCCTGCGTCGACGAGGAACTGCCGCTGCTCGTTCGTGAGTCCGCTTTCGGTAGCCGACGGCTCCGCGGCATGGAGCTGCGATCGGGCCGGAGAGTGGCCCGCGAGATATCTCGCCGAGGCGAAGCCGAAGCCTGCGCTGGCGGCGGCGCGGAGAAACTGCCGGCGGCCGATGCCGCCCAGCCGTAGCTTCTCGGCCATGGCCGCCACGAAGAGTCGCTGCTGGCGATCAAGATCGTTCATTGGTTCGCTCCCTCGTGAGACTGAGATAGGCGTGCTCTCGACTGGCCGAAGCATGGGCTCTGGCCCCGGACCCGTCAACGTAACTACCCGAAGCATCCAACTGTTGATATTGCCATGGCGACACGACGGGGCTGCCCATGCCCCGTCGCCGCACGTTCGCTACGGCCATCCTGGCCTTCGCATCACTCGATGCTGGCTGCGCTCCAGCATCCTGCCTGCGCTGGTCAGCAACGCCGGCTCTCGAGGCATGGGCAGCCCGTCGGGGGCAGAAAAGAGCTGCGTCCCCTTTATCTCGCTACAATTCAGCCATGCTCTGGGTTGCCTGGAAAATGCTGATCGGAAACCGGGTGAAATACCTCGGCATCGTATTTGGCGTGATGTTCGCTGCGTTGCTTATCGCGCAGCAGTCGTCGATCTTCTGCGGCTTGATGTCGCTCACCGTCAGCCAGATTCGCGACGTCGAGGGGCCGGGCATCTGGGTGATGGACAAAAACGTCCAGTTCGTCGACGACATCAAGCCGCTTGCCGACACCTGCCTGTTTCGCGTCAAAGGAGTGTCGGGCGTCGAGTGGGCGGTGCGGTTCTACAAGGGGCTCGCCCGGGCGCGGATGGAGGAGGGGGATTATCACCAGATGATTCTCTTGGGCATGGACGACGCCACGCTCGTCGGGGCGCCGGAGGGAGTCTTCATGGGGTCGATCGCCGACCTCCGCAAGCCCGATGCCGTGATCATGGATGACGCCGGCTACCAGCTGATCTGGCCGGGTGAGCCTTTCCGGCTCGGCCGCGTGTTCGAGATGAACGACCGACGGGCGGTGCTCGTCGGCCTCACCAAGGCCCTTCGCACGTTTCAGAGTTTTCCGATCATCTACACGCGATACAGCCAGGCGGTGCTCTTTGCACCGCCTGAGCGGAAGGTGCTCTCGTTCGTGCTCGCGCAGCCGCAGCCGGGCCTGGATCCGCAGGAGGTCTGCCGGCGGATCGAGGAGCAGACTGGCCTGCAGGCGCTCACCCGCAACCAGTTCATGTGGAAGACGATCCGCCATTTTCTGATGAAGACCGGCATCCCGGTCAACTTTGCGATCACTGTATTCCTCGGCTTCCTCGTCGGCACGGCGATCGCAGGGCAGACCTTTTATCTCTTCACGGTGGAGAACATCCGCCAGTTCGGCGCGCTCAAGGCGATGGGCACGAGCAACTGGACGATCCTGCTGATGGTGCTCTCGCAGGCGGTGCAGGTGGGCGTGGTGGGCTACGGTATCGGCGTCGGACTGGCAGCGCTCTTTGGCTGGGGCAGCCGCGGCTTCACCAAGCTCGCCTTCTTCATGCCCTGGCAGGTGCTGGCCATCACCGCCGTGGCGGTATTTTTCATCGTGCTCCTGGCGAGCCTGCTGTCGATCCGCAAGGTGCTCGTGGTCGATCCGGCGATCGTGTTTCGCGGGTGAACCTAGAAGGATCAAAACCCATGGCTTTGACCGACCTCCCCTCTCCGCAGCCCAGCGATGCCCAGACTACCGCCGACGTGGCCGTGCGGGTCCGCGGCGTGACGAAGGAATTCGGCACCGGTGGTTCGCTGACCCGGGCCCTGCGGGGCGTCGATCTGGATGTGCCCTATGGTGAACTGCTGATCCTTGCCGGCCCCAGTGGCTGCGGAAAAACAACGCTTGTCTCGATCGTAGCGGGCACGCTCGCGCCGTCGGATGGCGAGGTGGTCGTGCTCGGCAAAGACCTCGTGGCGATGAGCAATGGTCGCAAGGTGAAATTCCGCCGCGAGAACGTCGGATTCGTCTTCCAGTCGTACAACCTGCTGCCCTCACTCACGGCTGCGGAGAACGCCGCCGTGCCGCTCCTGATCGCCGGCTGGCACAGGTCGCGGGCTGTGGAGGCGGCCAGCGAGGTGCTCGACAAGCTGGGTCTCGGCGACCGACTTGCCAACCTGCCGAGCGAGCTCTCCGGTGGTCAGCAGCAGCGGGTGGCGATCGCCCGGGCGCTGGTGCATGGGCCGCGACTCCTTGTCTGCGACGAGCCGACGAGCGCGCTCGATGCCGAGAACGGCCGGATCACGATGGAGCTGATCTCGAACATCGCCGTGCAGCCCGACCGCGCCGTGATCGTGGTCACGCACGACTCACGGGTCTATTCGTTCGCGGACCGGATCGCGAACATGGAAGACGGCCGGATCGAGTCGGTCGAAGCGGGGCCTGCTTCGCCGGTATCGGCAGATGCTCCGTCGCTTCGGCGAGGATACGCCTGAGGCTCCTCCGCATCCGCCGATACCGGCTGCGATCCTGTGGGCAATGGAGTTTCTCGACAGTCGGGGTTTTCGTACATTGGGGCTATGGCTTCCGTCCGTACCGACACCTCCGCCGATCCCACGGCATCTGTTGCCCCACCACGCCGGCGAGCGCAGCGCCGCCGCACGATCGCTGACATCCTCACACAATATCTGTTGCCGCTCGTGGCCATGGCGATGCTCGGCTTCGCCCTCTGGTATGTCGCCAAGACCAAGCCTGTCACCCGCAACCCGCCGCCGCCGATCATGCCGGCCCGCAGCCCCTATGCCGCCACGCTCGCGGCAGCCGGCATCGTCGAGGCCCAGACGGAGAACATCTCCGTCGGCTCCGCCACGCCCGGCGTCGTGGTGCAGGTACTCGTGAAGGTGGGCGACGAGGTGAAGGCGGGCCAGCCGCTCTTCCGGCTCGACGACCGGCAGCTGCAGGGCGAGCTGGCGGTGAAGCGGGCAATGGTCTCGCAGTCGAAGAGCGAACTGATCCGGCTCGAGGCCGAGCCCCGCAAGGAGAAGATTCCGGTCATCGTCGCCCAGGTCAACGAGGCCCGGGCAGCGGTGATCCGCGAGACTGACGCGCTCAAACGCACCGAGGAGACGTTTGCCCGCAAGGTCACCAGCGAGCAGGAGCTGATTGCGCGTCGCGAGGCTCTCGCCGCCGCCCAGGCCGCGCTCGACAAGTCGCAGGCCGACCTCGACCTGCTCAAGGCTGGTTCATGGCAGTATGACCGCGATGTTGTCAGCGAGGCGATCGCGAAGGCCGAGGCAGACGTGGCCAAGGCCGAGATCGAACTGGATCGACTGGTCGTGCGGGCGCTCGTGGCAGGGGAGGTGCTCCAGGTGAAGGTGCGGCCGGGAGAGTACGTCGGCACGCCGCCGAACCAGCCGCTGATCATCCTTGGCAATATCGAGACGCTGCATGTGCGGGTGGACATCGACGAGTACGACATCTCGCGGTTCCGCAGTGATGTGCCCGCCACGGCGGTGCCGCGCGGCAATCTGCTGGTGCGGTATCCGCTGAAGTTTGTCCGCGTCGAGCCGTTCGTCATTCCGAAGAAGTCACTCACCGGTGACAACACTGAGCGGGTCGACACGCGTGTGCTGCAGGTGATCTATCAATTCGACCCCGCCGGCCTGCCTCCTCTTTTCGTCGGGCAACAGGTGGAGGTCTTCATCGATGCTGACACGCCGTCCGCTCCTGATGCTGAAACGCCGCCTGCCCCGGGGGCGTAAGCGGGGCAGGGGGGGAGGAAAGCCGGGGGGGATGGATCCGCCCGGGCGGGAAGCGTTCCTGGCGGCATCGGTGGCAAACCTGTCTTGCCTCGGTGCTGGCCGGCTGGGACATTCCCGCCCCAGCCATGGAAAAAATCCGGCCCCACACCACCGCCGTCGTGATGAGCCGGATCGCGGTGCGCGCGGTCCGGCCCCGCCTGGTCAGGCTGGTCATGCTGGTCATGGCGGTGCTCCTGGTCTGGCCGTATCCTGCAGCCTTGGCGGTTGAGTTCGAACTGGTCGATAGCGTCGCTCCTTCCATTTATGAGTCGGGCAACGAGGCTGGGACCGAGGCCGCGGGTGTCGCGACTGCCGGGCCCAAGAAGACGGGCGGCATGTTTCTGCCCAGCGACAGTGGCACCAAGCTCTGGCGGCAGACCCTCGCCACCGTGTCGGCCGACTGGCCGATCGCGCGAACGGTCGAGCCCGACTTCCGCGCGACACCGCCGCGCGAGGGCCTGATCGAATCGGCCTGGCTCGAGCCACAGGACTCGATGCCCGCGGCCCGTGGCCTGCCGACCACGGCACAGTCCTGGCCGCCGCGGCGACAGCGGGTGGTCGTTCGCGTCGTGCCGGCCGCCAACGGCGCCTGGATCGACGCGATCGTGGAGACGCAGTCGATTTCGGATGCCTACTCCACGTCGGCGCCCGGCGGCGTGGAGCTGACGGGCGGCTGGCCTACGGTGAGTTCGGGAGCGGACCGCAACAACATCACAACGACACTGGCCGCCCGCATGGCCACCGCCCCCGGCGGTGTGGCCGAGCCTGTCTATTCGCTGCCAGCGCTCGAGGAAGACGGCATCAGCGGCGGGCCGGCGGAGCCGCCTTGGGCGCACAGCCAACATCCCCGTCTGGCCCGCGCGGGCTACAAGGTGCTCGAGGATTACCGCAACTTCTACTCCTGCGAGAGCCTCACCTGCATCACGGCGGCCTTTGGCGCCGGTGCCCTGCTGGCCAACACCGGCTTCGACACGACCATGCAGAACGCCTGGCAGGAGGGGGTGCGGCCCACTGATGTCGGCACGTTCTTCTCCGATTGCAAGGTGCTCGGTGAAGGGAAATATGCCCTGCCGATCTTTGGGGCGGCGGCCCTGACGGGGGTGGTGCTGGAAGGCCAGCCGGCCGGCGACATCGTCGGCGAGTGGGGCTCGCGGTCGCTCCGCATATTCGTGGTGGGGGCACCGCCGCTCTACGTGCTCCAGATGGCCACGGGGGCATCGCGGCCCGGGGAGAGTACCGCCGGCAGCAAGTGGCATTTTTGGAACGACAACAACGGCGTCAGCGGCCATGCCTTCGTGGGGGCGGTTCCCTTCCTAGCCGCGGCCGAAATGGTGGAAAACCCGCTGGCCAAGGGCACGCTCTACGTCTGCTCGACGTTCGTCGGCTTCTCGCGGATGACCGACAACGCCCACTATCCGTCGCAGATATTCCTGGGCTGGTACCTCGCCTGGGCCAGTTCCATGGCCGTGAACCGCACCGAGACTCACTTTGCCGGCATGGAGGTGCGGGTGGTGCCCCTGCCAATGGCCGATCTCGGCGGGATGGCAGTCGAGACCAAGTGGTAGGCCGGGTTCGCCAATCGGGCACCTTCTGGCGTATGATTTCGCCACCCGGCTGCCAGTTCGGCGACTGCGGTTCATCCTCAATCTTTTTCACGCGTTTCGAAACGCACTTTTTCAAGCACACTCAAGCACACTCTGGAGCAGGTATCCATGGCCAAGTCATCTCGGGATTCGGTGTCGTCAAAGGTTGCGGGGTCGTCGGATCGGGGACGGAGCCTGTGCACACCGGCAGAGCGGAAACTCCTCGACACCAGCGAAAGCTCCGGACTGTCCAAGGCGGCTCACGCCGAGGTGCAGGCATTGCTCGGTCGGGCGCGGGAGGCACGCGACAAGTGGCGGGCGATGGTCGGGAAGCAGAGCCGCGCCGCGAAGCGTTCGCCGCGGGCCGTCGCCGAGGCCAATGCCCGCAGCCATGCCAAGGCTGACCTGTTCGACGGCGCCGTGAAGCGGTTCGAGGCCCACCTCAAGACAGCCGCATCGACTGTGACCGGCACCGCGAAGTCGGCCGTGAAGTCGCTGACCGGCCGCGTCAAGACGCCGAAGCGGGCCCGTGTTACCGGCAACCGAAAGGCCCGTGCCGGCCTGCGTGCGGAGTTGGCCGGCAAGGTCGCCACGCTCAACCGTGTGGTTGCGAAACCTGCGGCCAAACTGGTTACATCGAAGGTGGCGGCACCCGTCACGGCAGTGAAGCAGGCTGTCGCTGCGGCTGCTCAGGCGGTCGTGAAGGCGACCACCACGTCGAAGACCGCATCGAAGAAGCGGAAGCTGCCGCCAGCCAAGGCTGCTGCTGCCCAGGCGATCCGGTTCGACGGTACGAAGCAGCGGTCAGCGCTGACTTCGGCCAAGAAGGCCCGACTGAAGGTCGGCGGACTTTCGACCCGCAGAGGCAGCCACGTCATGGCCGCTGGCAAGCGGTCGCAGGCCCGCCGCGACAAGCGGCGGTAGGCGGCCTTGCTCATGAGCCCGTTGGGCGGGCTGGAACTGGCCGTAATTTTAATTTGATCCACATGCCCACGGCATACGAGGCGACGTATTCGTGAGTCGCGGACGTCGTTTCGACGTTCGGGCGATGCAGCGTGCGGCGGTGCAAACCATCGGTGTCGGTCGTTCGGTCAAGGTGCCAGTGGCCACCTGCGAGGATTCGATCGACAGCAAGCTCGAGTGGTTTCGGCTTACCGACGAGACATCGGAACAGCAGTGGGGGGATGTGAGCCGGCTCGTGGACTTGCACGGACCAAGGCTCGACACGGAATACATGCAGCAGATGGCGATCTCCGTCGGGGTCGGCGATCTGCTCCAGAAACTGCTTTCGCAGCGATGAAGCGTGCTGCTGATCACAAGGTCATGTGGCGGGTCTCGCGGCCACCGCCTCGCGAAATTCCGTGATCAGGGCGGTCTCGCCCCGTTCGAAACGTCGGGCAAGAAACGCGTCGATCCTCGTAGCCGAGAGGCCTGGCAGGCCGATGCTCGACTCGATCGGCCTGTAGCCGTCGTCGCCGATTGTCAGCATGGTGAGGCGGTCGCCGTCATGCCGCCAGACTTCCGGCACGCCCATCGCGGCGAACAGCTTCAGCTTGGCGATCGCCGACTTCGTGATCTCGACCTCGATCACCAGATCAGGCGGCGGATCGACGACGAGATCGACCTCGTCCTTCGGCCGGATTTCATCGGCGTGGGCAATATAGTACGACTCGTCGGGCTCGAACGCCCGGTCAAGGTCCCACCGCTTGAACGTCGTCGAGGCGCAGCTGAGGATTTCTATGCCGCGAACTTCAGAGAAGGCTTCGATCATCCGGCCGATGAGGCGACCAATCTGTTCGTGCTGGCGGCGGGGTGTCATGAGCTCGAGCGATCCTTGGTCGTAGGTCATTCGCGGCACGCTTCCGCTCCGGCCGTCTGCAAGTTGCAAGAACGTCTCCCAGCGGACGTTTTCGAGCAGGGTGCGGGTTTCGGCGGATACAACCAGCGACATCAGATAACCTCCTCGAACGACCCACGCGGCTCACGAGTGCATACTGAACAGAATACCAGTGAGTCGGCGGCGGTCAAGCCAGATTCAGGGTCGGGATTCACGATAACGGCCGCATCGAAGCGGACCGCTGCCCGGGAGCGATGCGTCGGCGGATGGTGTTGGCCGAGAAAAACGTAAAACATTCCGGCGTTTCCATAACGTGCTCGGAGCTATAAACGAGTGTCTGAGCGGTCGATGCGGTCGCAAGCCGCGGTTGGAAGGCATGCCGAGGTATTTATGGCATCACGTCGCCTGTGGTTGAGTGGCTGCTTCGCTGCCTGCCTAGTCGTTGCCAGCGGGTTCTCGTTGCCGGCGTCAGGCGAGCCGCCGGCGGCCGCTGCCGTAGCCGATGCTCCTGCCGCCATCGACTTTGAGCGGCAGATCCGGCCACTGCTTGTCGGCCGCTGCGGTGACTGCCACGGCCCCGACACGCAGGAAAGCCATCTGCGGCTCGATGTGAAACACCGGGCGTTGAAGGGGGGCGACTTCGGGCCGGTGATCGTCGCAGGCAAGAGCGGCGACAGCGAACTGATCCGCCGGATTACGAGCACCGACGAGAAGAAGCAGATGCCGCCCGATGGCGATCGGCTCTCCGCCGCCGAGATCGCGCTCGTGCAACAATGGATCGACTTCGGCGCCGCCTGGCCCGAGTCCGAGGCCGACCGGTTGGCCCGCGATGGCGATCGCGATCCCCGGCTCGACCATTGGGCCTGGCAGCCGGTGGCCCGGCCCGCCGTGCCGCCGGCTCCAGCGGCCAACGCGCCGGTTCGCAACGACATCGATCGGTTCATCCAGCTTAAGCTCGCCGCTAGCAACCTATCTCCTGCCCCGGAGGCCGATCGCCGCACGCTCATTCGCCGGCTCTCGTTCGACCTCCTCGGCCTGCCGCCCTCGCCGGAGGACGTGGCCGCGTTCGTCACTGACGAATCCCCCGATGCGCATGAAAAACTTGTCGACCGCCTGCTCGCCTCGCCCCACTACGGCGAACGCTGGGCCCGCCACTGGCTCGACATCGCCCATTACGCCGACACCCATGGCTTCGAACGTGATCAGCTCC
>JBILKZ010000067.1:0-20508 GCA_044376405.1 Pirellulales bacterium
TTCCCACTTGGAAAACAGGCTTTTTCGCAGTGCCTCGTCTTGGACTCGAACCAAGAACCCTCTGATTAAGAGTCAGATGCTCTGACCAATTGAGCTAACGAGGCTTGCACTAGAGTTTTACCCGTCGGATCACCGCCCGGCAAGGCCCGCGGCCCATACGCCGCGTTGAGCGATTCCGGCAGACCCGCTACATTTCCTCCTCCGCACACGACACCACTTTCTCAGAGGATTCCCATGGGCAGGTTCGATGGAATGAAGGGTCTTGTTCTCGGCGTCGCCAACGATCACTCGCTCGCCTGGGCCATCGCCAAGGAGATTCTCGCGGGTGGCGGCCAGATCGGCTTCTCCCACCTCCCCGACCGTCCCGACGACGAGCGGCAGCGGAACCGCCGGCGCGTGGCCCAACTCACCGACCCGGAGCCGAACGCGAAATTCCTCGTACCGATGGATGTCTCCAACGACGAGCAGATCGCTGCCGTGATGGATCGGGCCAAGCAGGAGTTTGGCACGATCGACTTCGTCGTCCACTCGATTGCCTACGCCCCTCTCGACGACCTGAAGGGGGAGACCACCGACTGCAGCCGCGAGGGCTTCCGCACCGCCATGGAGACGAGCGCCTACAGCCTGCTGGCCGTCGGCCGGCTCTGCCGCAAGATCCTCTCCAAAGACGCCTCGATCCTCACGCTCACCTACTTCGGCGGCGAGAAGGTCGTGCCCGGCTACAACATCATGGGCGTCTGCAAGGCGACGCTCGACGCTTGCGTGAAATACATGGCGTATGACCTCGGGCCCGCTGGCGTTCGCGTCAACGCCGTGAGCGCCGGCCCGGTCCGCACGCTCGCCGGCCGTGGCGCCGGCGTCGACGAAATGCTCGGTCTTTATGAGCGGATGGCGCCGATGGGCCGCAACATCACGCAGGACGAAGTGGGCAAGGCCGGCGCCTGGCTGCTCTCGAAGGACTCGTTCGGCATCACCGGCGAGATCCTCCACGTCGATGCCGGCTACAACATCATGGGTTCGCCCGGCCGGCTGCTGGAACTGGTGCAGAAGCCTGCGTAGCCACGACGCATAGGACTCACGACGTCACGGTGGGTCGTAGCCGCCGGGATGCCAGGGATGGCAGCGGCCGATGCGAGCGAGGCCGCGAAGGCTGCCGCGGATGGCGCCGTGCTTCTCGACCGACTGCCGGAAATAGCTGCTGCAGGTCGGCTGAAACCGGCAATGGCGGCCGAGCAGCGGGCTGATCGCGAGCTTGTAAACGATGACAAGCCCGATGAGCACCGCCGATGCTGCGCGGTCGCACGCCCGGCCTGCGGTCCGCCACGCCGCGTGCAGCCACCTCATGCATCACCTCCGGCGGCGTGGGGGCTGGGCAGTCAGCTGCGGGCCTGCGCCCTGCCGCGTTGCAGAGGCCGCCGCCGCATACCCAGGCCGGGCCACGACTCGGGCGGCGAGATCGCAGATCATCTCTTCCACCGCCCTCGCTCCGGCGGCTCCCGCAGGCACGGCACCCGACCGCACCACGATGACGAAGTCGTTACCAACGGGCAGCGCTGCTCGTGCACGCACCTGGCGAAACGCCTCCCGCAGCCGCCGCTTCCAGCGGTTGCGAACCACCGCGTTGCCGATCCGACTCGACACGGAGAGCCCCAGCCGCGCCGGCTGCACGGCACTCACGGCCGGGCAGGCGTAGAGCACCAGCGGCCCACTCGCGGCACTCCGCCGCACAGCGAACACCCGCGCAAAGTCGCCCGGCGACAAGAGCCTCGCGGTGCGTGGAAAGCCGGCCTTGCCGGCGGCTCCAGCCATCACCACCGCAGCTGCGGCCGCGGCGTGGCCGATCCGGCAGCCGCCTTCGCGGCTTCGAGCAGCCGCGCGACCGCCTCAGGATCGGCCGACTCGGGCAGCATGATCTGCACCTCGGCGATGAGGTCGCCTTTCGCACCATTGGAATGCCGCACACCCATGCCGGCCGCGCGGAGCTTGCGGCCGCCGGAGGTGCCTGCAGGAATGCGGAGGCTGATCGTGCCCCACGGTGTGGGCACATCCACTTTGGCTCCCTCGATCGCTTCCGCGAGCGAGACCGGCAGCGTGAGTTCGAGTGTGTCACCGTCGCGGTGAAACACGGGGTGCGACTCCACCCCCACTTCCAAGAGCAGGTCGCCCGCAGGCCCGCCGCCCGACCCGGGCAGGCCCTGCCCGCGCAGCCGCATCCGCGCGCCATCGGGCAGCCCCTGCGGGATCGTCACGCTGATCGTCTCAGCCTTGCCGCCACGGTCGATCCGCACATCGGTCTTGCCGCCTTCGATCGCCAGCGTGAACGGCACGTCGATGCGGGCGGTCAGATCCTCGCCCGGCACCTGAGTGGCCCGCTTGCGGCCACGGCCGGCACGGCCGCCAGCACCGCTCCCGGCACCGGCACCACCGCCGGCGCCGCGAAACATGTCGGCAAAGCCTCCAGCGCCGCCGAAGAGACTCTCAAGATCGATCTCCCCGCCGCCGGGGAATCCGCCCGCGCCTGGAAACGGTCCGCGGCCGCCACCGCCTCCACCCGCCCAGCCACCGGTAGGACCGCCCGCTCCCACGCCCTCGAACGAACTGCCGTAGCGGTCATACATCTCCCGCTTGCTCGGGTCGTTGAGCACGTCGAATGCCGTCTGCACCTTCTTGAACTTCTCTTTCGCCGCGTCGTCGTCGGGATGAAGATCGGGATGGTACTTCCGCGCGAGCTCGCGATAGGCCTTGCGAATGTCCTCTGCCGATGCCGATTTCGGCACGCCGAGCGTCTGATAGTGGTCTTCCGCCATCGAATGGGCTCTGGAGAAATGGGCCGCCGGCCATCACGCTCCCTGCGGAACGGCAAGCCCCTGATTCAAGCCCCTGATTGTAGCAGGCAGAAGACAAAGTTCAGGGTCGCCCGCGGCCTGCTCTGGATGGCTTGCCCCCATCCGTGCGGCCCGTGGCTCCGGCCCGCCGCTTTAGCCCCGCGGCTTTCGCGACTTGCCCGCCGCCCCACGCCCCCGGCCGCCGCCGGAAGAAACCGCCAACCGCCCGATCGGCTGTGGCGGCGCACCGTCACCGCCGGCTGCAGATGTCGCGCCGGCTGCGAATGCCTCCGCCTCCGGGACCGCCTGTTCGAGCATCTGGATCTGGCACCGCACCGGCGTCTCCCCCGGCGCGGGATGGAGAAGATGAAACACGCCTTCGGCGTCGAGCTGCCGGGCACGCATGTTGTCGGCGAGATAGACGGGGATGATCTCCTTCAGGATTCGCGACGACAGTTCCGGCGCGAGCACCGGAAACATCAGTTCGACCCGGCGGAAGAAGTTTCGCGGCATCCAGTCGGCGCTCGACAGATAGACCTTCGCGTCGTCGTCGGGGCCGAAGACATAGATGCGACTGTGTTCGAGGAACCGGTCGACGATGCTGCGAACGCGGATCGTCTCACTCAGGCCCCGCACGCCCGGCCGCAGGCAACAGATGCCCCGCGGGACGATGTCGATCGGCACGCCGGCCTGACTGGCCCGATAAAGCGCCTCGATCACGGTATGGTCCACGAGCGAATTGAGCTTCGCGAAGATCCGCGACGGCTGGCCGGCGAGCGCCCGCTGCGTCTGCTCCTCGATCAGCTCGAGCGTGCGCCGATGGAGGTCGTTGGGGGCCACGACCAGCTTCCTCCAGGCATGCCCCTGCGAGTAGCCGGTGAGCAGGTTGAACAGCGCCGACGCATCCTCCGCGATCGCCTCGTCGGCGGTGAACAGACCCAGATCGGTGTAGACAGACGCCGTCGTGGGGTTGTAGTTGCCGGTGCCCAGATGGACGTAGCGGCGGAGCCGCTGCCCCTCGTTCCGCACCACCATCGACACCTTGCAGTGGGTCTTCAGGTCGAGGAATCCGAACACAACGTGCACGCCGGCGCGTTCCATCTGCCGCGCCCAGCTCACGTTGTTGGCCTCGTCGAAGCGGGCTTTGAGCTCCACCAGCGCCGTCACCTGCTTGCCCGACTCCGCGGCTGTGATCAGCGCCCGCGAAATGGGCGAGTCGCCGCTGGTGCGGTAGAGCGTCTGCTTGATGGCCAGCACGCGGGGATCATTGGCGGCACTCGTCACGAATTCTACGACCGGGTCGAATGATTCGTAGGGATGATGCAGCAGGATGTCGCCAGCGGCGATGGCGGAGAAGATGTCACCACGCCGCCGCTCGAGACCGCGGGGCATCCGTGGGATGAAGGGCTTGTCGTGGAGCTTCTCGAAGCCGGGCAGCTTGTAGAGATCCCAGAGGGCCGTCAGGTCGAGCGGGCCGTCGATCCGGTAGACCTCGCTGTAGCCGTCGCCGGTGCCATCGTGCAGGTCCTCAGCGTCGATGATCATGTGGGCCAGCGCTTCGTCCGCCTTCGAGGCGATCTCGATCCGCACCGCCTGGCCCCGCTGGCGGGCCTTGAGGCGGTCCTCGATGAGCTTCAGCATGTCGTCCGACTCCTGCTCCAGCAGTTCCAGGTCGCTGTCGCGCGTGATGCGGAACGACGTCCAGGAGCAGACCTGAAATCCGCCGAACAGTTCCGGCAGCCGCGCGGCCACCACATCTTCGAGCAGCACAAAGCTCGTGCGTCCTGGGGAGGTCGAGGGCACCACCACGATCCGCGGCAAGACCTGCGGCACCTGCACCACGGCAAACAAACGATTTGGGCCCAACCCCTCGACGTGTTCGAGCATCACGCCCAGATAGAGACCACGATTGTGATAACGGGGCGACGGGTGGGCCGGATCGACCGCCATCGGCGTGAGGATCGGCAGGACGCGGTCCTGAAAGAACCGGTCGACGTGCTCGCGCTGCTGTCCTTCGAGCGAGTCGTAGCGAAGGAGCTGAAAACCTTCGGCCGCCATCGCCGGCCCGATGCTGTCCTTGAGGCAGCGATACTGCCTGGCGACGAGATCCTGCGTCCGCTTGGCCACCGCCTTGAGCTGCTCGATCGCGCTGAGACCGTCGGGCGCATAGTCCTGCGGGGCGCTCTCGCCGAAGGCCTGCTCGCGGACGCCCGCCAGACGGACCATGAAGAATTCGTCGAGGTTGGAACTGAAGATCGCCAGAAATTTGAGCCGCTCCATCAGCGGGTTCTCGGCGTTCTCAGCCTCCTCCAGAACGCGGAGGTTGAACTCCAGCCAGCTCAGTTCGCGGTTGAGAAAAGACTCCGGACCGATTTTCCCGTCCGCCGATTGTTCGCGCATCGCTGTCGACTCCCGCATGAATGCTGTTCTCCGCTCGTCTCCGCTGAGACCGCCGCAGAGTGTACCCTTGGGCCATCGCTCCCTATAGCCTCGCCCCCCGACTGAACAGGATTCACACATTCGCTCCGCCGGTCCGCTCCGCCCCGATGCCATTGCCGCTGCTGCTGCTGCCGCGTCGTGGCGGCTCACCGCGGCCTTGTCGCGTCTGCCCGACTCGTGCCCGCCGCACGGGCGTGGCTGGTCAGCGGCCGCGGCGAGCATCCTCGAAGCCTCCGCGGCCAAGCCGGGCAACGTGCATCCGAACGCCGAGTTCCCCGACCTCACCCACGCAGAGCTGGTGGCCGCCGGCCTGGCGATCGCGCCGGCAATGGAACAGGCGGCAGAGGTGCCGCTGGGCCGCACGATCCTCGCGGCCGTGACGGCAGCGAGGTCGGTCACACGATCCAACGCCAATCTCGGCATCGTGCTGGCGATCGCGCCGCTGGCGGCCGTGCCGGATGATCGCCCCACGAGCCCCGCTGCTGTCGCGGAGGTGCTCGCGAGGCTCACCCCAGACGACGCCGCCACTGTCTGGCAGGCGATCAGGCTCGCCCAGCCAGGCGGCATGGGGCAGAGCGGGCAGCACGACCTTGCCGAACCGCCGCCGGACGACCTGATGGCGGCGATGCGGCTCGCGGCACCGCGTGACGCGATCGCGCGGCTCTGGGCCGACGGCTACGACCCGCTCGTCACCGGTCTCGTGGCCGATCTCGAAGCGGCGATCGGCCGCGGGCTCGCTCTGGATGATGCGATCGTCCATGCGTTTCTTTCCCAGCTCGCGCGGGAGCCTGATTCGCTCATCGCCCGGAAGCACGGCCTGCCGGTGGCGGTCGAGGTGTCGCGGCGGGCGTCCGCCGCTTTGGCCCAGCCGCAGAACATTCCCGAATTCGACCTGTTTCTGCGGTCGCCCCTGCGACTGAATCCCGGCACCACCGCCGACCTCACCGCCGCCGCCCTCTATATTCTGATCAGGAGCGGCCGCCTGCTCGCTGACGTTTCACCGATTCCACCTCCACCTCTCCCTCCAGCTCGCACCTCAACATGAACGAACGCTTCACGGTCCGCCTCCGCAAGGCGGTGCATGTCTTCTGTGCCGGCCACTTCATCACGCTCACCGACGAGCTCTGCGAGGCGGTGCATGGCCACAACTGGCTCGTGGGTGTCGATGTCGAGGGGCAGCCCGATGCCCATGGCATGGTCGTCGACTTCATCAAGCTGCGTGACTTCCTCTCAGCCATCGTGTCGCGGCTCGACCACCACATGCTCCTGCCCACGCAGAACCGGCTGCTCGACGTGTCGACAGCCCCGGGCCCGGTTGTGAACGGCGTGGCGGGGCCGACCGAGGTGACCGTGCGTTTTCAGAACCGCCGCTGGGTGTTTCCGGCCGACGAGTGCGTGCTCCTGCCGGTGGTAAACGCGACCGCGGAATGGCTGGCCCGTTGGATCGGCCACGAGCTCCTCTCCGCCATGGAATCCGCGGGCAGCCCGATCCGCGGCTGCCTGAAGGTCGAGGTCGACGAGTGCCTCGGCCAGTCGGCCGTGTGGGAGCGAGGGGCGTAGCCCGAGGGGTTCATCCAAGCCCACAGGGTTCTGACGCCGTTATTCAGCCAGCATCATTCAGCCAGCATCAGCGTCGCCCACCAGCAGTTTTCCCGCCGCCTCGAGAGACAGCGACATCGCCTTGTCATTCGCCCCGTTGTTCGCCCCGTCGTTCGCCCCGTCGTTCGCCCCGTCGTTCGCCCCGTCGTTCGCCCCGTCGTTCGTCTTGTCGTTCGTCTTGTCGTTCACGGAGATCCGCATCAAGCCTGCGCCGTCGGGATTGCGTTCGACCCTGCCCGTCGCGCCGAGCGCCAGACCCGAGTCGGTGAGGTAGCGAAGAAACTCTGACGACTGATCGAGCACGCGGGCCAGACGGAATCGCGTGCCTGCTGCGCATTCGGCCAACGCCCGGGCCGGTGTCTCCACGGGGGGCTCGAGCACGGGGCCATCACCCCGCGGAATCGGGTCGCCATGCGGATCGACATCGGGATGGCCGAGGAAGGCGTCGATCCGATCGACCAGCAGATCGCTGACGGCGTGCTCCATGTGCTCGGCCTCGTCGTGCACCTCGTCCCAGCTCATGTCGAGCGTGCGGAGCAGAAAGAGCTCGATGAGCCGATGGCGGCGGATCATCCGCAGGGCCAGCACGCGGCCGGCCCGCGACAGGGCCACGCCCTCGTAGGGCTTATGCGTCGCCAGCCGTGCGGCGTCGAGCGTCTTGAGCATGCTCGTGACCGTGCCTGGGGAGACGTCGAGCGCCGCCGCGATCTGCCCGGTGCTGGCCGGCTGCCCAGCCTGGGCGGCCATGATCTGATAGATCGTCTTGACGTAGTTCTCGACGGTCAGGCTTGGCACGGCGCCCTCCTTCTGGCCCTGGCAGTGTCGCACGCCCAAAAAAAAGAAAAAGGTGCCAGCCACCAAATTTGGGAAAGATACACTGGGGCCGCTTGCCCACACTCCCCATATTTGGTGGCTGGCACCTTTTTCTTTGAAGGCACTGGCATGCAGCTCAACGCAGGAGCCCTAGAGATCGTCGCGGACCTTCTCACACGATCAGATGCGCTTGGCGTGGCCTGCCACACGGTCGCCGGCGGCGGCCGCGTCGTGGACTGCGGCGTGAAGGCCGCCGGAAGCGTTGAAGCAGGAGTGCTCCTCGCGCGGGCGGCGATGGCCGGACTCGGTGCCGTGGGGGTCGAAGAGCAGGGAAATTTGCCCGAGGCGTTTGCCCTCGCGTGGCCCGGCTGCCCATGGCCGATCGTGGCGGTCAAAAGCGAAGAGCCGCTGGCGGCATGCCTGGCCTCGCAATATGCAGGCTGGAAGGTGAGCACGCCGAGCTACTTCGCGATGGCCAGCGGTCCGATTCGCGCGGCGATCGGCCGCGAGGATCTCTTCGACCAGATCGGCATGCGGGAGCGACCGGATGCTGCCGTCGGCCTGCTCGAGACAGCGAAGCTTCCACCCGACGATGTCTGCCTGTCGCTGGCGGCCGATGCGGGCGTGGCCCCTGACAAGCTCGTGCTGCTCGTAGCCCGCACGGCGAGCACCGCCGGCACGCTGCAGGTGATCGCCCGGTCGCTGGAGACCGCGCTGCACAAGCTTCACGACCTGCACTTCGACCTGCGACGGATCCGCAGAGGCTCCGGCCGCGCACCGCTGGCCCCCGTGCCCCGGAAAGACGACCTCGTCGCCATCGGCCGCACCAACGACGCCATCCTCTACGGTGGGCATGTCGTGCTCGAGGTGACCGGCGACGACGCCAGCCTGCTCGACATCGGCCCGCGGATGGTGAGCCGCGCCTCGGCCGACTACGGGGCGCCGTTCTGCACGCTCTTCGAGCGGGCGGGCCGCGACTTCTACGCGCTCGATCCGGCCCTGTTTGCGCCGGCCCTGGTCGAACTGGTCAACATCGACACTGGCCGTCGGCACCGCTTCGGTGGAATCGCCCCGGAGATCGTGGAGCGATCGTTCACGACACCGCTAACCGCGGCCAGCGGCTCCGGGACATGATGCCCATGGACGGGCATGCCGGCGGCGTTCTGCGGGTGGCCGTGGTCGGAGAACCGACCGGCTGGCATGTGGGCCGCCTACTCGCCGCCCTCACGGCCCGTGGCCATCAGGGCACGGTTGTCCGCTGGACTGATCTGGCCGCCGAGGTTTCCTCTGGGGTTCGCTTTGGGGTTCGCTTTGGGCAGTCGCCGCAGAGTGCCGGCGACAGCGATCAGACCACCGTGGAGCGGTTTCTGCCGCCGGCCATCGATGCCGCCGATCTCGTGGTCGTCCGCGGCATGCCCGGCGGCGGCCTTGAGGAAGTCGTCTTTCGCATGGACCTGCTCGGACGACTGGCCGCACGCGGCACGCCGGTGGTCAACAGTCCCCGCGGACTCGAAATCGCCATCGACAAATACCTGTCACTGGCACGCATGGCGGCGGCAGGCCTGCCCGTTCCCCGCACGATGATTGTCCAGAGCCCAGACGCGATCCGGGCAGCGTGGCACTCGCTGGGCCGCGACTGCGTGGCGAAGCCGATCTTCGGCTCGCGAGGCCGTGGCATCGCCAGAATCACCGACGAGGCGTCGCTCGTGCCGCTGATCGATGCGGCGACTGCCGTTCCCCCCGCTGGCAGCGTCGCCTACCTGCAGGAATTCCTGCCGCACGAAGGCTGGGATGTCCGCATTCTGCTGGTGGGAAAGGATGCCTTTGCCATCCGACGTTTCGCCGTCGGTGGCGAATGGCGGACCAATGTCTCGCTCGGGGGCCGCCCGGAAGCATTCAGTCCTCCGGCAGACTGGGTGGAGTTGGCCCGAGCCGCCGCCCGGGCGGTGGAAACGGAGATCGCCGGAGTCGACCTGCTCCCGGCTCGGGATGGTCGGGTCGTGGTCCTCGAGGTGAACGCCGTACCCGGGTGGCAGGGTCTCGAGGCGGCCACCGGAATCCCGGTCGCCGACACGATCGTTCGGCACCTGGAATGCCGCTGAATAACGAGAAAGCCGCTGAAAAAGTGGCCCGTGCAACCAGCCGAACCGGCTTTTCTGGGATCGGCTGAGAATTTTTTTCGGGGGCCTCACAACCCGGACACTTGGCAAATGCGAAACCCGGGGCCTGCCCACTTATTGCGCAGCCGCCCTCGTGCCACCAAACAGGGCACGACTGCACAAAAATAAGTCGCCCTTGTGCCGTTGGTCGTAAGTCGTTGCTGTGCTTGCACTTCATGCTAGCACTTGACCGCCCAGCAAGAGTTTCACGCAGGTTTGAAACGGACCCGCCGGCCGATCGCCCCGCCAATGCATTTTGGCGGGGACCTCGATCGGTCTGAACCCATCCCAAACACTCCGCCGTCCGGAACCTCCCGGAACTCAGCAAGGAAAACGACGCCATGCCACCCACCGCAATCGACTCTGGAACCGACCACGCCGCCGCCGCAGTGCTGGAAGTGGCAGAGCGGCTCCACTCCATGAAGCCGGAATGGGTGGTCTTCTTCCGCGAGGTGCTGGGAGTGGACGGAATCGTGCGGCGGACCTTCAACACCCCCGAGGCGTTGGTGCGGTTCGAATGCACCCCGCACTACGCCAGGATTCGGGAGATGCTCGACGAACTCCGCGAACGCGAGCGGGAACGCCCTGCCGAGCGGGAGTCCCAGCGGGTGATCACCGTCAGGATGCCGAGTTCCCTGCACGAAACCCTCAAGGCGGAAGCGGACCAGATGCGGGTCAGCATCAACACCCTCTGCATTTCAAAGCTCATGAAGCTGATCGATGGCGAAGGCCAGCGGGAACTGACGGCACCACCTCCCCGACCCTCCCAGGCCATCCGAGAGGAGCCGGCGGCGTAAAGCGTAAAGAAGGACTGGAGCGGACCTGTAAGCCGGGTTTTGTTCCCACGGACCGGCAAAGGCCCGCGGGTGACGACCATTTCTCTAGGACGCCGGTTGCCCGGCGTCTCCAGCAGCCGACCCGGAAGGAATAACGAAACGGGCCGTTTCGTGCCGAAACCAGCCATGCCGAGGCGACGGCTGGATCGAACTTCTTCCTGCTTGGCCTTGCTCCCGATGGGGTTTACCGAGCCAGACCGGTCACCCGGCCTGCTGGTGAGCTCTTACCTCACCGTTTCACCCTTACCTGCGGGGCGAACCCCGCAGGCGGTCTGTTTTCTGTGGCACTTTCCCTGGCCTCGCGGCCGGTGGGCGTTACCCACCATCGCACCCTGCGGAGCCCGGACTTTCCTCCCGCCAGCGTCATCGCGGCGTCATATGACACCGCGGCATCCGCCGGCCGGCGATCATCCGGTCCGCTCCAGTCCAACACTTATTCTACGGCGGATTCCCGGCCCCGCGCCAGCCCGCAACCGAAATTCCCTGATCTGATGATTTTGCTTTTTTTCTTGACGCCCGAACGACACGCATCTTAATTTCGTACTAGGGTCAGACTGGCGATGTCGTAAACCGGCCCATCCGTCCTCCCGACACCTTGATGTCCCCTTCGCTCTGCCGCCCTGATGCCACACGACCACCCAAGAACCATGCACCCACTTTCGGCCTCCTCCCACCTCGGCAGCCCCAGGCCTGACGCGGCCAGCGCGTCATCATCCTTTGGCGAACTGCAACCGGTGGGCGGGGGCGATCCGATTCCTTTGCTGAAAGAGACGCTCATCGTCGGCCGACGGGAGAGTTCCGATATCGTCCTTCGGTTCCCGAACGTATCCGGCACCCACTGCGAACTCTCGCTCGTCGACGGACACTGGGTTGTGAAGGATCTGGGCAGCAGCAACGGCACGAAGGTCAACGGCACACGGGTCAGCGAAGGCCGGGTTGAGCCAGGCGACATGCTCTCGATCGGACGGCACGAATACGAGGTCTGCTATGTCGCTGGCGCGGCCAGCGGCAAAAACGGCTCCGCGTTTGACGCCCCGCTGCGTGACATCTTCAGCAGGTCGCTGCTGGCTGCGGCCGGCCTGGAAAACCGTCGCACTCCCAAGCGGGGGCCATCACGCTCCTGACGTGGGAACCGGGGGCACGGCAGCCTGATACAATTGCCTGCATGCCCAAGCCCCGAAAGTTCCGCGCCGACCTCCGCAAAAATCGCTCCTCGCGCCGTCGCAGTGGCGACCTCACCCGCGCCGTCGCCGCCAACCCTGACCACGCCTCCGACATGGCGTCCTCGGAACGCATTTCCGGCAAGGGCGACCTGACCCGCAAGCGGACGGTCATCGTTCACGATGCGCCCGCGACGGGAGGGGATGGGCTCTCCGTATCGCCGATCGCAGGGACGACGTGGCGAGGTCAGGTGATGCATGTCCATGGGCTGGAGAGTTTCGTGCGCGCCCCCGACGGGCGGACCGTCCGCTGCACCACCCGACGCCTGCTGCGGATGCTTTCCACGGAGCAGCGGCATCCGGTTGCCGCCGGCGACTGGGTGCAGATCCGCGACGAATCAGGCGTCGGCGTAATCCAGTCGATCGAGCAGCGGCGCAACTCCCTCTGTCGCGCCAGCCGCGGACGCCGCCACGTGCTCGTCGCGAACGTCGACCAGGTCGTCATCGTGGGCAGCGCAGCCATGCCCGACCTGAAGCCGGCGCTCCTCGACCGTCTGATCGTGGCTGCAGAGTCGGCCGGCATTCGGCCGATCATCTGCATCAACAAGATTGATCTCGTCGACGCATCCCGTCTGGTGCCGCTGGCTGGCGTCTACGCCAGGATGGGCTACTCGACGACCCTCTGCTCCGCGATCACGGGCGTGGGCATCGCGAGGCTGCGGCACGAACTTGGGGGTCGTGTCACCGCGATCGTGGGCCAGAGCGGCGTCGGCAAGTCATCGCTGCTGAATACGCTCGATCCACAGCTCTCGCTGCGAGTCGCGGAGGTGAGCAAGGAGAACGAAAAGGGCCGTCACACCACGACGACGGCGCGGCTCATCCCGCACGCCCTGGGCGCACACCAGCAAAACGGCATGCAAAACAGCCAGGACGGCGGCGCTTTCGTCGATACGCCGGGCGTGCGGCAGTTTCAGCTCTGGCAGATCGTGGCGGCGGAGGTACCGGCGGCCTTCCGCGACCTGCGCCCACTCGCCAATCTCTGCCGCTTCCCGGACTGCAGCCACACGCACGAGCTTGACTGCGCCGTGAAGCATGCGGTGGCCGACGGCTTGGTCGACACCCGTCGCTGGGAGAGCTGCTGCCATCTCGCTGCGACCGCCGGAGCGGACGATGCCGACACCATGGGCGATCACGATCCCGGCGAGGACTACGAGTGACACAACGGCAGCGGACCAATAGTGTGCAGAGCGAGCGCGCGATACTCGTGGGCGTGCTGCTCGATGCCCCGCTCGACCCGGAGCACCCGCTCGACGAGCTCGGCGGCCTCGCCGCGACAGCCGGCGCGGAGGTGGTCGCGGAGCTGACGCAACGACGCGAACGGCCCGACCAGACCACCTACCTCGGGAGCGGCAAGGTCGCCGAATTGGCGATGCTCGTCGAGCATCACGATGCCGACGTCGTCGTCTTCGACAACGATCTCTCCCCGGCCCAGACCCGCAACCTCGAACGCGAACTTAAGACCAAGGTGCTCGACCGGTCGGAGGTGATTCTCGACATCTTCGCAGCCCGCGCCCGCACCTACGAGGCACGCCTCGCCGTGGAGCTGGCTCAGCTCGAGTATTCCTTGCCGCGGCTCAAGAGGATGTGGACCCACCTGTCGCGGCTGAAGATGGGCATCGGCATGCGTGGCCCGGGTGAAAAACAGCTCGAGGTGGACCGCCGGCTCGTCGAGAAACGGATTCACGACCTCAAGGACGATCTGGCCACGATCCATGGCCGCCGCGAGCGGGAGGTGGCCGCCCGCCACGAGCACCTCACAGTATCGCTCGTCGGCTACACCAATGCGGGGAAGAGCACGCTCCTCAACCGGCTCACGGGCGCCGACGTGCTCGCCGAGGACAAGCTCTTCGCCACTCTCGACACCCGCACCCGCCGCTGGAAGCTGCCAGGATGGGGGCCTGTGCTCCTCAGCGACACGGTGGGATTCATCCGCGACCTGCCGCACCGTCTGATCGCCAGCTTCAAGGCCACGCTGGAAGAAACACGCCAGGCCGACCTCTTGCTCCACGTCGCCGATGCATCGAGTCCCCTGGTCGACGCACAGATCGCCGCCGTCCGCACGGTGCTGGCGGAACTGGAGGTCGACGAGAAGGCGACGCTGCTCGTGCTCAACAAGATCGACGCCGTGTCCGACCATGCGGCGCGGAGCAGCCTGATCGGCCGCTATCCCCATGCGGTCTGCGTGTCGGCACACACCGGCGACGGTCTCGCATCACTTGAACGGGCGACCACCGCATGCCTGAGCCGAGGCTTTCGCGACGTCGACATCCAGACCGACTCCGGCAATGGACGGCTCCTCGCCTGGCTGAACGCCCACGGCGAAGTGTTGTCGCGAAACTTCGTCGAGGACCGCGTCACGATCCACTGCCGGATCCCCGCGTCACTCTTGGGACGCATCCCGCCCGATGAAGCGACCGTGCTCCCGCACGAGTCACCTGCTGGCAGGCTTGCGCGTGATGACGTGGCCCCGCGGAACGACGCGTCATGATGCCGCCACGACCGGAGGCGATGGAACCCGCGCCACACTGGCCCCGCTGGCGCAGGCAACTCGCCGGCGCACGTGCACTCGTCACGGGTGCATCCTCGGGCGTCGGCAGGGCGGTGGCTCTAGAATTGGCCAGCCGCGGCGTGCGGGTGCTGGCGACCGGCCGCCGTGGCGAGCGACTCGCTGCACTGGCAGACGATGCGGCCGGTCTGGCTGGCGGTCCGCTGGTGTACGAGGCTGGCGACATCACGTCGTCCGACTTTCGCAGGCGTCTGGTCGATGCCGCGACCCAGCAACTCGGCGGTCTTGATCTGGTCGTGGCGGCGGCTGGGAGCGGGGCGATCGGTCGTTTCCGCGACGCCTCTCCCGACACGCTTGCCCGGATCATGGACGTGGATTTCACCGCGCAGGCGGAACTCGTTCGAGTGACACTGCCGGCCCTGCGTGTCGGCCGCGATCCGGTGATCGTGCTCGTGGGGTCCATCCTCGGCTATCACCCCCTGCCCTTGCATGCGGAGTATTGCGCCGCGAAAGCGGCGGTCAAGTCGCTCGCCGGGACGCTGCGGATGGAACTTGCGGACGATGGCGTCGGCGTGCTGCTGGCGAGCCTCGGCCCCACTGAGTCGGAGTTCTGGAACCACCTGCTCACGGGCCATCGTCCCGCCTGGTCGCGCGGCAGGGCCATGTCGGCCTCGCGCACGGCCCGCATCATCGTGCGGGGGCTGGTCTGGCGCAGGCGCGAGGTGCTGCCCGGCTGGCGGGCCAAGGGCTTCGCGTTTGGAGCCCGCCTCTTCCCTCGCTTGTTCGATCGGGTGATGATGCGTCGGTTGCGGCGCAGCCCGCCCGTTTCCTGAGCGTTCGCCCATGAGTTTCCCACCTACCCACTCGTTGTTTCCACCGACGGCCTTCCATCCGGAGCCGTTGCTCGCAGTCGCCTGCCCGACCTGTTTCGGGGCGATCGCGGTGGGCTCCGAACTGCTGGGACATCCGGCGGAGTGCCCGCTCTGCGGCCAAGGATTTCTCCTGCCCGTGGCCGGCGTCGCAGATGCACCACGACAGCCGCCCGCTGCATCACCCACAGCCGATGCCCCGGCACCCCACCGTCAGCCTCGTCACAGCAAGCAGCGACACGCACCGCCGCAGGAGCCCGCGGCGAACGACGTGGCGAGTCCGCCACCGGAACATGCCTCGGCCGAGTCGCAGGCCCCAAACGCCCCGGCAGCTGAGCTTCAATTTCAGGAACCGGTAAGGACGGTCGTCAGCGGCGACCAGGTGATCACGCTCCGTCGTCTCACGCCCGAGGAAAAGGCATTGCGACGCACGCGGCGAAACGTCGTGATGATGCTGTGCGGGGTTTCGATCCTGATGGCGATCGTGCTCTTGTTTGGCACGAAGCGGCCGAAACGCCGCGGCTGACACCTCTCCGCACTACAGCGATTCGCCGATGGCGAGCAGTTCCTCGGCATCGAGGATCGCATCGTTTGATTCGAATAGCCGCCGGATCGCGGCACGGTGGATCTTCATCTTCGTGCCCCCCACGCCGAGCGCACCATAGACAAACGCCTCGCCGTCCTGCCGAGCCTTGTCGGTGGCCGCAATCCCCTCGATGCCAGCGGGCGGCACGGCGTTGAGGTCGATCAACACCCTGGCACGGCCTGCCAGATCCCGGCCAGCGGTCCCCAACAACGTCGCGCCGGCTGCTCCTGCCGCCACGATCAGGTCAGCCTCGGCGAGAACGCTGGCGAAGGGTGTTCCCGGAGTGATTGCGATATCGGCATGCGCGGACTCGACACGGCTCCCCGGCACGGCGGCCGTGATCCGGCCACAGACCTCCTCGGCCCGCGACAACGACCGCGATGCGACCGCCACCCGCACTCCCTTGCGGACAAGCAGACGGGCGACTCGCTGCCCCACGGGACCGGTGCCGCCGAGCACCACGGCCCGCAGGGATGCCGCAGCGGCCGGCTCACCGAGCGGCAGATGTCTGCCCGCCGCCACCACGGCGGCGCTCGCGGTGGTGTTCGCACCGGCAGGATCGAGCAGCACGCTCACCCGCACAGGACCGAAGAACGTCTTCCGCACCCTGTCGAACACCGCCTCGGCGGCTGCGACGTCTGAGCCACCGACGAAGATCGCCGTCGAAGCCAGTTCCGCACCGCCCCGCGTGAACATCGCCCCGTGCACGAGCGGCACGGCCGCATCAGGGGTCACGTTGCCGTGCCGCAAGAGCACCTCAGCTCCGGCATCGACCGCCACGACCGAATCAAACGTGCTCGGCTGGGGATCACAGTCGAGTTGAATCAGAATCCTGCTGGCCATCGTCACGCCTCCAACACGAACGCCCGCCATAGGGCGGGCGTCGCGATTGAAATGTCTTCTGAAACGCCGGCGGGGGCCATGGATGGCCCCGCCGGCGTTCCATTCAGTTTAGAAACCGCGGAAGGGATGCGCGGCCTTGTCCTTGCCGGCGACCATTTCGTCGACGGTGGGCTTGCCGTGCATCGCACTGGCGATCGCATCGACCGTGGCCTTGTAGTTGTATTCGTAGATCTTCTTGTCGTCCTCGGCGAGCCAGTGGATGAACACACCGCAGACGATCACGAGGTGCTCGGCCTCAGCCTTCGGGATCACGCCGCTGGCAACGCTGTCGGCCACGGCCTTGGCCACGGCGGCCTGCGCCGGTCCGAACATCTGCACGGCCTGCTTGGCCCCCTTGATGGTGACCTTCGTGATCATGACGGTGGCGGGCTTCACGGCCAGATTCGGCGTGAGCACGGCCAGGAGGTTCGAGTGCCCCTCGCTCTGACGGGCCAATGCGTTGGCAAACGCCACACCCACCGGGCCATCCTTGCTGCCGATCAGCAGGTCGATATGGGCGATCTCGTTGCCGTCGCCCGCGAGGGCCTCACCAATGTACATCGACATAAAACGTGTTCTCCTTGTTCAGGGGGGATCTACATACCGTGCAATGGAGAGAAGAGAATACCATTCGGCCCAGTTCCTTGAAACCCGCCCCCTGCCAAACCGGCCACAGAGTCATCGTGAGTCGCCCAAACAACGCTGCTGGATCGACACGCCATCGCTCCGGCAGCCCACTTGTCGTTCTCGGAGCGTCCGCGCGGGCACTCGCGGAATCGGCTTCCCGCGCCGGCTGGGATGTGCACGCCGCCGATCTCTTCTGCGACCTCGACCTCCAAGCGATCGCAACGACGGCCGTGCCCGTTGCACACGGCGCTGATGACGCGGCCACGGGGTATCCTTGGAGCCTCAGCGCGGCGGCCGCGGAATTTCCACCTACCGCGGCCTGGTGCTACACCGGCGCGATCGAGAACCATCCCGATCTCATCGATGCGATCGCCCGCGCGCGTCCACTTGCGGGCAATCCGAGCGACGTGGTCCGGCGACTCCGCGATCCCGTGCAACTGGCAGCCGTCGCCTGCGCAGCGGGGATGTCATTTCCCGAGACACTGACCTCTCCCGACGGCGTTCCACTCGACGGCACGTTTCTCGTCAAGCCACTGGCCGGAGCGGGCGGCCGTGGCATCAGGCAGTGGACACCAGAGGTGGCGGCGGACCACGCCACCCAGCAGGCCATCACGCCACGGCACACCCGTATCTGGCAGCGATTCATGATGGGCACTCCCCTGTCGGCGTCGTACTGTTTCACGCAGGGATCGTCGCGGCTGCTCGGTGTGAGCCGGCAGTTGATCGGGGAGCCATGGTGCCATGCGGGAATGTTTGCCTGGTGTGGCGCCGTGGCTCTGCACGCCGCCCGCGGCCGGACGGACACCGATCCTTTGATCGCGTCACTCGAGCGACTTGGGGGCGTTCTGGCAGAGCGGTCTCGGCCAGTAGGCCTCGTCGGCGTCGATCTGGTCGTCGATGCAGACGAGACCATCACGGTGATCGAGGTCAACCCACGGCCGACGGCCTCGATGGAGCTCTTTGAGCGGTCGGGCGCAGGCTCGATCGCCGGCAGCCACATGGCGGCCTGCGGATGGGCTCAACATTCCGACATCGCAATTGAGCAACCGCTCCCCCGGCCGGCTTCGATCTGGGCAAAGGCCGTGCTCTTCGCCTCACAGCCGACGCCTGTCTCGCAGCCGCTGATCGATCGCCTGACGCATGAGGCGAGTGCCTGGACGCAGGCCGATGGCGGCTGGCCGGCGCTTGCCGACATTCCCCGTCCTGGACAGACGATAGCTGCCGGCGCACCGGTGGTGACGATCTTCGCCGCCGCCCCCACGACCGACGACGCGCTCAAGCGCCTCCGCGATCGAGTCGCCCGCATCGACGCGTTGCTGTCGGCGCAAGCGTGACTGCTGCGTCCCACACAGCGAGGCCGTCCGCATTCCCTTGATTGCGCTGCGGGCTTGGATGCGGAAGGGCTCGGATGCGGCGTCAGCCCGCCATCCGCCTTGGCACCGTTTCCACGCCTGCTGCCGCCAGCGAGACGTAGTGCATCAGGTAGGCATCCTCCGTCGTGTCCTGATAGAAATCTTTCAGGACCGAGATCGCGCGGAAGCCCAGCGAACGGAAGAAGAGCTGCGCCGGAAGATTGGTCTCCCGCACTTCCAGCACGATCCGACTTCGCCGCTCAGGCGACAGCTTGCCAACGAGCTTTTCCATCATCCGCGTGCCGATGCCAAGCCGCCGATGCGATCGTGCCACGGCGAAGTTGAGCACGTGCAAACGGCTACGGTGCAGTTCGTAGATCATGAAGGCGACCACCGAGTCACCCGACTCCGCCACCATTCCGATGCAGTTCCTCTGCCGCAGGCAGCGGGTGAAGTCTTCGTCGGACCAGGGGAATTCGAAGGCCTCCCGCTCGACATCGAGCACTTCTCGCATGTCTCGTCGGATCATCCAGCGGACATGAATCCGCAGCCGTTCTTCGTGGGTCGATCTCACGTGTGCGAAACTCCCTGCGTCAGTGACTGAAGGTCTCGAGCGTATGCCGTGCAGCCCGTCGCTCGTCCGGAGTTCGCCGGGGCGACAGGGGGGCGAACCGTAGCAGGCCGCCCACCCTCAGCCAAGAGCTTTCGCGGGCCTCTCAGGCCGGTAAAAACGGGCAAGCCCGCCTTGACCGCCTCCTCTGCGACGCCTACTGTCCCCCCGCCTCCCTGGGAAAAAAGCCCGCGGGAAACAGCGCCGTCGGCTGAACGTGCGGAGCACGTTCAGAGCCACGGCGAGACTCATGCCGAGACGGATGGCACCGAGGATGCACGACCAACACCCACCGCACAACGGCCGACCCCACGCCACCGCTATACCGGCAACGTGGACCGCATTGCTGTTGCTCTGCGCCATCACGATTGGCTGTGCTGGCCCGGCCATTCGCAGCCAGAGCCCCGAGATCGAGGCGTTGGCCAGCATCGAAGCCGACACACAACTCATCGGCGACTACGCCGCCCCCTGGGGGCTCAACCCGCAGCGGATCGAGCGGGCGGCACTCATCACCGGCCTCGCCGGCACCGGCAGTGATCCGCCGCCCACCGCGCAGCGGCAGTCACTCATGGCAGACATGCAGGCCCGAGGCGTCGTGGAGCCCAATGCCCTGCTTGCCTCGACTTCCACGTCCTTGGTCTGGGCGCACGGCTACCTGCCGGCGGGCGTTCGCCGCGGAGACCGCTTCGACATTCATGTCGAGGTCCCCAAAGACTCCGAAACAACGAGCCTCACCGGCGGCTGGCTGATGGAGACCAGATTGGCTGAGATGGCCGTGCTCGGCAGCCGCATCCGCGATGGTCACACCCTGGGTGTCGCCGAGGGCCCGCTGCTCGTCGACCCGGTGTCGACCGGCACGCTCGATTCGATGTCGAAGCTCCGCGCGAAGGTGCCCGGCGGCGGCGTGGCGCTGCAGTCGCGTCCAATCGGTCTGATCCTCGCCCCGGAACACCGCTCCATCGGTCTCTCGAAGCGGATCGGCGATTGCATCAATCGTCGATTCCACACCTCCATTCGCGGTTCCAAGCGGGGAGTCGCCACCCCGAAGACCGACCGCTACATCGAACTGGAGATTCCCCACGCCTACGCCGACAACCTCGGCCGCTACATTCGCGTCGTGCGGTGCCTGGCCGTGGTCGAGCCGCCCGGCGGCCGCCATGCGCGTCTTGAACTTCTGCGACGGCA
>JBILKZ010000068.1:0-20475 GCA_044376405.1 Pirellulales bacterium
TTTCAGTCGCTCTCGGCCGACGGCGGCGTGCGGTCCGTGTCCGAGGGCATTTCGGTGGACCTGCTGCAATCGCTGTCCAGCCGGGCAGGTGGCGAAGTCGCCACGGTGCCGTAAAAATCGCCCATTCATCAGAGAGCAGACACCGCGGTGATTGCGACTGCAGGTACTTCACTGACTTGATGCCACCGGGCACGGCCACGGGGCAGATGGAATTGCCAACACTCCCGTCGATCGGGTTCTCGGCAAGGGCATAACCGGCCCGCAGTTTGAACCGGTCGGTGGCCCGGTATTGTGCTCCCAGCTGCATCACCCACTGCGGTCTGTAGATGCTTTTGAAGAGGGCGGCGCTGTCCCAATCGAGGAACAGAGCGTCGGCCGCAAGCAGCAATCGCCGATCCATGAGAGCCTCATTGGAGATTCCCAGTCCCACGGTCTGCGGCAGGCCCATGTCAACGGTGATCGGCCTACTCTGCTGGAAGAGGATGGCCTCGTTTTGGAAGCGGAACGCCTGCGTCGAGTGGTAGTAGGCGCCCAGTCGAGTCGCATCGCCCAGAAGGTAGTCAATGCCGACCCCACCGCGCAACGCATACGCATTGGTCATGGTGCTCGTGCCCACGAACGGTCCCGAAGCGAACGCGTCGCCGATGAACATCGTGGCCCCGACCGACAATCGCTCGGTGAGTTGGACTGCCACAGAGGGGGCAAACTCGAGAAACACCGCTCACGATGCACGCTCTGGGCGGTAGCCGCGTTTTTTCGGCCATTTCAAGATTTGTGCCCGATTGTTTGACAAGGGGTCGGTCGCGAGAGAAGTTACGGGGTTTTTCGAGAGGTCCAGACTGCCATTCCTCGCGGGATTCGGCCGTAGAGAGCATTGGAAAACAGGCTCATGACCGGGGCAGGCAACGCATTGAAATCGCTTGTGCTTGTGCTCGTCGCATGGGCCTGCCTGCTCGGCGGTGATCCGTCGGCGCGTGCCGCCACGACGACCTACACATCGCCCTATGCCGGGGGCACGATCAGTCCCGGCGATACGGTCGTGTTGGACGACGGCGCGACGATCACGGGCGCCATCACCAACAACGGCAGGCTTCAGTTCAACCAAACGAGCGGCACGCTCACGATGTCGAGTGCTCTCACCGGCAGCGGAACACTCTCCCTCACCAATGTCGGAACGCTGATGCTGACCGGGACGACCGTCTCCGTCGGAATCGGTCTGGACATGACGACCACGGTTGACTCCGGCAGGCTGTTGATCGGTAATAACGGAGGGCGTCAGCTCCATCTGGGCAACACGGATGGTGGTGTCGGCAGGCTCTCGATCAACGGCGGCTCTGTCGGCAATGGGAGCAGTTACCTGGGTTATGAAGCGGGTGGCCAGGCGTCGGTGACGGTCAGCAGCGGTACCTGGTCGAACGGCAGTTTTACCTATGTCGGCTGGGATGGCACTGCCACGCTCGACGTGACGGGTGGCAGCGTTACCGGCGTGGTGGCCAGCATCGGAAGGAACTTGGGGAGCGTCGGCAGCGTGACCGTGTCGGGCGGCACCATGTCCTATTCCTCAAACCTTACTGTCGGCGACCAAGGCACTGGCTCGCTCACGATCGGGAGTGGCGGTCTGGTGGTGGTGAAAGGGAATGTTGTCCGGGGGGCGTCCGGCACGATCAGCCTCAATGCCGGCGGCACGCTTCAGATCGGAACGGGCACGAACTCAGGCGTTCTCCTCGGCGGCACCGGCAGTCTCACCAACAACGGCACGGTCGTCTTCAATCGCTCCAATGCCTCGACCTACGCGGGGGTTCTCAGCGGATCGGGGGCGGTCACGAAACTCGGCCTCGGCACCCTCACGCTCTCCGGCAGCAGTTCCTACACCGGCGCGACTGCGGTTGACGGGGGCACGATGCTCGTCAACGGCCAACTTGGCAACACAGCCGTCGCGGTGAACGCCACCGGCCTGCTCGGTGGCAGTGGCACGATTCTGGGCGGCGTCACCGTGGCTTCATCGGGCACGCTCGCGCCGGGAAGCAGCCCCGGTGTCTTGACGGTGGGGTCGCTCTCGCTTTCGGCCGGCTCGCACACGCTCATGGAAATAACTGGCACGTCGTCGAGTCTCTACGACCAGATCGTTGGCACAGGGGCGGGCGGGCTGACCTACGGCGGCAGCTTGAATCTCGTCATGACGGGGAGCTACGCCAACCAGACGACATTTGATCTGTTCAACAGTTTCTCATCGAACACAGGCGATTTCTTTGCAGTCGGATTGAACGCCACAGGCGAATATGCTGGCCTCACGTTCACGGGCGATGGCGGCGTCTGGACATCGACAGCGACTGCCAGAGGTCAGCGGCTTGTTTTCTCCACCGGCACAGGCGACTTGGTCGTGGTGCCCGAGCCTTCGACATATGCGATGGCGTTCGCTGGGCTTGCCTATGGCGGCTACATGATATTCCGGCGTCGCAAGCAGGCCTGACGCGGTCCCGCTACGCTGATTGAAACGTGGGTCTCGCAAAGAGCTGCGTCCCCTTTTCAAACCGTGTCGCCTGCTCCGCCGGATGCCTACCGCAGCCCGGCGGTCATCCCCATCGCTCCGCGGATCATGCCCACCGCGACGGCTGCCCGCGGAGAGAGGATCGTGAGGCCATAAGTCCACATGGCCTTCGGGGTCTTGGGCGGTGTGGTGAAGAGCGCAACCACTGGGCTGATGCGGGGCGAGAGCACGCCGATCCCGGCGAGTCGGCCGGCCTGGGTGCTGAATCCGCCCTTCTGGAAGATCGTGACAGCGTTGCTCATCCGCGGGGCGATCAGGCCGAGCGGGCTGGCCGTCGGCAGGCCCGGCATCGTCGGCACCAGGGGCTTGTTGAGGCGGGCGAGCAGGCCGCCGCCGCTTGCACTGCGGGTCGGCATCCGAGCGCTGCCAACTGAGAATCGCGATGCGTTGCCCTGGGCCAGGCAGTCACCAGCGAAAGCCACGCACATCACAGCCACCACACCAGCGAGAGTAAGCGTCCGATACATCCAACGGCTCCATGAAAAATGGGAAGGTCACGATGGCGATGCCTTTGCACGGAGATGCCATGCACCGCCTTTTTTTCGACGTTAATTACGGCTGGCGGCATGTCAACATTGTTTCTGCTGGCGTTTTTCAGCGGATGGTCATGGCCCTGTGGGGGGGCTCGGGGGCCCGCCTGACCGCTGGCCTCCGGTCTGTCGCCGGGGTATCGTGCGAGCATGCGCAGGATGCGATACAAGACCCGATATATCGGTGCGGTGGCGACGGCCCTCTGGCTGGCGGGCTGGAGTCTGGCCTGTGGTGCCCGGTCTGACGAGCCGCTCTTTCCCAGCGAACTGGTGGAGTTTGGGCCGGCCTCACGCGATCCGCTCTTTGCCGGTGGCGGGCCTGGGGCCTGGGACCGCGACCTGCGGGAACGTGGCTGGATCATGCGGGAAGGTGGCAGCTGGCACCTCTGGTACACCGGCTCGAATCCCGACCTGCGCCGTGGAGAGTTGCCCTTGCGGCGGCTCGGCTACGCGACCAGCGGCGACGGTCTCAATTGGACCCGCGCCCAGGCCGATCCGCTGCTGAAGAACGCGTGGGTCGAGGACATGTGCGTGCTCAAGCAGGGCGGGTGCTATCGGATGTTTGCCGAAGGCGAGCAGGACATCGCCCACCTGCTGACGTCGAGCGATCGCAGGCACTGGCAGGAATGCGGGCCGCTCGACATCCGGCTTGCCTCTGGCCAACCGATCCCCGACGGCCCACGCGGCACACCAGCGGTCTGGTTCGAACGCGGCGTCTGGCACCTCTTCTATGAACGCATGGACCGAGGCGTGTGGCTGGCGACCTCCCGCGACCTGAAGACGTTTACCAACGTCAGCGACCAACCGGTGCTCGCCTGCGGACCCGAGGCCTACGACCTCCAGAAGATTGCGGTCGATCAGATCGTGCGTTACGGCGGCCGCTACTACGCCTACTACCACGCCTCGGCGCTTGAGCAGGGCCGGGAGTGGAGCACCTGCATCGCCTCCAGCACCGACCTCGTGCACTGGGTGAAATACGCGGGCAACCCGGTGCTGCCGGTCGATCCCGAGCATCCCGGGCGGTCGAGCCCCATGCTTGTGCCCGATGGCACCCGGCACCGGCTCTACACCACGCATCCCGACGTGCGGGTGCGGTTCTCGGTACGGCCGGTGCCAGACCGGTAGTGGACGCCAGCGCTTGGCGGTCGCGGCCGATCGTGTATCATGCCGGCCCTGTTTTACACCCTGTTTGTGAGGGTGGCGAACGATTGTCACTCAAGGGTTGTCACTTAAGGGTTGTCACTTAAGGGTTGTCACTTAAGGGTTGTCACTTAAGGTTTTCACTCGAGGCGGAGGATTGTTGAGATGCTGTACTGTGCGCGATCGATTGCCCTGACCCTGCTGGCCGTGGGCGTTGCCCTCGGTTGCTCCACCGCGTCGGCCCAGCAGCCGGCCGGCAAGAAGCCAAACATCCTCGTCATCTGGGGCGACGACATCGGCACCTGGAACATCAGCCACAACAGCCGCGGCATGATGGGCTACCGCACGCCCAACATCGACCGCATCGCCCGCGAAGGCATCTCCTTCACCGACTACTACGGCCAGCAGAGCTGCACGGCCGGACGGGCCGCGTTTCTCGGGGGCAACGTCCCGGTCCGCACCGGCATGACGAAGGTCGGCCTGCCCGGCGCCAAGGAAGGCTGGCAGAAGAGCGACGTCACGATCGCCACGGTGATGAAGAGCCTCGGCTACGCCACCGGTCAGTTCGGCAAGAACCATCAGGGCGATCGCGACGAGCATCTCCCCACGATGCACGGCTTCGACGAGTTTTTCGGCAACCTCTATCACTTGAACGCCGAAGAAGAGCCCGAGCAGCGCGACTATCCTCGCGACATGAAGCTCGCCAACGGCAAGACCTTTCTGGAGACCTACGGTCCCCGTGGCGTGCTCAAGTGCAAGGCCGATGGCAAGGGCGGACAGTCGATTGAAAACACCGGTCCGCTCACGAAGAAGCGGATGGAGACGATCGACGAAGAGACGCTCGCCGCCGCCAAGGACTACATCCAGCGGCAGGTGAAGTCGGGCCAGCCGTTCTTCTGCTGGTGGAACGCCACGCGGATGCACTTTCGCACCCACGTGAAGGAGGCCAATCTCGGCAAGTCGGGCCAGGACGAATACAGCGACGGCATGGTCGAGCATGACGCCCACGTCGGCGCCATGCTCCAGGCGCTCGACGATCTCGGCATCGCCAACGACACGATCGTGCTCTACTCGACTGACAACGGCCCGCACTACAACACCTGGCCCGATGCCGGCACCACGCCGTTCCGCAGCGAGAAGAACTCCAACTGGGAGGGGGCCTACCGCGTGCCGGCCTTCGTCCGCTGGCCCGGGAAGTTTCCCGCGAACGTGACGCTCAACGGAATCGTGTCACACGAAGACTGGCTGCCGACCTTCGCGGCCGCCGCCGGCAGCGCCGACATCAAGCAACAGCTCGCCAAGGGCGTCTCGCTCAACGGGCGGCAGTATCGCAATGCCATCGACGGCCACAACCAGATGGACTACCTGACGGCCAAGGCTGACGCGTCGCCTCGCACCGAGTTTTTCTACGTCAACGACGACGGACAGATCGTGGCCATCCGCTACGCCGACTGGAAGGTCGTGTTTCTGGAGAATCGCGGCGAGGCGTTCGGCGTCTGGCGTGAGCCGTTCACCGAACTGCGAGTGCCGCTGCTCTTCAATCTCCGCCGCGACCCCTTCGAGAAGTCGCAGCACAACGCCAACACCTACAACGACTGGTTCCTCGACCGGCCGTTCGTCGTCGTCCCGCTCCAGCAGCTGGCTGGGAAGTTCCTGATGTCGATGAAGGAATATCCGCCCAGCCAGACGCCAGGCTCGTTCAATCTGGAGAAGATCCAGAAGCAGATCGAGACCGGCGCCCGGCAGTAGGTCACCCGCCCGGGGCTGGTGGCATACCGCTTCAATAGAAGCCCCCGGTGGGAGCCGGGGGACTCCGTTCGGCTTAAAACTTCTGGATCGCGTCGAAGCCCAGCATCGTCTGGTTGGTACTGACGCCGTCGTTGAAGGGGTTCACGCCGCTGCGGCCGCTGAAAAAGTCCCAGCGGAAGGCGGGCCGCACGATGATGTTGCCCGTGGGCACCCAGTTGGGGCCGAGGGTAAGCGAAAAATAGTTGCCCGGCAGCGGCACGTGATTGGGATTGCTCGGGCGGTTGAGGCCGACGCGGGTGCCGTCGATGTCGTCGAACCACTCGAAGCGGGCGCCCCACTTCCAGGTCTTGCTGGCGGACCAGTAGAGATACTGGTCGATGCCGGTCCAGATGGCCGTGGTGCCGTCCGCGAGACCGTTGGCCTGCGCGCCATACCATTGGTGGAAGACGTACTCCACGTTGTCGGACGGGCGGGCTTCGAAGATGAGGCTGTACCGGGTGCGGTTGGCCGAGACGAGCAGCGGCTGCGGTTGGAAGAGCGGCGAGAAGTCGCTGGCCTCATCGCCTGAAATGATCGCGAACTGCACCGCCCTGGAGTTGTCGTCGTTCTTCAGTCTGACGCGACCGAGAAAGTTGGCGTTACTGTAGGGAGAGGCGAGTCCGTTCCAGCCGTTGACGAGGCCGCCGTTGACCTCGAGGTTGTCGGTGGCCCGCCAGTTGAGCAGCCCACCCCAGTGGGTGAACGGGCCAGCAAACTGATAGCTGTAGGACTTCAGGTAGAAAAAGTTGCCGACCGCCGGCACGCCCTCGTAGCCTACGAGGGAGTAGAAGTGGCCCAGCTTGAGGTTGAAGTCCTGGGTGCCCACCTCGGAATAGAGTTGCGGTATCGCGACGCCGTAGTATTCGCCGCTGTTCCAGTCACGCGAGCCCGGGTTCGTTTCCCAACCGAGCGACATGGCGAGTGGAAAATCCTCGCCGTAGAGGAGGTCGGCACGGGCTCCGATGCCGGCGGATCCGTCTGAGGGCAGGGTCTGTTCCGCTATGAAATAGGCTTGGTTCATCATCGGCTCGTTGGCCCGGTCGACGGCGTTGTAGGGGCCGTTGAACTTGCTGGCGGGGTTCGCGAAGTTGCCGATGAAGCCGCCGTCGAGCCAGCCGTAGACGCCCCTGCGCTCGGGCTCGCCGAAGAGATACCAGTCCTGTCCGGATGGGATAACGCCGTTCATCACGTCGTCGTTGAGCACCGGGTCGAACCGCTCGAAGCTGCCGACGCTGCCCTCGCGGCCCACGAAATCCTGTTCCTGCCCGAGGGCAAGCCCCGCGGCTGCGAGCGTGATCAAGCCAGAGAAAATGCCGGAAACCGCCCATCCGCCAGATGTCATGCCAGATGTCATGTTGTTCTCCAGGTCGGCCCCGTCACGGTCACGCGATCCCCGGGGCAGTCGGAGTGATCGGTGCGATCCGTCCAGATGCATTCGCCAGCCCCATCGGCATGGGAAGCAACGAACACAGTCATCGCGGAACCCGAAATCCTTACCGTCGACTGAAAGTCGCCCTGTTCTCGCAGCCTGCCCGGGCCGCTTGGAAATGTGGGGGCTTTTGGGCAGCCTGACCGGTCGATCGTAAAGCCTCAAACGATTCCGCTCAGGCGGTCGTTTCACCGAATCTCAGGAACATCGCCGGGGGCATGCATGGGGATCTGGCCAATCAGGCAAGCGGTGTGGCCTGATGAGAGATGCTTTGATTCAGCATGCCTGTGCAGGCACGGTTCGCCGCCCCTTGGTCGCCTGCTGATGGCTCTGACGATGGCAACGCTGGCCGCAGTGGCGACGGTGCAGAACGCAGTGGGCCAAGGCCAGCTCGACCGGACGGCGGCTGCCCGACCCGACGAGATCGAGACCGACCGCGACTCGTTCACCTTTGCGCCCACTACGGCCGGTGCGCAGCGGACGATCCTCGAAGCGTCCTACTCCTTCATCGACAATCGGCTGGGCCCCGAGGCACACAGCGTGCCGGAACTGCTGGTGCGGCGAGGGCTGGGCGACAAGGTCGAACTCCGCGTCGGCTTCAACTACGAGGCGGGCGGCCCGGGCACGGTCTCGGGCAATGAGATCGGCGGCGAGGATGTCATCTCCGAATACGAGAGCCGGGTGCTCTACGGCACGAAGGTGGAGACCTCGGAGCAGGCAGGCTGGATTCCGCAATCGGCTCTGATCGTGCAGGGCTTCACGCCCGCCTATGGCCCGACGACGCAGTCCACGCTCATGGCTGGGGAGGCGTTTGGCTGGCGGTTTGCCAACGGCTGGGAGTGGAACTCGGCCATGCGATACGGCACGGGCTTCGTCGAGGAGGATGCCTTCAACCAGTGGGCTCCCTCAAGCGTGCTGAAGATTCCCCTTAGCGAACGCTGGAACGTGCACACCGAATACTTCGGCATCTTTTCCTCCGGCAAGGAACTGCCCCTCAACATCCAGTACATCAGCTTCGGTGGCCACGTGTTGGTGACCAAGGATCTCGAACTGGGGCTCCGCTACGGCTGGGGGCTCAACGAGACCACGCCCAACTTCTTCACGAATCTTGGCGTGGGCGTCCGCTACTGACCGTCGGCCGGCGGCTTCTCCTGCATGCCGACGACGGTGAGGCAGACCACCTCGTCCGGTTGCAGCGTCATGGTCACACGGCGTTCCCCGGCGCGGCGCGGCCCCTCGCGGAGCGGCAGCTCACACTCCAGCGTCGCGGTATCGGCACCCGGGCCGAGCAGGAGCAGGTCGACCTCCTGTGGCAGGCCGCTGCTGAAGGGCCAGGAACTCTCCATCACCACCACATAAAGACTGTCGTCGGGCTGGCGGAATGCCAGCACCGTGCCGGGTGGGCTGACCCGCGCCACCGGGTTGGCCACGGCCAGCATGCCGCGCCGCAGCGAGTGCTGGACCAGCTTGCTTAAGACCTCGCCCTCGAGGTTCAGATCGTCGGGTTGATGGCGGCGCCGGCTCACATCCGTGGCGCCAGCCGCGAAGAACAGGGCCCCGGGCCCCTTCGCGATGCGATGGAGCGTCAGCATCGGCGCCACCCTACGATTCCTGCCGTCGCAGGCGGAGAGCACTTCCGCGGCACCGTCCAGTTCATACCATGCCGTGCCGTCGTGCGCGACCCGTTCCGTCAGTGCCGCCGTGTCGATGCCTGTCAGCAGCGTGTCTTTGGCGGCCCGCTCCACGGAGCGAAACGCGACGCCGTCGCTGAGGCGGCGGATGCCGAAGAGATCTTCCAGGCCCGTGGCGTCGTCGAAACAGACGAGCGCGATGCCCTCCTTGTGCAGGCGGCGTATCGCAGCGACCTGCTCCGGCGTGGCGCCGCGCATCGGCGGCAGCACGAGCATGTCGGCACGGCCACGGTCGAGGTTGGCGACGTCGGAGATGTCGAGGAAGAAGCCGCCCGCGAGGCCGGCCAGTCGTGATTGCAGGTAGGCGTAGGCCGGCGCTTCTGCCGCAGCGTTATTCACCGTGCCTCGCTGCCATGAGGGGTCGAGATCGGCCGCCGCCCACGAACTGACGAACGCCGGTGACCGCACCGGGGTCAGCGTCTTCACGTCCGCCGCTGCCCGCAGGCCGTCGATCATGCCGCGGAGCATCTCCTGGGTCCACTGGCCCGTCTGTGGGATGATGTGCGTGTGGCCGGCGGGGTGCAGGCCGCCGTCTGCGAAGTACCACGGCCCCAGCGTCTGCTCGGCGACCTGATGGGCCTGGAAGT
Source organism: Pirellulales bacterium (assembly GCA_044376405.1). GTDB lineage: Bacteria > Planctomycetota > Planctomycetia > Pirellulales > UBA1268 > CAMCQY01. The sequence continues at coordinate 9,714 of JBILKZ010000068.1, forward strand.
TGCGGCTGGGATAGCCCAGGCCGTTCGGCGCGCGGCCCTCGGCTGTGCGATTGTCGATCACGTAGCCCTGGGCACCGTACATCTCCCACCCGCAGCCCGCCTTTGGAAAGGCCATCTTCGTCTGGGCGATCGAAGGCGTATAGCTGGCCGGCTGACGGCCGAAGTCGTGCGGGTAGGTCTCCATCTTGAAGACGTCGATGAGCCGGAGACTCTCCGCGACCATTCGCGCATCCCAGCCATAGTACCGGCCACCGTAAAGGTTGCCGTAATAGAATGTGTTGATCAGGGGTGGACCGTACGAAACGTTTTCGGAGCCGGCTGCATGCTCGTTCCACACCGTGCGTTGTGCGGCGTCGTTGTCGGTGCGGACACGGCACCAATGGTCGATCCACTCCTTGAAGTGTGACTGCCGGATGATCCGTTGCCTGTCCGCAGCAGTCGTCTTGGGATCGCGCAATGGCGCGTCGTCTGGCTGCGGCTGGTATTCCTTCGACGCGAGAAATGCCTGCACAGCCTGCTCGGAAAAGGAGTCCGACCTCCAGATCCGATACCCTGGGGAAAATGCGAGCTTCGCATCGGGAAGCGCGACGCCCGGCGGAAGGCCGGTGATTTTCATGTTGAACGCGGCCAGCATCTGCTGCCAGTCGGCGCTGCGGGCACTGGACGCCGAGACGTAGTGCCCGGCGTCTTTGGTCGTGGTCATGGCCGGGTAGAACTGTCCTTCGATCCAAGGGAGGCCGGACGCACGGGCCGCCGTATTGCCGGCACGCTGCTTCGCGGGCACAACGCTGAACGCCCGCTTCAGCGACACGCCGTCGGTTTGGAGATCGAGCCAGTAGACGCCCGGTTTCATCACGCCAAGTGGAAGCTCGGCGCTGATGAGTTCACGGCCGATGCCGCGGAGCGTTTTCGCCAGGTCACTCGTTGCGGCGGCGAATCGTCCCCGGCCGTCCGCGCCATCGACAGGCCGCCGATACGCGTCGAGCAGCCGCCACTGGAACCCGCCAGGCGGCGGGGTTTTGGGTCCGGCGGCCAGCGACACCGTGAACCGCACCGGATCGCCTTCGAGAAAATAGTGATTCTCCTTGAACCGCTGGACGAAGTTCTTGGCGTCGGAGTTCTTGTCAGAGACCCTCGCGATGATCCCGGCAGGCTGGGGGCTGTCGAGCGTGAGGGCCACGTCGCCGACTCGCAGCGGCATTCCGGCGTAGAGCAGTTTGCCGTCGCGGTGGTAGATCGCCTCCACCGGGCCGCTCGCCTCGAGATGGTCGTTGTCCATGAAGTATTCCCAGCCCACGACCACGTTGAAGTCTTCTGGCAGGGCCGTGACGAAGCGACTCGAGGACTGCGGCCCGGTGGCGTCGGCTGCCTTCTGGGTGTGGAGCGCGACGCCGTAGTGCGGCGGGTCGGCGTATGAGGTCATCAATCGCAGCAACTGCGCCGCGCCACCGCCGGGAAGGCCCGGCCGCATGTTGCCCAGGATGCCGTGAAAAATCCGCTGCTTGAGGATCACGGTGCCGTTGGGCCGCTCCAGCCGCACATAGGGCGTGAGCGCGGCGGTGGCGCGTGCCTTGAGGCCTTCGAGCACGGGAAACTGCACGCCCGCTGTCACGCGATAGACGCGGCCGCCCGGCGCATCGGTTCGCAGGTCATCCATGCCGGTGCCGGCGACCTCGGCGATCTGAAGCTCATGGTGTGTTGGTATGCTGACAGCACGCAGATTCTGGGGGATGTCGTATCGCTTCTGGAGCAGGGGCCGGATGGCTTCGCCGCGGTCGGGCGTTTCCAGCCGGATGTCGTCGAAATACAGCGGCGCGACATCCTCCGGAATCCAGGTGGCCGGGAAGCTGGAGAAGGTGATGTTGCCCGGCGAGGATATCCGAGGAGCTTGGTTCGGATCGGTAAATTTGAGGAGCGATTGCTCGTTGCGGATAAACTCGACGTCGCGGCCATGCACGCTCAAGCGGAAGCGGATGGGCTCGGGGACGGGCAGTTTGAACTCCGGAACCTGCGGCGAGGTCAGCTTCTGCATGATTGGCGGAGACACGGTGTTGTCCCAGAAGGCCAGATCGACTCGATTGTAGGTGCCCATCCAGAGGGCGATACGGTAGCCCCGGAGCCCATTTGGGTCGGTTCGGAACTCGACGTTCATCGTCGGCGATCGCAGGGCTTTGGGATGCGGCTCAACGGTGAAGGTCAGGTCGAAATCCTTGACCTGCGGGGCCATGAGCATGTGCCGGTTGCCGTTGTTGACGGCGTAGCGGCCCCCGATCGTTTCGCCGTGGTCGAGTTGCCTCTCCTGCAGTTCGAAGATAGACGACGGCTGCTCACCGTCGGTGTAGCTGTTGAAGTTTTCCTCGAAGACGAGCGTTGCCGGAGTGGGAGCGTCGCCGAGGCACGCCCCGGTCAGCGAGGCCAGAAACAAGAGCCCAGCCGCAGTCCGCACGATGCTGCTCATAAGTCGAATCCGTCAGGTCGCAAAATAGGGCGAAAGAATGCTGCGCGCGACGCGGATCGCCCGCAGTCGGCCGTCGAGACTCTGGCCGAACGTGTCGTCCTCGACCTCGATGCAGACCGGACCGTCGTAGCCGACCCGCATGACTTCGGCCATGAACCGGTTCCAGTCGATGCCGCCATAGCCTGGAATTCTCGGCTGATGCCAGCGCAGTGGAAAGTCGAACCGGCCGACATTCTGGAGTTTCACGCGGTCGATCAGGACATCCTTGGCATGCAGGTGGAAGAGCTTGTCCTTGAACTCGGCGAGCGGGAGGACCGGGTCCATGTCCTGCAGGAGCAAGTGGGAAGGGTCGTAGTTGAGCCCGAAGGCTGGCGAATCGATGTCGGCGAACGCGCGGCGCCAGATGGCTGGTGAGGCGAAGAGATTCTTGCCGCCCGGCCATTCGTCACGTGTGAAGAGCATCGGACAATTCTCGATACCAATCCGCACGCCATGGTCCTCGGCAAACGCCACGAGCGGCTTCCACACCTCGAGGAATCGTGGCCAGTTCTCGTCGACCGTCTTCGTCCAATCGCGGCCCACGAAGGTGTTCGCCGACGAGAGGCCGAGTTTCTCCGCCGCGATGATCACGTTGCGAAAATGGCCGATCGCCAGACTCGACACCGTTGGATCGGGGTCGAGCATGTTGGGGTAGTAGCCAAGGCCGCTCAGTTCGATCCCGTGAGAGGCACACTCTCCATGGATGTCGTCTGCCTTGGCCGGCGTGAGCGCATCGACGTCGACGTGTGTGACACCTGCGAACCGCCGCTCGGCCCGGCCAACCGGCCAGCACATCACCTCGACCGCGGCGAATCCCTCCCGTGCGGCAAACGCCAGCACTTCGGAGAGGGACCATTCGGGGAGGATCGCGGAAACCAGTCCAAGCTTCATGCTATCGTCCTTTCGATGACGACCGGGGCTGCTTCAACCCGTCTGCGCCGGGCGATCCGCTGCTGCGGTGGGGGCCATCCCCGACTGGCTGTGTTCATCGACTGGGTGTGCTCATCGACTGGCTGCTGGAAGCAATCCCTGCATGCAGTGTAGACAAAACGGTCTCCACGCAGGAATTGCCGACAGTGTCGCCGAAAGCCTCAGGGCCACTCGTCGATGAGGTTGGCCACCAGCGCCGTCCAGCCCGTCTGGTGGCTCGCGCCCAGGCCGGCGGCTGTGTCGCCGTGGAAGTATTCGTAGAAGAGCAGTTCGTCCCGCCACAGCGGGTCGTCCCTGAATCGGTCCGAGTCGCCCCACACGGGCCGGTGGCCTGAGGCATCCAGCAGAAAGATGCCTGTCGTTCGACGGGCGATGTCGCGGGCCATCTCGCGGAAGGCGATCGGTCTGCCAGCCGACGCGGGCGTTTCCATGCAGACGTCCGGCCCAAAAGCGGTGCCCAGTTTTCGCAGCGATTCGACGATCAAGAACGTGGTCGGAAACCAGATCGGCCCCCGCCAGTTGGAGTTGCCGCCCTTGAGCTTCGTCGACGACTCCGCCGGCTCATAGCCAACCGTCCGGCCCTCGAACGCGAACGGTTCGCATTCGTGCTTCTTGGAAAGCGACCGCACGCCATGCGGCGCCAGAAACTCATCCGGGTCGTGCAGCCGGCCCAACAGACGCGTGAGCTGCGCGAAGTTCATGATCGTGAGCAGGTGCGTGATCGAACCGTCGGCCTGCGGCACCCGCTGGATGACCTTTGCCACCATGTCGGACCGGTTGTTCATGAACCAGTTGAGGTTCGCGGTGAACTCCTTGAAGGGCTCGATCCACTTCGCCTCCAGCCGCTCGACGGCGAACATCGGAATCAGACCCACCAGCGACCGCACGCGGAACTTCTGAAACCGACCGTCGGCATGCCGCAGCACGTCGTAGAAGAAGCCGTCCTCCTCGTCGAAGAGGGCGTAGTCGCGGCGGCCCATGTGCTTCATCGAATAGGCGATGTAGGCATAGTGCTGGAGGAACTTCGAGGCCGTGCTCTCGTAGACGGGATTTTCCTTGGCCAGCTCCAGCGAGATCCGCATCATCGTCAGGGAAAACATTCCCATCCAGCCGGTCGCGTCAGACTGTTCGAGCGAGGCTCCGTCTTCCAGCTGCTCGCTGCGGTCGAAGATGCTGATGTTGTCGAGGCCGAGAAAGCCCCCCTCGAACACATTGTTGCCTTCACGGTCCACCTTGTTCACCCAGCTGGTGAAATTCAGCAGCAGCTTGTGGTAGCACCGCTCCAGCCAGGCCCGATCCTTGCGGCCGTGCAGGCGTTTCTCCATGTTGTAGACCCGCCAGACCGCCCAGGCATGCACGGGGGGATTCAAGTCGTTGAACTCCCACTCGTAGGCCGGCAGTTGGCCGCTGGGATGCTGGAACTGCTCGAAGAGCAGAAACCAGAGCTGGTCCTTCGCGAACTGCGTGTCGACCAGCGCGAACGGGATGCATTGGAAGGCGAGATCCCAGGCCGCGAACCAGGGGTATTCCCAGGTGTCGGGCATGGAGAGCACCCGCAGTGAATTGAGGTGTCGCCAGTGCTGGTTGCGAATCCTCTGTCGCGAGGCCGGCGGCGGCATGGCGGGATTGTCGCCGTCGAGCCACTTCTCGACGTCGAAGATGTAGTTCTGCTTCGACCACAAGAGGCCGGCCAGCGCCCGTCGCTGCACCTGCCGCTCGTCGGCCGTGGCAGCGGGCCGCGCCAACTGTTCATAAAAACGATCGGCTTCGGCACGCCGCGTTGCCAGCGTGGCGTCGACGAAGGCGGCCAGCGTCGGACCGCCTGCCGCTGTGGCCGCGGTCGATGGGATCGCTTCCGCTGGCGGTCGGTCGGTCAGCACGAGATGCATGACGGCCGAGCCGCCTGGCGGCACGAGCCAGCGGCGATGGATGCAGACCTTCGTGCCGCTGCCCGCCGGGTTCACGGCGTTCCGCTCCCCGTCGCACAGGAACCGGTGAAAGGCGTCCTTCGTAAATCGCGAGCGGCTGCCGTGACCAACGCCGTAGACTGCCGCGCCGTTTGTCTCGTTGTCGGTCGCCAGCACGACGGCGGCATCGGCCGCAGCCAGCAGCCGGCGGGGTCCGAGCTGACAGCCCGCAGGCATCCGCGGGTCGAGCAGCATGCCGTTGTCGTCGGCCTCCAGGCAGAGCGCGCCGGCAGGCCCGGCGACGGAGCGGATCACCGGCTCCGGCAGCGGCTTCAGCCCCCACGACCAGGTGTTGCGGAACCAGAGCGTCGGCAGCATGTGCAACGGGGCCGCGTCGGGGCCGCAGTTCACCGCCGTGATCCGGATGGCGATCTCCTCGGCAGATGCCTTGGCGTATTCCACGAGGATGTCGAACCAGCGGTCATCGGCGAAGACTCCCGTATCGAGGAGTTCGTACTCCGGCCCCTGTCCCTGCCGACGCTGGTTTTCGGCCACAAGCTGTTCGTAGGGAAACGCCCGCTGTGGGTAGCGGTATCGCAGGCTCATGAATGAGTGCGTGGGGGTGTTGTCGACGTGGAAGTAATACTCCTTCACGTCCTCGCCGTGGTTCCCCTCGAATGGGTTGACGCCGAAAAACCGTTCCTTGAGGTGCGTGTCAGATTCGTTCCAGAAGGTCGGCGCGAAGCAGAGCAGCTGAAACCGGTCGCAGATGCCGGCGATGCCATCCTCGCCCCAGCGATAGGCCTTGGACCTCGACAACCCATATGGGAGATATCGCCAGGCGTCGCCATCCGCCGAATAATCTTCCCGGACGGTACCCCAAGAACGGTCTGACAGATATGGCCCCCAACGCCGCCAGCCGTGGGAGTCGTCGGTCACCGTGCGAAGTCGATCTGCCTCAGGATTTGACTCGGAATTCGGCATGGTCGGCTTCGGCTGGACGTTCAATCGAAAAGAGGTCAAACGAAACGAGTTCAAGGGTGGGAGCGGGTGGAGGCAGTGTCAAGGATACCGCGTTGCGCAGGATCAAAAACACGGGCCGGCAGGGCCTTTGGTGGGCTAGCCAGCCGCGAGCCAAGGCTGGGGCGGCGGCCCCATCGGGCTCGACCGGCCCGCTCGACGTTCGTGCTGCAGGGCTTGCACCGCTGCCAGATTCACTCCGTCGCAGTCGTGCCGCTGAAGGGGGGCACGCCACCCGGTGTCAGCTGAAAGATCTGCACCACGTTGCCGCTTGTAAAAGCATGGACGACCGTCCCCGTGACGGGCTCGACTTCCACGGCGGCCTCCCGCACCGTGCGGCCCGTGATCCGCGTGATCTCGTCCCGGAGTTGCGCCGACGATACGGCGAACAACTGCCGATGGAAATCCTGCACATCAGCAGCCCCTTTCGCGGTCTCGCTCATCAACCTCTCCGCTGGTGACAGCGCGTCGTGGAGCGTGATCACGAGCATGTCGTCGCCGATGATGACGGTCACGGCTTTCGGAGGATGGCCTGTTCGTTCCTGCTGCAAGTCCCTGGCTACCTTGGCGAGTTGTTCCAGCGCTGGCAGTGGCGGTGACATGTTCGATGCGGCTCCGATCAAGGAGTGAAGAGACGAATGGTCGTGATCAGTCGCGACGATCGGCCACCGGATGTGCCTCGCCACATCGGCTCGAAACCAGCTTTCTGAGGCATCATGGCGCCGATGCAACACTTGATTGTATGCAGGCATCGCTCGCCCTACACTGACAGCAGTGAGATTCGGTCGAGCCGCAGTCGATTCCTGACCTGCGGTGTGGCTTGATTGGGGACGCCGTGGAGGGAATACCCGACACGCGACCTTTGCACACTGACAGTTGGTAAGGCCCCAGGCAGTCATAGCTTGGGCGACATGTGGACACCTCGGAGGATTCCGATGAAGACCCAAGGTGAAATCGAAGCTGCCGTCAGCAAGGGTGTGACGATCTTCATGCAGGAATTCATGGGTCGAGGACCCAAGGACATCTGCACGCATCTGATTCGGGATCTCTTACTGGTGCGGCTGCAGGGCGTGCTTTCCGCGGCCGAACAGCATCTCGTCGCTGCACTGCCGGCGGATAAAGGCCGGGACTTGCTCAAGGGAGTCCGCACGAACCTCGTGGAAATCTCCAGGCCGCGGCTCGAGAAAATGGTCGAGGAAGCAAGCGGCATGCGCTGCGTCAGTCTGCACCACGACGTCAGCACCGTCACCGGCGAGGAGGTGTTGTTATTCACACTCACGCAGATCCCAGACACGCGCATTGCAAAGAACAAATAACGATCTGCCGACTCACGCGAGAAAAGAAATTCCTTGCATTGTGCATCTGCTGCGGTATGCTGCCCATGAGGCTTGATCACGCCAGTCGTGTCAGAGCCTCACGGTGTGCGACACCTCACAGTGAAGCAGCCGACGGATGACGAGTTGACGAGCAGTCCGGCTGAGCCCGGAAGGCTGGTCACAACGTAAGCCGGCGTGAGAGTTTGCCTTCGGGCAGGCTCTCACGCCGGCTTTTTTTGTTTTTTGGCTTCATGCCCTTGAACACTGGAGCGACGAGGCAATGCATACACCCTTTGAGACGAATCTCGCACGGCAACGCACGGCACGAGAAGTGGCGCGGGCGGCTGGGAGCTTCGAGCATCTTTTGACCGGCCGCGTGCCGACGAGCGTGATGATTGTGGCCGATGGCGACTGGATGGTGGTGAGCCTGAGCGAGGCCTTTTCAGCGGTCGAACGACGGCTGGCCGCGAATGGGCAGGAGGGGCTGACAAGGGTGAGAGACTTTCACCAACACCTCTTCGATCACTCCCTCGATTCGCTCCGCCGTCACGTCGAGAGTCGGACGGGAATCACGCTACGGGGCGCGGTCGCCCATGTTGATTCGGTGACGGGAAGTGTGATGAAGACCTTCACGACCAGTCCGGCCGTGGAACTGTTTGAGCTGGGACGGGCGGTGCGGCCCCTTGGCGTTCCGATCGACACCCACCTGCATGCCGACGCGACAAACTGCAGCGAAGCTGTTTGACGCTGAACTTTTCCTGGATGGATCCGCAACCATGAAGAAGGTGACCCATGTTGGTATTGACCAGAAAGAACCGCGAAAGTGTTGTGATCGGAAGGCCTGATGATCAGGAGGTGGTGATGGTGATCACGATCCTGTCGGTCGAGGGGGGCAGAGTGCGTCTCGGGTTCGAAGCCGATAGCACGATGCCGATCCATCGCCGCGAGGTGTGGGACCGAATCCACGGCGAACACGCCGCTGCTGCCGGAGGCTTTGCGAACGATCCAGACCCGCGGAGTCGTGGGGCCATGAGCGGAGCCGTCTCCGTCATGCACTAAGCGAGCGGAAGCCCGACGGCATTGAAACGTCGGCGGAGAGTGTCTTGGGGGCGGGCAACGGCCCGCCCCCGGCATGGCCCCTCCACAACTTCCTGACCGCGCGCGGCGGAAACCGCCAGTGACGATGAAGTCACCCTGAGAACGATCTTCTGTCGCGATGAGCGCAAACGAATGTGTTGCCTCTTTAGGGGGAGGGCCCTATCGTTCGTCGGTTTCCCCTTTTGTTCTTTGGAGAGTTCTCGATGCACACTCGAATTGCGACTGCTTTTTTTGCGGCGGCACTGATGCTGTTCGGCTCGGCTGGCCTGAAGGCTGCTGACATCGTCGAAACGGCTGTTGGAGCCGGCACGTTCAAGACCCTCGCGGCGGCCCTTGGAGCCGCTGAACTTGTCGATACGCTCAAGGGTGCGGGGCCATTCACGGTGTTCGCACCGACCGATGAGGCCTTTGCGAAGCTCCCCGCGGGTACGGTGGAAACGCTGCTGAAGCCGGAAAACAAAGGCAAGCTCAAGGCGATCCTCCTGCTCCACGTCGTTCCCGGGTCGGTCATGGCGGCGGATGTGGTGAAACTCAAGGAAGCCAAGACTGCCGGCGGATCGACCGTGAAGATCAGCACCGACGGTGGTGTGAAGGTTGGCACTGCCAAGGGCATGTCGAACGTGACCAAGACCGACATCAAGACCAGCAACGGCGTCATCCACGTCATCGATGCGGTGATCCTGCCCGAGTGATCGCAGGTTTCCCGATTCCGTATTGTGGCACCCCGTACGGTTCGCCGTGCGGGGTGCTTTTTTATGTGACCGGCCCCCTTGGAAGCAGAAGTTCGGTGGGCTGCGGATCGACCAGGCGAAGCGGCTTGCTCCGGGACGAGCTGCTGGCACGGGAAGCGTTCGACACGCTGCTTGAAGCCAAGGTGCTCATCGAACGGTGGCGGCGGCACTCCACACCGTCCGGCCGCATAGTGCCCTTGCGTATCGCCCCCTGGTCCCAGAGGCGATGCAGCGCTATCGGTTAACCGCTCGCTCGATCCGACCGCCATGCGAATACCATCCGGAGAGACCGTCGACAAAACTGCCGTTTCTCACCGATTCAGCTCCCGTTGAGAGCGATTTCAGCGAAATGTCCGTGACATTGAGCGACTGCCGGCTCCATAACGCGAGCTTCAATTCGTAGATGCCTGTCTTCTGCGTCGTCACCGTCGCCTGATAGTAGGTCCAGCCGTCGCGTTCATACGACTTTTTGTCAAACGCATCGAAAATCAGACCCTCGCCCCAGAACTCGGGCATGTGGTCTGTGCCAGTGAGTTGCACACTGCCTGCCATACGCATGGTGAACTGATACGTTTGCCCTCGCTGCAGGGCTATTCCAGACTGCACCAGACGGGCGTAGCCCTCGCCTGGAACCCGCGAGAGGGTGGCGACCGACGTCTGTCCGACGGCTGCATTCGTACCGATCCTCGCAAATGAATTGCCGCTGGACGTGACCAAAGCCACGGCACCCTGGCCTGACGGCACGGTGTTCAAGGCTCGCAGTTCGATGAGGTAGGTTGGGCCGGCGATGGCAGCGAACGAATACGAGTAGTTCTGCGTGCCCGACGTACCCACTGTCAGGTTGAATTGACCGACGCGAATGGAGTTTACAAAAACACCCATATCGAGTCCCGCACGCGACGTGGAGTTGCTCGTCATCTGCAACTGCAGCGCCAACTGCGTTACCGTCGCAGCAGACGGGACGGTGAACGATTGCCGCCAATAGTCGCCGGCCCGCCAGATATGGTTCGCCGATCCGCCCTTGGACTGGAAATCCTGTCCCTGGAAGACAAGCGTAGTGCCGGCCGACGTCGGCGCCGTCACGGTCAGCGTGTAACTCATGCTTGCCGGCACGCTCTCGGGAAGCGTGGCGTCAAACGCGACGACCCTCACCGAATAGGTCGGCCTTGCTGTCCTGTCGAGGACGACGCCGGCCCGTAAACAGAGCGAGGATCCGACGATCTCGAAACTCGTCGCATCGTTCCCCATGAGGGCGAGGGTGTT
>JBILKZ010000069.1:0-20470 GCA_044376405.1 Pirellulales bacterium
CGTGGCACTCGGGCTCGAGCCATGCCGTCGTCCGGGCGAGTTCTTCAGGTCCCCTGCCCTGCGGCATGAAGAGCACCCGGCTGCGGTCCACGCCCTCGGGCCGTGCCGCGGCGAGATCGTCGATCCACGCCACGGCTTCCGCGAGATCCTCGGGGGAATCGATGACGAACTTGAGCTGGTAGTTGCCGCCGGCCATGAGAGCGAGGATCACGTCGTCCCGCCGGCGGGATTCCTCGTGGCGGGCCGCCCAGTTGCCGGGCGTGTCGGCCGGCGGCGCCGACGAGGCCAGCTTCGGACTGATCGACATGAGGTCGGCCGGCGCATCGATGAAGACCGTGCCCGCCGTCTCGATCGTGATGTGCATGCCGTCACTGCTGAACATGCGGCATAAGTCGGCCACCTCGGGCAGGAGCAGCGGTTCGCCGCCGGTGATCACGACATGCCGCCGGCCGAGCGCGGCCACCTCAGCCGCGACATCTGCCACGGATCGCTGCTCGCCCACTGGCTCCCAGGATGTGAAGGGCGTGTCGCACCAGTGACAGCGGAGGTTGCAGCCGCTCGTCCGCACAAACACGCTCGGCGTGCCGGCGAGCAGGCCTTCGCCCTGCAGCGACGCGTAGATCTCGGCGATGCGCATGGCGAATGGGTTCGTGAGGTGCGACTGGAGCCGCCGTCAGAGGCTCGCACGCGGGTCGATCGCGCCGACGGCGGCAAAGCCGGCCGCACGCAGGAGGCAGGAATCGCAGCGGCCGCAGGGGCGGCCGCGGACATCGGGATCGTAGCAGCTGGTCGTGAGCCCGTAGTCGAGGCCGAGCGACAGTCCCAGCCGGATGATCTCCGCCTTCGAAAGCTTGACAAGAGGCGCGACGAGTTCGATTGACCGCCCCTCGACGCCCGCCTTCGTACCGAGTCGGGCCACCTCCTGAAAGGCGGTGAGAAATTCCGGACGGCAGTCGGGATAGCCGCTGTAGTCGATGGCGTTGACGCCGAGCACGATCGCCCCAGCGCCGCGGGTTTCGGCCATCGCGAGGGCCAGGCTGAGAAACACCGTGTTTCGCGCGGGCACGTAGGTGACGGGAATGCCGTGGCCAATGTCGGCATCAGCGCGGTCCTTCGGCACGGGCATCGACGGATCGACCAGGGCACTGCCGCCGAAGGCCGCCAGATCGATCGGCAGGACGACGTGGTCCCGGATCCCCAGGGCTCGAGCCACGGCCCGCGAGGCATCGAGTTCGCAGCGGTGTCGCTGGCCGTAGTCGATCGACAGTGCCGACAGCCTGGAGCCCCTGCTCGTGGCCCAGGCGGCGGCGGTCGCCGAGTCGAGCCCGCCCGAAAGGAGCACGACGGCCGATGGAGTGGCTGTCTCCGCGGCGTCTTTCGGCCGAGCTTTCACATCGTCGGGTTTCATGGCAGACTTCCGTTCATCATGAGCACACCAGCCACGCCAGCCCCGCCGTCACGCGACCACCTCGAAGTATTTCCCAATCAGAACCCCGGTCGCGACTACCAAATCGAGATCGTCTGTCCGGAGTTCACGTCGGTCTGTCCGAAGACGGGGCAGCCCGATTTTGGCACGCTCACGTTTCGCTACGTGCCGGATGCCCTGATCGTCGAACTCAAGAGCCTGAAATTGTACCTGCAGGCGTTCCGCAACGAAGGGATCTTCTACGAGAACGTCACCAACCGGATCCTCGACGATCTGGTGGCGGTGCTCAAGCCGCGACGGATGACGCTCGTGGCCCACTTCACCCCCCGGGGTGGCATTTCGTCTCGGATCGTGGTGTCGCACCCCTCGGGCGAGCACCTGCCGGCGGCTGGGTGACCCGGCGGTTGCCGGCGCAAGCAACTGCTGGCCCTTTCCTTTGCCGTGTGGCGGATGCACAATCGTCCGCAGGACTCATCCACCCCACAAGGCACCGCCCACCATGGCTCGTCCTGCGACGTCTTCTTCCCGCGTTCTGCTCTCTGCCCTCGCTGACGAGTCGGCCTTCCACCTCACGGCCGTCGAGCAGTTCACGGCGCTGGCGGCCATCGGCCTCGAGTATTACAGCCTGCGGTTCATCGACGTCGGCAAGGGCGTGAAGAACGTCATGAAACTGACGCTGTCGGAGATCCAAAAACTCCGCCACCTCGAGGATCAGTATGGCCTGAACGTGGCGTCGATCGCCTCGCCGATCGGCAAGGTGAAACTCGTCGACAAAGCCGACGGCACGAAGAATGCCTACGTGCCCTTCAAGCAGTATCTCGCCAAGGATGTCGCCAAGGCCTGCGAACTCGCCCATGCCTTCGAGACCAAGCTCATTCGCGGTTTCTCCTTCTATCATCCCAAGGGAGCGAAGCCCGAGGACTATGTGGAGCAGGCGGCCGACCACATCGGCCAGATCGCCGAGGCCTGCCACCGCTCCGACCTCACCTTTGGCCTCGAGGTCGAGGCCAACCTCGTTGGCCAGACGGGCGAACTGCTCGCGGAGATCCACCGGAAGGTCAACCATCCGGGCCTCGTGCTCGTGTTTGACGCCGCCAACCTGATCGTGCAGGGCTTCTCCACGGCCCAGGTCTATGCCCAGTGGGAGGCGATGAAGCCGGGCCTGGGCTGGGTGCACATCAAGGACTACCGCAAGGTGTCGGGCAAGGTGCGTGGCAAGCATGTCGACGAGCACATGCTCGACAACTTCGTGCCGTCCGACCGCGGGGCGGGTGGCCACGAGCGGATCCTTGCCGATCTCAAGACCATGCTCCCCTCACTCACGAAGAAGCTGGAACGCCGCGGGATTCCCGGCGTGTTTCTCGATCTGGAGCCCCATGTGCGGGGTGGCGGCCAGTTTGGCGGCACGAGTGGCCCCGACGGCATGGGGATCGCCCTGCGGTCGCTCTGCCGGGTGCTCGACACGGCGAAGGTCGCCTACCACCTCCGCGACTTCGACGACCTGCTTGCGGCCCGCGGGCTTGCCTGACGCGGGACGATTGCCTGACGATTGAAAGAACACCGTGCATGAGCCGGTTTTTCAAACCACAAGAGAACCCCTCTTGAGCAACGCGACCGAGCCGGGCAGCTATTTCGTCGCCAACTATCCACCCTTTTCCCGGTGGAACGAAGCCGCGGTGCCGGAGGTGCTCTCCGCCTTCGATGCCGAACCGCGGGCCGAGCGGCCAGCGGTGCCTCTCGGCCTCTACCTGCACATTCCGTTTTGCCGGAAGCGATGCAAGTTCTGCTACTTCCGCGTCTATACCGACGTCGCCGCCGCCGACGTGGAGCGGTATTCCCTGGCGCTCGCCCGCGAGGCCGCGCTCGCCGCCGCGACGCCCGCAGTCCGCGGCCGACCGCTCCGCTACGTCTATTTTGGCGGCGGTACGCCGTCGTTTCTCAGCGTGAAGCAGCTGGAACGGCTGGTCGCCGGCCTGCACGAGAGTTTCGGCTGGCAGCACGCCGAGGAGGTGACGTTCGAGTGCGAGCCGGGCACGCTCTCCGAGCCGAAGGTGGCGGCGCTCAAGTCGCTCGGCATGACACGGATTTCGCTCGGCGTCGAGAATTTCGCCGATGATGTGCTCGAGGCCAACGGCCGGGCCCACCTCTCCGCCGAGATTCTCCGGGCCTGGGACTGGATCAAGGCCGCAGGTTTTCCCAACACCAACGTCGACCTGATCGCCGGCATGGTGGGCGAGACATTCGACTCCTGGCAGCGCACCGTGGAGCAGACGCTGACGCTCGAGGCCGACAGCATCACGATCTACCAGATGGAGCTGCCGCTCAACACGGTGTTCGTCCGTGACGCGCGCGATGGTGGCGGGCAGACGCCGGTGGCTGACTGGTCGACGAAGCGGGCGTGGGTCGACTGGGCCTTCGATCACTGCCTGGAACGCGGCTACTCGGTTTCGAGCGGCTATACGCTCGTTCGTGATCCCGCCCGCGTGCACTTCCACTACCGCGACATGCTCTGGGAGGGGAGCGATCTGGTGGCGCTTGGCGTGGCGAGCTTCGGACACCTCTCTGGCGTGCATTACCAGAATGCCACCCATTGGGACGACTACCTGGCCGCGGTCGAGGCTGGGCGGCTGCCCATCCACCGCGGGCTCGCGCCGACCCCGCGGGAATTGCTGATCCGCGAACTGGTGCTCGGACTGAAGCGGGGCCGGCTCGATACGGGCCGGCTGTCCCGAAAGTTTGGCGTCGATCCGCTGGCGGAATGGGCGGACCAGTGGCGGTCGCTCGAATTGGAGGGGTATCTGGAACGGACCGCCAGCGGTCCGGTGCTCTCCCGCCGCGGGCTCCTGCAGATCGACTCGCTCCTGCCACGGTTTTTTGACGCCTGAGCCGGTCGTTGGCCGCCCGGGGTTACGTTTCGTTCCCGAGTGCGGTTCCCTCCGGAAGCCCGGATCTTTTCGGCATGCCAGATGGCATTCCATTGTGCTCCCACTCCAATGAGGTACTCCGTGTACGAAGTATCGGCGGCCGCAAAAACCGCGACTGCAGACCGTAAATCCATCCCATTGGCGGAGCGATCTGGGCCGGCACCCGTGGCGGCCCTCCGGTGCCCGGAGTCAAAAACCGTCCGGGAACGGCTGCGGGCGATGGCCTCCGATCTTGTTTCGCCATGGCGGTCGGCCGGCGTGCCGTCGGCTGTGCGAACGGCGGCCGGGCTCCGTGCCGCCGCCGAGACTCTCGTCAAGCGGGCATCTGCCGGACCGGAGCATGTGGGCTGGACGATGGTGACGATCGTCTCGGAGTTCTGGCGGGATCGCCTGGCCGCCGCGCCGTCCGGACGTCGGCTGCTCCTGTTGCCCGACTGCCCGGTGGCCTCCTGCGGGGCGGACGATGCCTCCCGCGGCCCGCACACAGTGCCGCGGGTCTGTGGTCCGAGCTGTGGCATCGCCACGATCTGGTCGGCGGCACGGGACAGCGGCTGGGTCGTGGAGCCAGTGGGGCGGGCGGTCGCCGGCATCGGGTCGCTGCTCACCGGACAGTACGACGGGGTGCTCGGCATTGCCCGGCTCGGGGATCTCGAGAAGGCGTTCGCCATGCTGCCAGCGTTTTCGCTGCCCGTGGCAGCGGTGCCCTGCGAGCCGCTCAAGGGCCCTGCGCATGCAGGGTGTGCGGAGACGCTGGCCGCTTCCGCGATCGATGTGGAGTGGGTGCTGGGGCTCGTAGGGGTCGCCGGTGGCGGGGCTGCTCCGGTGGGCGACTACCTGCCCCTGCTCCGAGAGGCCGCGGAGATGTTCTCGGCGGAGCAGCTCGCGGGGCTGGCGGAGCGGCTAGGCCTTGGTCCGGTGTTTGGTCCGGTATCTGGTCCGGTATCTGGGGCCATGTGCGTCCAGCGGCCAGCGACTCCGGTCGATGTCGCTCCCCTCGACGCGACGGCCTGCATGGCGACCGATTTTCTCACCCGGGGTGGCAAGTTTCTCCGGCCGTTCATCTGCCTGGCGGCGCATGATGCCGTGCGGGCCGACCGGGGAAACGATGGAAAAAAATCGGCCCGGGAGTCGGCCAAGGCTGCCTCCGTCGCCATCGAAATCTTCCACAAGTCGTCACTCGTCCACGACGACATCGAGGACCAGGATTTGATGCGGTATGGTCGGCCGACGCTTCATGTCGAGCACGGAGTTCCTGCAGCCATCAACGCCGGAGATTATCTGCTCGGACTCGGCTACCGCGTTGTGTCGAGTTTGCCCGATGTCGACGCCGCGACCCTTCGAGATATGGTGGCGATCCTCGCCGACGCCCACGTGCGACTGGCGCAGGGACAGGGAGCCGAATTGTGGTGGCGGGATGGGTGCGATAAGCGGCTCACTCCAGGCGAGGCGCTGACGATCTACGGCCTGAAGACTTCGCCGGCGTTCGAGGCGGCGGTCGCGATGGGGATTCGGATGGCGGGAATTCAGCCTGCAGAGGCTGGAGACATCGGTGCCTACTCGTTGCACGTCGGCACGGGCTTCCAGGTGCTCAATGATCTCAAGGACTGGAGCGGCGATCTGGAAAACAATCGGCGGGCCGCCGGCGATCTGCTGGGCGGCCGCCCCACCGTGATGTGGGCCCTGGCGCTCGAGCGACTGACGGAGGGGGATGCGGATCGGCTGCGACAACTCGCCCAGACAGCGGGCCGCGTTGATGCCGACGAGGCGACGATCACCGCTGCGGTGGCCGAGGTCAGGAGTCTCTATGCCAAGGCGGGCGTCTTCGAGCGGGCGGCGGCACTCGTGGCCGAGCAACGTGCTCTCGCGGCCGCCGCGGCCGCGACCTGCAGCTGGCGGAGGCTGCGGGACGTGCTGGAATTCCTGCTCGATCTCGCCGTGCCCGAACTTGCCGCTGAGCAGTTTTCCGGCTGAGGCTTGCAGGCAGCCGTGATGCAAGCTGAAAATCGCCGTCCAGCGTGACCGGTTGCGTCACGCTGCATCTGAGTCCGTCGACGGCGCATTGGCATGAAGAGCGAGCCCGATTCCCGTGATCCCGTAGCGCGGGCAGCCGCGATCGTGCGGCTGTTTTGCGGCCTGGCGGAGTTCGGCGAATGCCGCAGCGTCATGCCGGACCAGGTGCCCGAACCGGCCAGAGCGTTGCTGGATCACCGCAGTCACATGACCGTCGCGATGGAGCGGTTTCACGGCTGCGACGTGCGGCTCCGGGTGGTGGCGCAGGCTGACGACGGACGTGAACATGGCCCGAACGACGGCTGGTATGCCAGGGAAATCCTGCTCGAGACGCCGGCTGGCGAGATTGTTCAGCATGGGATCGTGCGGATTGATCTGACACACCTCGATGTCCCCACGGCACGGGCGATCCGCGAGGGCCGTCGGCCTCTGGGCCGCATTCTCATCGAGGCTGGGATGCTCCGCGAGGTGCAGGGAGTGAACTTGCTGGAAATCATGCCCGGGCCGCACCTCCAAGAACTCTTCCGTCTCATGGGCCCCAGGCCCGCCGGGAGCAGTCCTGCAGCCCCTGTCTCTGAAGCCCCTGTCTACGGCCGCGTGGCCGACATCCAACTCGATGGCCGGCCCGCGGTGGAACTGCTCGAAATCGTTGCGCCGGCCGCGGGGCCTTTGGGCTGAGCCGGATTGTGGCCACCCGCCCCATCCTGCCCAGAGAAAAAATCTTGGTCACTTCGGGGGCAATACCCAAGTTCTTGCGCACAAGCCGTTTGCGTCAAATGCGTCGATCTTGACTCAATGCGCAAGATGCCGCTAGAGTTGATGGTGTGGCAAGGATGGTAAGCCTGGAGGCCGCAGAGGGAAAGGATTTCCTTTCGCTGCCTTCCGCTCTCCACGCCTTCCACGTGTAGTGCACGTTTTCAGGCCCGAATTAAGGACACTCGGTGTCCTGCCCAGTTCAGGGCTTGCGGATAGCACTGCGAAATGCGACGGATTGCGGGCGTTACGGCAATTAGGAAGCCTAGGGGCTTAGGGCTGACTCTCGTGATGAGTAAAGCTTCTAATCTCCGTTTTTGACTAGCTGTACCACGGCTAGGGAGAGGGTGGTAAAGCAGATGCAGAAGACTGTGTATACAACTGGCGAGGCCGCCAAGATTTGCAAGGTGAGTCAGCAGACGATTATTCGCTGCTTCGACTCCGGACAGCTGAAGGGATTCCGCGTGCCGGGCAGCCGGTTCCGACGGATTCCCCGTGATCAACTGTTCCTGTTCATGCGGGATAATGGCATCCCCACCGACGCGCTGGAAAGCGGTCGGCGGAAGATTCTCGTTGTCGATGACGACCAGGATCTCGTCGAACTGATCACCGACGTGCTCGAGCGGGATGGCCGCTTCGAAACACGGAGTGTGAACAACGGCTTCGACGCCGGCATGATGGTCAAGGACTATCGGCCCGATCTGATCGTGCTCGATGTCATGCTGCCGGATATCAATGGCAAGGAAGTCTGCCAGCGGGTTCGCAGCGACTCCACCATGGACGAGGTGCGGATCATCTGCATCTCGGGCATGTGCGAGCCTGACAAGATCGAGGATCTGAAGGCCTCCGGTGCCAATGAGTTCCTGCAGAAGCCGTTTGAGGCCGAGGTGCTCGTCGACCGGATCTGCAGCCTCCTCGACATCGAATCGGTGGCAGCAGGCTCGTGAGCCAGCGGTCGCGGCACGCAGACAGTCTGATCGTTTTGCACCGTTTGAATGTCGTCCACGTTTTTCATGGCGGCAGCGCCGGCAGTGAGCCGGCGCTGCCGTCCTGTTTTTGTGTGCGGCAAGTGCACGATAGCGGAGCCCGTCCCAGATGAGTCACCAGACAAGTCGCCAGATAAATCTTTTGGAGACTGACGCCGACCGCGGCGTGGAGCCGACGGCGGTCGCCTGGCTCGCATTCGATGCCAGCCCCAGAAGGCTGGCGAACCTCGGCAGGGAGCATTGCCTGGCCGTGGCCGGCGCCGTGCTCTCTTCGGCGGCAGGGCGTGGCCATCCCTACGGCCCTCCGCCGTCGCTCGCCGAGCGATTGGCTCTTGTTGCCGGCCGTGTGGCCGAACTGGCGGCGTGGCTCGCGACCGCCCCGAGGCACACCGCCGAGGCCACTATCGCCACCGGCCTGGCTGCCGGTCGTGGCGATGCCCGACTCCTGTCGCAGCTTGCCACATCGCTTGTTCTGCCCGGCGATGAGCGGTCGCCGGAGGGCTGTGGCCGTGTCCCAGGAGCCGAGGCGACGGTGCTCCGCGACGCGGTGCAGTTCGCCACGGCTCATGTGCACCTGCGGGACCAGTTTGATCGTGCCGTGGCGGAGGCGCGGCTGGAGTCGATGCGGGAACTGGCCTACGGTGCCGGGCACGAGATCAACAATCCGCTCGCCAATATCGCCACACGGGCGCAAGCACTCCTGCTAGAGGAGGCCGATCCGGAACGCCGGCGTCGGCTCTCGACAATCGTCGATCAGTCGTTTCGAGCCCGAGACATGATCGGAGGCCTGATGCTCTTTGCGCGGCCGCCGAAGCCGCAGCGGGAAGTCGTGGACCTCGGCGGCATCATCGCTGCAGTGATCGAGTCTGTTCGCGGGCAGGCCGCCGCCCGCGGGGGGCGGTTTGAATACAGCCCCCCGCCGGTGCCGCTTTCGGTCTTCGTCGACCGTGTGCATGTCGAGGAAGCGATCCGGGTCGTGGTGGTCAATGCGTTCGAGGCGGTCGCTGCCGGTGGCCGCGTCGTGCTCGAGGCGACTCGCCGCTCGATGGAGACTGGCGGGGGGTGTGAGGTCACCGTCGCCGATGACGGCCGCGGGATGTCGTTTGAGGCAGCGAGGCGGGCCTTTGATCCGTTCTACAGCGGTCGCGAGGCCGGTCGCGGGGCTGGGCTGGGGCTGTCAAAGGCGTGGAGGCTGGTGGAGGCCAGTGGCGGCACGATGCTGCTCGACTCCCGCCTCGGTCAGGGCACGCGGGTGTCGATCCTGCTGCCGGAGGCCGAGGGCTTAGCGATCCAGTCTCAGGCCCAGTCGGCTGGGGCATAACGGGCAGTAAAGTCCACCCATTCTTCCTGGGTTTCCGGCCGGAGTTTTCCGGGGCCCCGCGCATGGCGCGTGGCGGCGGTCGCAACGCGTTGTTTCCCGCTTGTCGATGTTCTCGCCGTTCTCTATCCTCCCCCAACGTGCTTGCCGGGTTCGCGGCGATGGATCGCCGCCTCAAGCGTGCAGCAGAGATGATTTCATGAGCTTCACCGGACCAAGGATGGACGCAGGCGAGGCCACGCTCGACATCGATGGCTCCGCGAGGCACGGCGACCTCACACGAACGGAGTCCCGTGTCAGCGGCGGAAAAATTCCGCACCGCCAAAACCTCGAACGGGTTGCTTCGGATCGCAATCCCCTCGAGCCGATCGACCAGCAAACGATCGCCGCGACGATCGACGCCACGTCCTCGTGGCTGTTGGCGCGACAGGCCGCGGATGGACATTGGCGGGCCCCTCTCGAAGGCGACACGATCCTGGAAAGTGAATACGTCCTGCTCCTCGCCTGGGCGGGCCGGATGAGTCGGCCGGAGATCCCCGGCGCCATCCAACGCATCCTCAACCAACAACTTCCAGGCGGCGGCTGGGCCATCCATCCCGGCGGTCCGGTCGATGTCAGTGCCAGCGTCAAGGCTTACCTGGCGTTGAAGATCACCGGTCACGACCAGCACAGCGAGCCCCTCTGTCGTGCCCGTGCCGCCATCGAGCGGGCCGGAGGTCCGTGGGCCGTCAACAGTTTCACGAAGTTCTATCTGGCGCTGTTGGGCCAAATGTCGTATGCCCACTGTCCGGCCGTGCCCCCCGAGATGGTGCTCCTACCCGACTGGTTCCCCGTCAATCTGCACCGGGTGTCTGCCTGGTCCCGGACGATGATCGTGCCCCTGTCCCTGATGTGGGCGTTCAAGCCGGTTCGTGAGATCGCTCCCGAGCAGGGTATCAGCGAGTTGTTTGCCTCGCAGGTGGGCCGGAATGGCCCGGCTCCCGTCGGTGGTAGCGGCGGGTGGGCCCGGTTCTTTCGCGGTGTCGATTGGCTCTTGAAGGCATGCGACAACGTCGGCTTTCGCCCGCTACGCAGCCGCGCCGTGGCCGCCTGCCGGCGTTGGATGCTCGAGCGGTTTGACGGCAGCGACGGCCTGGGGGCGATCTTCCCGCCCATCGTCTGGAGCATCTTGGCCCTGCGGGCCATGGGCTGTGACGACGACTCTGCGGAGGTGCAGGAGTGTTGGCGGCAACTGGACCTGCTCGTGGAACACGAGCAGGATGGCACCACGCGGCTCGAGCCCTGCCGCTCTCCCGTGTGGGATACCGCGATTTCCCTGCGCGCGTTGTCTGATGCTGCAGCTGTCGGGCAACGACGACTGTCGCCGGGCCGCGATGCCGTCGAGCGTTCACTGCCTTCTGCGGATGATTTCGCCCATCCGCTTGTGGCTGCCGTGGACTGGCTCCTTGACCGTGAGATTCGCGGGCCAGGCGACTGGACGCACGATGCAGCCGGGGTCGTCCCGTCTGGCTGGTGCTTCCAGTATTCCAACCGCTTTTACCCAGACGTCGACGACACTGCGATGGTGTTGATCGCGGTGTCGACCTGGCTCGACTCGCTGGCCGCTGGTCGTGAGTCGCCATCGGTTTCGAGACTGGCGCGTGTTCAGGCCGCCATCGGTCGCGCCGTTCCCTGGCTCGAGTCGATGCAGAGTTCTGACGGCGGCTGGGGCGCCTTCGACCGCGACAACAACATGGAGCTGCTCTGCAAGGTGCCGTTCGCCGATCACAACGCGATGATCGATCCGAGTTCCCCCGATCTGACTGGCCGTGTGCTGGAGGCCTTTGGCAAGCTTGGCCTGCGGGCGGGTCATCCGTCCGTGGATCGAGCCATTGCCTACCTGCGGGCCAGCCAGGAGGCCGACGGCAGCTGGTTTGGCCGCTGGGGCGTGAACTATGTCTACGGCACGTGGCAGGCCATTGAAGGCCTGAGGGCGGTCGGGCTGCCTGCGGTCGATCCCGCCGTGGCGGCCGGCGCCGATTGGCTGGCTCGCCATCAGCAGTCATGCGGCGGCTGGGGCGAGACCCCAGAGAGCTATGCCGATCGTTCGTTGGCGGGCTGCGGCACGCCGACCGCGTCGCAGACGGCGTGGGGGGTAGCCGGGCTCGTGGCAGCAGGAAGGCACGACTCACGCGAGGCTCGTCGCGGCGTGCAGTGGCTGGCCGCGCACCAGTCGGCCGACGGCAGCTGGGAGGAGTCGGAGTTCACCGGCACCGGTTTTCCAAAGGTGTTCTACCTTCGTTATCACTACTATCCGATCTATTTCCCGCTCATGGCGTTGGCCCGGTTTTCCCAGGCAAAGGCCTGTAGCCATGACGTCAGGGAGCGTGTTGCATGAGTGTGCCCGTTGGACAGATGATGGCCGTCTTGAAGCACGTGGCCGTGCAGCGACTGCGGGGCAACGCCCGGTATCCGCTTGTGCTGATGCTCGAGCCGCTTTTTCGCTGCAACCTCGCCTGTGGCGGCTGTGGCAAGATCCAGCATCCGACGGAGGTGCTGCGGTCCCATCTCACGCCCGAGCAGTGCTTCGCCGCCGTGGATGAGTGCGGTGCCCCGATCGTTTCGATTCCCGGTGGCGAACCGCTGCTGCATCCGCAGATCGAGCAGATCGTGGCCGGCATCGTGGCCCGCAAGAAGTATCTCTACCTCTGCACCAACGCGCTGAAACTCGAGGAGATGTTGCCATACTTCTCCCCCTCTCCCTACCTGGCGTTTTCGGTGCACCTCGACGGTCCGAGGGAGGAGCACGATCACGCCGTGTGCCGCGAGGGCGTCTACGACATGGCCGTCGCGGCGATCCGCGCCGCCCGCAAGGCAGGCTTCCGGGTGACCACCAACTCCACGCTCTTCGCCTCCGCCGATCCGGCACGGTATCGGGCGTTTTTCGACGAGGTGATGACGCTGGGCGTGGAAGGGATGATGATCTCCCCCGGCTATTCGTATGCGAAGGCGCCTGATCAGTCGCACTTTCTGCCGCGTGACCGGAGCCAGTCGCTCTTCCGACGGATCCTGGCCGACGCTCCGCGGCGGTGGAAGTTCAACCAGTCGCCCGTGTTCCTGGAGTTTCTCAAGGGTGCGTGGGATCTGGAGTGCCGGCCGTGGGGCACGCCGACCTACAACCTGTTTGGCTGGCAGCGCCCCTGTTACCTGCTCGACGAGGGCTACACGAAGACCTATCGGGAGATGATGGAGCAGACCGACTGGGACGCCTACGGGCGGGCCAGCGGCAATGCCAAGTGCCAGGACTGCATGGTGCACTGCGGCTACGAACCTGCCGCCGTGGAGGCGACGTTTGGGTCGCTCCGCGGACTCATGGGCACGGCGAAGCTGATGATTCTAGGGCCCCCGCGGTCGCGGCCGGTCGGTGACGAGTCAGTCGCCCACCTGCCCGCCCCGGGACCGCAGTTGCAGCCCAACGGCCTGCCTTCGCTGCCGATCCTCGACCGCGTGGCGTGATGCTACAGTCCGCGTTCGCGGGCGACTCGCGCGGCGTCGAGGGCAGCACCCCGGGCGCCGGCCGTGTCGCCGTTGGGAATCACGTGGATGGGGATCCCCGCCTGCTCCTCGCGTTGCGACGGCATGCCCGCGCGGATCTCGCCGACAAACCAGGATCGAAACTCCTCCGACGTCTCCACCGCTCCACCACCCACCACGAGTGCGTCGGGATCAAACACGTTGATCATCTCGTCGAAGAAGAGCCCAAGGGCATGCGCCTGCACGCGGAAGATCTGGCGGCAGAGTTCATCACCGTGTTCCGCGAGTCCGCGGACTCGCTTTGCCGCCTGGGCGATGTCTCCCGCTCGGGCGAGTTCATGGTCGGGCTGCCGTGCCAGGAAATAAGGCAACAGTGTGCGGCGGATCGCCGTCAGCGAGCAGAGCGACTCGAGGTCGCCGGTCCGCCCGCAGTTGCATGCCGGCACGATGCCTTCGATGCCCGGGATCTGGCAGAACGGGATCAACACGTGTCCCAATTCGCCACCAAAGCCGTTCCGGCCGGTGATGACCTTGCCGGCGGTGACCACTCCGCCGCCCAGGCCCGTGCCGATGATCGCGGAAACACTCGTTGCCGTGTTCTCTGACCCGAAGATGGCGACATGGCCCCAGAGGGCGGCGGCGTTGCCGTCGTTGAGGTAGGTCACCGGCCGACTCAGCCGCCGTTCGAGGCCGGCGCGGATGTCGTAGCCGGCCCACTCGGCGTGCACGAAGTTCGTCGAGCCGCGCTTGCTCAGAACGCCCGTGCCGCTGGCGGGCCCCGGCGTGTCGAGGCCGATCGCCACGACGTTCTCTACCCGGACGCCTGCCTGCTCGGCGGCCATCGCCAACCCGTCGGCAATCTGGCCGAGGCAGATGTCGGGACCCTCGACGCTTCGTGCCGGATGTTCACACAGACCATCGATCAAGAACTGTCCACGTTGGTCGAGGAACGTGTAATTGATCGCCGTGCCGCCCAGATCGACGCCGGCCACGACCTTCATCAATTTTGCTGCGGATGTCACGAACTACTGCCTTTCCCTGCCGTCAAGTCCCTACCACCATAGATTCCCTACCACCGTAGATCAGGCCGGTGTCATACCGGCCAGTTCCCGCTTCACGCGGGAGAGGATCGCCCGCAGGCCACGCGACCGCAGGATTCCCAGCACATCGGCGAGCCCCATCCGCTCAAGCATATCTTCGGGGAGCGTGGCTACCTCAGCGACCGGACGGCCGTTGACTGCATCTGCCAGAATGGCCACGAATCCCTTGACAGTCGGGGCCTCGGGGGCCACCTCGGCGATGAGCCGAGCGGTGCCGTCGGTCACCTCCGGCCAGAGGAACACGGGCGTCTGGCACTCGTGCACCCGGCGATCCTCGCTGCCCTTCCGGGCCTGATATTCAGGCGACAACGGCGGCAGGCCGGCGGCAAAATCAAGCAGCAGTTCCAGCTTCTCGCGGCCGTCGAGGTCGGCAAACTCGCCGATGATCGCAGTGAGCCGTTCGTTGACGCCGTTCATGCGGTTGGGTGGGATGGGACGGTGGCCTTCAGAGAGAACCGATCAGGTTGCGTGTGCCGGGGTGGCTGTGGCAGCGACGGCACCGCCCGGGGCGGCACCCTTCACGATCGGCACCCCTACGCAGTTTCCCCACTCCAGCCACGAGCCGTCGTAGTTCTTCACGTTCCCGAAGCCGAGCAGGTACTTGAGCACGAACCACGTCAGGCTCGACCGCTCGCCAATCCGGCAGTAGGCGACCGTCGGTGATCGACGTTTCATCTTCAAGTCGCGCACGTAGAGCTTCTCCAGCTCCTTCGCCGTCTTGAACGTGCCGTCTTCATTGCAGTTCATGGGCCACGGCACGTTGTTTGCGCCCGGGATGTGGCCCCCGCGGACCGCACCCTCGTTGGGATAGTCGGGCATATGCATCCGCTCACCCCGATATTCCTCGGGTGACCGCACGTCGAGCAGTTGCTTGCCGGCCCGCTGGTGCTTGAGCACCTCGTCGCGCAGGGCCCGGATCGTGCCGTCCTGCTCCGCTGCCGTGTAGTGAGCGTGGGGATAGGTCACCCGGTCGTTCGACCAGGCACGGCCGTCGAGTTCCCAGCGCTTCCGGCCGCCATTCATCACCCGGCAGTCCTTGTGGCCGTAGAGTTTGAACACCCAGAAGGCGTAGCAGGCCCACCAGTTGTTCTTGTCGCCGTAGAAGACGACCGTTGTGTCGTTGGAGATGCCACGCTCGGCACAGAGCTTTTCGAAAGCCGCCCGGTCGATGTAGTCCCGAACCACCTGGTTTTGCAGGTCGACCTGCCAGTCGATTTCCACGGCACCGGGGATGTGGCCCTGCGTGTAGAGCGCCCGATCTTCATCCGACTCGACGATCCGTACCTGCGGGTCGGTGAGGTGGTCTGCGACCCAGGCAGTGGAAACGAGGAGGTCGGGATGTGCGTAGTCGGGCATGGACGGATGCTCCTTCGCGGAAGGACACTTCGAAATGGGCAGTGAATGGTAGTCCATCGCCATCCGGCCTGCAACGAGGCGACGTGGTGCCGCAGATGCGGTGAGGACAGTTTGCAGGTATCCGACGCACGCCCTCGTTGAAGCGAGGCCGGTCCTGTAAGCTGAAGGGCTGCGACGCCTCACGCCGGGGCGTCATCTCCCCGTCCGGCGCACCGCCGGCCGACAGACAATTTTCACGGAGCGAACCGCTTTCCGATGGGCCCCGCCTTCATCTTCCAGATCACCGATCTCACCAAGAAATTCGGCCAGCGCGAGCTGCTCAAGAACATCAACCTCGCCTTCTATCCCGGGGCGAAGATCGGCCTGCTGGGCCGCAACGGCGCCGGCAAGAGCACGCTCATGAAGATCATGGCCGGGCTCGACACGGAATTCGACGGAGAGACCCGCCTCGCCGACGGCTATACCGTCGGCTACCTCCGGCAGGAGCCGCAGCTCGATCCGGAGAAGACGGTGTTCGAAAACGTGATGGAAGCAGTCGATCATTCCCGTGCCGTGCTCCGCCGATTCGAGGAGATCAACACCCGGCTGGGCGAACCGCTCGACGAAGCCGAGATGGAGAAGCTGCTCACCGAGCAGGCGACGGTGCAGGACGAGATCGACGTCAAGAATCTCTGGGATCTCGACAGGCAGGTCGAGATCGCGATGGACGCGATGAACCTGCCGCCGGCCGACTGGGCCGTCACGAACCTCTCCGGCGGCGAGCGACGCCGCGTGGCCCTCTGCAAGCTGCTGCTCGAGAAGCCCGACCTGCTTCTGCTCGACGAACCGACCAATCACCTTGATGCCGAGAGCGTCGACTGGCTGGAGCGGCATCTCGCCGAATACACCGGCACCGTGGTGGCCGTGACCCACGACCGCTACTTCCTCGACAACGTCGCCAAGTGGATTCTCGAGGTTGACCACGGCCGTGGCATTCCTTTCGAGGGCAACTACACCTCGTGGCTGCAGCAGAAGAAGGCCCGCCTCGAGATGGAGGAAAAGCAGGCGAGCACCCGTCAGAAGACACTCGACAAGGAGCTCGAGTGGATTCGGATGTCGCCCAAGGCCCGGCAGGCCAAGAGCAAGGCCCGCGTGTCGGCCTATGAAAAGCTGGCCGCGGAGCAGGCCGCGGTGCGTGATTCGGAGATCGAGATCTTTATTCCCGCCAGCCGCTCGCTCGGCGACCAGGTGATCGACGTGGAGAACATCTCCAAGGCGTTTGGCGACAAACTGCTCTTCGAGAACCTGTCGTTCCGGCTGCCGCCGGGCGGCATCGTGGGCATCATCGGTCCCAACGGTGCCGGCAAGACGACGCTCTTTCGCATGCTCGTCGGCCAGGAGAAGCCCGACACCGGCACGGTCAAGATGGGTGCCACGGTCGACGTCGGCTACGTCGATCAGAACCGCGACGCCCTCGACGCCGACAAGACGGTGTTCGAGGAGATCTCGGGCGGCCACGACACGATCGAACTGGGCAAGCGGACGGTCAATGCCCGCAGCTACGTGGCGAAGTTCAACTTCATGGGGCCCGACCAGCAGAAGAAGGTGGGCACGCTCTCCGGCGGTGAACGCAACCGCGTGCATCTGGCGAAGCTGCTCCGCGGCGGCGCGAATCTGCTCCTGCTCGACGAGCCGACGAACGACCTCGACGTCGACACGCTGCGGTCGCTCGAGGAGGGCATCTCGAGCTTCGCCGGTTCGGTCGTGGTGATCACCCACGACCGGTGGTTCCTCGACCGGCTCGCCACGCACATCATCGCCTTCGAGGGGGATGGCTACGTGCACGTCTGCGAGGGCAACTTCGAGGTCTACGAGCGGAGCCGCAAGGAGCGGCAGGGCGTCGCCGCCGACGAACCGCACCGCTTCCGGCACAAGAAACTCACGCACTGATACCCCTTCGTGCCGTCGTTGCTCGAATCGCAGGGCCACGCGGGAGCTATCTCGTTTCTGGCGATCACGTCTCTGCCATGCATGCCTGATGGAGCCACGAAGATACTGGGGTTGTCGGGGCGATCTGCGCGAATAAGATCGCGAGTCCACCCTCCCGGAGATCGGCATGCTGGTCGTTGCGTTGAGAATGCTCTTCGGTGACGCGACCAAGTGTCTGGGCCTCGTGTTCGGAGTGGCTTTGAGCACGCTGCTGCTCTGCCAGCAGGTGTCGATTTTCTTTGGACTCCTCTCCCGATCGGCCAGCGTGATCGACGATGTTCCCGAGGCCGACATCTGGGTGATGGACCCTGCCGTGAAGACGATTGAGGTGCCGTATCCTCTCCGCGACACCGTGCTGCAGCGGGTGAGGGGTGTGGAGGGAGTGGCGTGGGCTGTGCCGTTTTTCAAGGCCAGCACGCAGGTCCGTACGCGACGCGGCACACTCGACAATGCCACCATGATCGGCGTCGACGATGTGTCGCTCGTGGGTGTGCCCGACCGTTTTCTGCTCGGCACGCTCGACGACCTGACACTTCCCGACGCGATCGCCATCAACCCGGCCGGCTTTCGGCTCCT
Organism: Pirellulales bacterium; assembly: GCA_044376405.1. Lineage (GTDB taxonomy): Bacteria > Planctomycetota > Planctomycetia > Pirellulales > UBA1268 > CAMCQY01. The sequence goes on from JBILKZ010000069.1 coordinate 17,931, forward strand.
GTTTCCCGGCGAGGAGCCCGACGTGGGCCGGGAACTTGAACTCAACGACCGCCGTGCCCGGATCGTGGCCATCGTGGACGCCTCACCGGCCTTCTCTGCCAACCTGACGATTTACACCCGCTACTCCCTCGCCACCCGCTACACCAACAACGGTCGCAACACGCTCTCCTTCGTGCTCGTCAAGGCGGCCGACCCGTCCACCACCGCCGCGGTGGCCGACCGAATCGCTGCCGAGATGGGCCTGAAGGCGGTCGAGCGGTCGACGTTTCGCCGCGAGACCATCGGCTACATTCTGGAAACCACCGGGATCCCCGCGAGTTTCGGCACGGTCGTATTGCTGGGCGTGTTGATCGGGATCGCGATCGTGGGCCTCACGTTCAACCAGTTCGTCATGGAAAACATCCGCCAGTATGCGGCCCTCAAGGCGATCGGCGTCCGCAACGGCTGGTTGCTCGCCATGACGCTCACGCAGGCCGCCTTCGTCGCCACCGTCGGGTATGGAATCGGGCTGGCCGCCGCCGCGGGCTTCTTCGCAACAGCGGGCAAATCCGATGCGCTGCGCGGCTTTCGACTCCTGCCCGAGGTGGCCATCGGGGTGGCGGTGCTCGCCGGCGTAATCGTGTTCCTGGCGACGACCGTGAGCCTGCGGCGGGTGTTTTTCGTCGATCCTGCAACGGTCTTTCGGGGTTAGCGCATGGATGTCCTGCCGACGAACACAACGCCTGGAGCGATCGCCGTCCGCTGTGTCGGCGTGCAAAAATCGTTCGCCGCCGGGGAAACGACCGTGCGGGTGCTTCGCGGCACCGACTTTACGGCCCGTGCCGGGGAAATGACGTTTCTTGTCGGGCCCTCCGGCTGCGGCAAGACGACGCTCATCAGCATCATTGGGGCCATCCTCTCCGCCGACGCTGGCAGCGTGGAGGTCCTCGGCTTCGATGTCCGCCGTTCCCGCGGTGGGCGGCTGGCCGACTTCCGGCTGGCGAACCTGGGCTTCATCTTCCAGCAGTTCAACCTGCTGCCAGCCCTCTCCGCGACCGAGAACGCGTCGCTGCCTCTGGTGGCAGCCGGCCGTTCGACCCGGTTCGGCGAACGGGCTGCAGCCACGCTCCTCGCACGGCTCGGGTTGGAGAACCATCTCCACAAGATGCCGGCGCAGCTCTCCGGCGGTCAGCAGCAGCGAGTGGCAATCGCTCGGGCCCTCGTCCATGCGCCGCGGCTGGTGATCTGCGACGAGCCCACGGCGTCGCTCGATGCCGAGGCTGGCCGCACGGTGATGGAGCTGCTTCGCGAGGTGGCGCTGGCCCCCGATCGGGGCGTGATCATCGTCACGCACGATACGCGGATCTTCGAATTCGCCGACGTCATCCATCACATGTCCGACGGCCGGATCGAATGCATCGAAGGGAAATCCATCGCATCCTCGGAGGCACACGGATGAGTGGTCGCAGTCGTCTCATATCGATAGGCCTGCCCGTCGCGGGGCTCAGTGCACTCGCGGGCGGCATCGCTCTTGTGGTCATGAACCGGCCCCCCGTCGTGAACGAATCGTCGCCGCGCCGGCCGGTCACGCAGCCCCGTGCCGAGACGCTCGCCGCTACGGGGGCCCCGGCCGGCGGCCTGATCGGCGCCGTCGGCACCAGCGAGCCGCCAGGCGAGCCGATCGCGATCGCCGCGCACGTGGCCGGCATCGTAGAGACGGTTGAGGCCACGGTCGGCGCTGATGTGCGGCGGGGCGACGTGCTCTTCAGGGTGGACGCCCGCCTGGCCGCCGCTGAAGTCGCCGCGCGGAAGGGCCAGATCGACGCCGCGGCTGCCGACATGGAGGCGTTGCGGGCCACGGTTCCGACCCGGGAGGCGGCCATTGCGTCGGCTCGCGCCGCTCAGACATCGGCCGAAGCGAGGGTGCTCGAGGCAGAAGCCGACTTGGCCGACCGGCGCAACAAGCTTCAGCTGGGCGAACGCCTGCTCCGCACCGCCGTCGTCAGCAGCGAAGAGGTCGATAACCGCAGGTTCGTCATGCAGCAGGCAGAGGCGCGGGTGGCCACGGCCCGCGCCGCCGTGGCGGAGGCTGCCGCCGGGGTTGTGCAGGCTCAGGCCGAACTCGCCCGCCTCGTCAGCTCGGTGGGTGGCGGCCCCGGTCCCGACATCATAGCCGCTGAAAAGCGGATCACCCTCGCCGAGCGCGAATGCGACAAAGCGGCTCGGGAACTCGAGCAGTTCGCCGTCCACAGTCCCGTAGATGGCCGCATCATCCAGATCAATGTACGGCCGGGGGAGTTCGCCCCGGCGTCGGTGCCTGCGGAGGGGCTTGTGGTCATCGGTCGCAAGGGGCCAGCGCACTTGCGGGTCGAGATCGATGAAGTGGACATGCCCCGGTTCCGACCCGAACTCCCTGCCTGGGCCTCACCGCGAGGCAGTGTCGGAATCAGGTATCCGCTCTCATTCGCTTACGTCGAGCCGCTCGTGGTGCCGAAGCGCGGGCTCTCCGGCCGCACGACCGACATCGTGGACACCCGCGTGCTGCAGGTGGTCTACACGCT
>JBILKZ010000005.1:0-55035 GCA_044376405.1 Pirellulales bacterium
AATCGCCCGGTAACAGGAAGAGCAGGATGGCGCCGATCAGGGCGACGACACCCTCCGGAAGCCGCTTTCCCAGCCAGACGCAGAGCGGATGTGACGCCCCCAGCAGTAACAGCAATACGCCCGGCAGGATCCACAAGGCGACCGTGAGGGCGAACGCGGCGGCCACCGATTTCTGCCCAACAGTCCATGGGCCAAGCCGCCTCCGCTCGGCCGCCACGTAGCCGCCGACCCCTTCGAGCCGTTCGACACCCGCTGGAAACATCCGCGCGAGCACCGCGACCGCGATGGTCGCCATGACGGCAACGAGTGGAATGCCGATGGCGCACCAGCCGAGAAAGGAAACCTGGACGCCCACCTGGTCTCGGATGAAGGCAAGCCCGATCAGGTTGGTCGGCGTGCCGATCGGCGTGGCCAGGCCGCCGATCGATGCCGCAAAGGCGACGCAGAGAAACAGGCTCGTGGCGAAGGTCTGGGCCGGCGCTTTCCCATGTTCGCGGGAGGCAGCCTCCACGGCACCGAGGATGCCCGTCACGATCGCCATCATCATGGCGGCCGTGACTGTGTTGGAAATGAAGGCGCTGATGAGCACCGAGACCAACGCCACGGCCGCCAGGATCCGCGTCGGTCGCTCGCCGATCCAGGGCACCGAGAGCACGCCGTAGGCGAGCCGACGGTCGAGGCGGTGCTGCCGGATGCCCTCGGCCAGCAGGAATGACCCGATGAAAAGAAAGATCAGGGGATCGGCGAATGGCCGAAACACCTCCTTGGCCGGCGCCACCCCCGCCACGACACAGAGCACGGCGCCGAGCAGGGACGTGACCGCCAAAGGCAGGGCCTCGGTCACCCAGAGTACGACCACGAGCACGAGGATCGGCGCGAGCGTCAGGGCTTCGGGCGAGAGCGGCATGGGATGAATGTACCGTCTCGCCCCAATACAAGCCCCGAGCGCAAGCGACGGGATACGCCATCCCCCGGCTTGCGCCGGGGGCTTTTATGCGGGCGCCACCACGTCCCACACGCGATCCCCCGGCTTGCGCCGGGGGCTTTTATGCGCACGCCACCACGTCCCACACGCGATCCCCCGGCTTGCGCCGGGGGCTTTTATGCGGGCGCCACCACGTCCCACACGCGATCCCCCGGCTTGTGCCGGGGGCTTTTATGCGCACGCCACCACATCCCACACGCGATCCCCCGGCTTGCGCCGGGGGCTTTTATGCGCACGCACCACCTCGTCCCGATACAAGCCCTGAGCGCAAGCGACGGGATGTGCCGAGGCGCGCGGCGCGAACCCGCGGCAGGACGGCCATGTTTCGCGTGTATTCAGTACGTCTTGCCGAGCGCCGCCTGTGCCGCTGCCAGTCGGGCGACCGGTAGCCTGAACGGCGAGCAGCTTACGTAGTCGAGCCCGATGTGGTGGCAGAACAGCACCGAGTGGGGATCGCCGCCGTGCTCTCCGCAGATGCCGAGCTTGATGTCTTTCCGCGTCTTGCGACCGCGCTCGACGGCGATCTGCATCAACTGACCAACGCCGGTGGCGTCGATCGACGCGAACGGGTTCGCCTTGAAGATGCCTTCCTCGGTGTACTTCTGCAGGAACGACCCCATGTCGTCTCGGCTCATGCCGAGGCAGGTCTGGGTGAGGTCGTTGGTGCCGAACGAGAAGAACTCGGCCGTCTCCGCGATCTCGTCGGCGGTGAGGGCACCACGCGGGATCTCGATCATCGTGCCCACGAGATACTTGATCTTCTGTCCGGTTTCCTTCTGCACCAACTCGGCGGCCCGGTGCACGATCTCCACCTGATTGTCGAGCTCCTTCTTGAAGCCGACGAGCGGGATCATGATCTCGGGCTTCACCTTGATGCCGGCCTTCTGCACCTTGGCCGCGGCCTCGAAGACCGCACGGGCCTGCATCTCCGAGATCTCGGGGTAGCTGACGCCGAGGCGGCAGCCGCGGTGGCCGAGCATCGGATTGAACTCGTGCAAGGCGTGCACGCGAGCCTTGACCGTATCGATGGGCAGCTTCAGCTTCTTCGCCAAGTCGGCCTGTGCCTTCTCGTCGTGCGGCACGAATTCATGCAGCGGCGGGTCGAGGAAGCGGATCGTGGCCGGTCGGCCATCGAGCGCCTTGAAGATGCCTTCGAAGTCGTCCCGCTGGTAGGGGAGCAGCTTGGCGAGTGCCTTGCGGCGGTCGTCCTCGTTCTCGGCGAGAATCATCTCCCGCATCGCGTCGATGCGGTCGCCCTCGAAGAACATGTGCTCGGTCCGCGTCAGGCCGATGCCCTCGGCACCAAAGGCAATCGCGTGACGAACCTGCTCCGGGGTGTCGGCATTGGTCCGTATGCCAAGTTTGCGGTACTTGTCGGCGAGCTTCATGATGAAGTCGTAATACTGAAAGACCTCCGAGTCGGCCGGCTTCATCGTCTTCGCGATCAACACCTGCTTGAGTTCGCTGTCGGCGGTCTTAATGGCACCGGCGAAGACCTCGCCCGTCGAGCCGTTGATCGAGATCGCATCGCCTTCCTTGAGCTTCTGACCGGCACAGGTGAGCGTGCCCTTCGCGTAGTCGATCTGGACCGCACCGGCACCGGCGACGCAGACCTTGCCCATCTGCCGGGCCACGAGCGCTGCATGGCTCGAGACGCCGCCGCGGCTGGTGAGGATGCCCTCGGCGGCGATCATGCCGCGAAGATCCTCGGGGCTCGTCTCGACGCGGGCGAGCACCACTTTGATGCCCTTGTGGGCCAGTTCCTCGGCCTTGGCGGCCGTGAACACCAGCTGGCCGGTGGCGGCACCGGGACCAGCGGGCAGGCCCGTGGTCAGAAGCCGGGTGCTCTTCTTGGCGGCGGCATAGTCGGCCCGGTCGAAGATCGGAGCCAAGAGCTGCGAGAGCGCATCGGGATCGGCCGACTGGATCGCGTGTTCCGGCGACATGAGCTTCTGCTTCACCATGTCGTGGGCGATCTTCACGTAGGCCAGCGCCGTCCGTTTGCCGTGCCGCGTCTGCAGCATGTAGAGCTTCTTCTTCTCGACCGTGAACTCGAAGTCCTGCACGTCGCCGAACTTCTTTTCGAGCGTCTGGCGGACCTTCTCCAGCTCCTTGTAGGTGCCGGAGAACATCGCTTCGTGCTTCATCTCGGCCACGGGCTTGGGCGTCCGCACGCCGGCGACGACGTCCTCGCCCTGGGCGTTGACCAGATATTCGCCGTAGAAGGTGTCTTCACCGGTGGCAGGGTCGCGAGTGAAGGCCACGCCCGTCGCGCAGTCGTCGCCCATGTTGCCAAACACCATGCTCTGCACGTTGACGGCGGTGCCCCACTCGTCGGGGATCTTGTACTTGCGGCGGTAGAGGATCGCCCGCTCGTTCATCCAGCTGCCGAAGACGGCGCCAACGGCGCCCATGAGTTGCTCGAACGGATCCTGCGGGAAGCCCTTGCCGGTCCGCTGCTTGATGAGCGTCAGATACCGCTTGATCAGCTCGCGGAGATGCTCTTCGGTGAGATCGGTGTCGTTGTGGACGCCAAGCTGATGCTTGAGCCCCTCCATCGTCTCCTCGAAGGGATCGTGCTCGTTTTCGTGCCGCTTCTGCACTCCCATCACCACGTCGCCGTACATCTGGATGAAGCGGCGGTAGGAGTCGTAGGCGAACCGGGGATTGCCGGTGGCGGCGGCGAGACCCTTCACGGTGTCGTCGTTCAGGCCCAGATTCAGGATCGTGTCCATCATGCCCGGCATGCTGTCACGGGCACCGGAACGAACGCTCACAAGCAGGGCGTTCTTGGGGTCGCCGAACTTCTTGCCCGTCTCCTTCTCCATGAGCTTCATGGCGGAGGCGACGTCGTCCTCGAGGTCCTTCGGGAACTTCTTGCCGTGCTTGTAGTAGTCGATGCAGACCTGCGTCGTGATCGTGAAGCCTGGGGGCACAGGCAGGCCGATCTTGGTCATCTGGGCGAGATTGGCCCCCTTGCCGCCGAGCAGGGCCTTCATCGTGCCGTCGCCGTCGCACTTTTTGGCGCCGAAGTAATAGATCATCTTGCCCGGCTTGCCGCTCTGCTTCCCGCTTTTGGTGGACGCATGCTTGGAGGACTTCTTTCCGTGAGTGGTGGCCATGGGCTGGTCGAAACCTTTCGTAGCGGGTCGGAGCGGGGAAAATGGATCCGGCGGATCGCACCGGGAAGCGAGGGAAACGCGGCCGCTTTGGGCCGTCAAACTCGCCAGACTCTAGTTGCGCGGGCGGGTACCGTCAACGAGCGTATTGAGGCGGCACTCACCCCCCCGGGACGCTAGAATATGGGATCGGGCCCTGCGTCTCCCCCGCCATCACCGCTGACCGTTACCATGCCGCGACCATCCTGGCCACTCAGCCGCCCCGCCTGCTGGTTGATGGCGGCTCTGGTGGTCCTCTGCAGTCTGGCCGCATGGCGGGGGGCGGAGGCGGCCCCAGGGACCGACAAAGCCCCCGACTTCACCCGCGACATCCGCCCCATCCTGTCGCATAACTGCTTCGCGTGCCACGGGCCCGACGAGCACGACCGCCGCGGGGGCCTGCGGCTCGACGACCGCGACGCAGCCACGGCCGAACTCGACAGCGGCAGCCGGGCCATCGTCCCCGGCCGTCCGGACGAGAGCGAACTGATCGCCCGAATCCACGAGACCGACCCCGACACGGCCATGCCGCCACCCGAGAGCAACCATGTGCTCACAGCGGCCCACAAGGAGACGCTCGCGAAGTGGATCGCCGCCGGCGCCCCCTACTCGCCACACTGGGCCTATGTGCCGCCGCGCGATCATACCCCGCCGGCCATCCAGCGGGCCGATTGGCCGATCAACTGGATCGATGCCTTTGTCCTTGGGCGTCTGGAAGCTGAGGGACTGACGCCGGCGGCCGAGGCCGATCCGCGCACGCTCCTGCGGAGGGTGACATTCGATCTGACGGGCCTGCCGCCGTCGCCGGCAGAGGTCGACGCCTACCTCGCCGACACCCGTCCTAATAGCTACATGTTATTGCTAGACCGACTGCTCGCCTCGCCTGGGCATGCCGAGCGGTTGGCGGCCTGGTGGCTCGATCTCGTTCGCTATGCCGACACGGTCGGCTACCACGGCGATCAGGACCACAGCATCTCGCCCTATCGCGACTGGGTGATCAAGGCGTTTCTCGACAACATGCCGTTCGACCGGTTCACCGTGCTTCAACTCGCGGGCGATCTCGTTGGCCCCGCCGGCAATGAACACACCGATGATCCGGTGCTCGCCAGTGCCTACAACCGGCTGCTGCAGACGACGCATGAAGGGGGACTGCAGCTGAAGGAGTATCGCGCGATCTACCAGGCCGACCGGATCCGTAACGTGTCGGGCGTGTGGATGGGGGCGACCGTCGGCTGCGCGCAGTGCCACGACCACAAGTATGACCCCTACACGGCCAAAGACTTCCACACGCTCGGCGCTTTCTTCGCCGACATCGACGACGAAAAGCATATGCAGAGGGGGGGTTTCGGCGGCCAGAACCTCAACGCGCTGCCAACGAAGCGGGATCCCGAGGTGACGATCGTCGGCCCGTTCGACCGCACCAGGGCCTCCGAACTCGATGCCCTGATCCACTCGCTCGAAACCCAGCTGTCGCCGCTCGTGTTGCCACCGCGGGCCCAGCCCGAGGAGCCCGAAACTGAAAGCGTGGTCGCCAACCGCATCGAGCTCGATCGTCTGAAGTCGCAGCGAAAGCAGCTCGACCGGTCGTTGATGATCACCAGGCCGCTCGCGAAGCCACGCGACGTCCGCATCCTGCCCCGCGGCAACTGGATGGACGAGACCGGGCCGCTCGTCGAGCCGGCGGTTCCCGCCTTTCTCGGGAGCATCGGCGCACAAGGCAGGCCCAGCCGCGCCGATCTGGCCCGCTGGCTGGTCACGCCTGTCGCCACCGGCGGCGCCGGTGACTTCACCGCCCGCGTGACCGCCAACCGGATCTGGGCCTTGTTCTTCGGCGCCGGGCTCTGCCGCAGCGCCGGCGACCTCGGTGGCCAGGGGGAACTGCCCGATCATCCCGAAGTGCTCGACCGCCTGGCACTCGAATTCTTGCGACAGGGGTGGGACGTGCGAAAGCTCATCCGCACGATCGTGACGAGCCGCACCTACCGCATGGCATCCACTGCTCCGGCCGACCTCCTCGCCCGCGATCCCGACAATCGGCTGCTTGCCCGGCAGGGCCGCTGGAGGCTGCCAGCCGAGGGCGTGCGCGACACGGCCCTCTTTGCCGGAGGGCTATTGGTTGAGCAACTCGGTGGCGCGAGCGTGCATCCCTACCAGCCGGCGGGCTACTACCGGCACTTGAACTTTCCGCAGCGGGAATACAAGGCCGATATCGACAGCCGCCAGTGGCGTCGCGGGCTCTACGTCCACTGGCAGAGGATGTTTCTCCATCCGCAATTGCTCGCGTTCGACGCGCCCACCCGCGAGGAGTGCACCGCCGCCCGCATGAAGTCCAACACCCCGAAGGCCGCGCTCGTGCTGCTCAACGATCCGACTTTCATCGAGGCGGCGAGAAAACTCGCGGAACGCGCTGTCACGTCGGGCGGCACCGGCGACGACGAGCGGATCACGTTCCTCTGGAACAACGCGCTCTCCCGGCCGCCTTCGCCTGAGGAACTGGCTCTCGTGAAGGGCTTGCTCGATCGCCGCCGCGCCGAGTTCAAGGCCGATCCGAAAGCGGCGACCGAACTCCTCGCCGTCGGCATCGCGCCGCGCGACACGTCCTTGAACGAACCCGAACTTGCCGCGTGGACCGCCGCAGCCCGCGCCGTGCTCAACCTCCACGAGGCCATTTCGCGATACTAGCCATGCACGACCCACTCACGATCCATCGCCGCACGTTCCTCGCCCGCTCGGGCCTCTCGCTCGGCGGTGCCGCGCTCTCCGGTCTGCTGGCCCGCGATGGGCTGGCGGCGGCGATCTCGGCCGCCGCCCGTACGGGCGGTGCAGCCGACCGGTATCTGGGCGCGGTCTCTCCGCTTCACCACCCGCCCAGGGCGAAGTCGGTGATCTTCCTCTGCCTCGCAGGCGGCCCGAGCCACCTGGAAACCTTCGACTATAAGCCGGTGCTCGAAAAGCTCGATGGCCAAGAGATGCCGGAGAGCGTGACGGCCGGCCAGCCGATCGCCCAGTTGCAGGGGCAGAAGCTCATCTGCCTGGGACCGCGAACGACCTTTACGCCGCGCGGCGCGAGCGGCACGCCCGTCAGCGATTTCTTTCCAGTGCTCGGCGGCCTGGTCGACAAGCTTGCAATCGTGCGAAGCATGGTGACCGAGCAGATCAACCACGATCCCGCCCACACCTTCATGAACTGCGGCACCGCCCTCTCCGGCCGACCGAGCATGGGAGCCTGGGTGACCTATGGCCTCGGCAGCGAGGCCGATGACCTGCCAGGCTTCGTTGTCATGACGAGCAAGATGGGCCGCAATCCGCAGCCGATCGCGGCGAGGCAATGGCACTCGGGATTTCTACCGGGACAGTTCCAAGGGGTCGAGTTCGCCACCTCCGGGGCCCCTGTGCACTATGTCGACAATCCACCAGGCGTATCGAATGCCCACCAGCGGGACTTGATCGACACGGTCGCCGCGCTCGAACAGCATCGCCTCGTCACGCTGGCCGATCCCGAGATCGCGACTCGCGTGAAGCAGTACGAACTCGCATTCAAGATGCAGGCGAGCGTGCCGCAGCTCGCCGATCTCTCCGACGAGACGGCGGAAACGCTCGCCCTCTACGGCGCCGAGCCCGGCAAGGCGACCATCGGAACCAACTGCCTGATGGCACGGCGGCTCGTGGAGCGTGGCGTGCGGTTCGTGCACCTCTACCACAGCGACTGGGACCACCACGGCGACATCGACAAATACATGAAAGAGATCTGTCCCCCGACCGATCGGGCGGCGGCGGCCTTGCTTGTCGATCTCGAACGCCGCGGCCTGCTCGATGAGACGCTCGTCGTGATCGGGGGCGAGTTCGGACGGACGCCGATGGGGCAGGGGGGCAAGGGCACGATCGGCCGCGACCACCACATCAAGGGCTTCAGCATGGCCCTGGCGGGCGGGGGCATCAAAGGCGGCATCGTCCACGGCGCCACCGACGACTTCGGCTACAACGCCATTCAGGACGTCGTGCATGTCCGCGACCTGCACGCCACGATGCTCCATCTCCTCGGCATCGACCATGCCAGGTTCACGGTCGAATACCAGGGCCTCGATTCGAAGCTCACCGGCGTCGAGCCGGCGAAGCCGGTGAAGGCACTGTTTTCCTGACGTGATGCACGTCCCATCGCAGGACCGTGTCCACCGGCTGAATCCCCCGGCTCGCGCCGGGGGCTTGTATGGGAGCGCATATCCCCCGGCTCGCGCCGGGGGATTGTATGGGAGCGCATATCCCCCGGCTCGCGCCGGGGGCTTGTATGGGATTCGGAATCATCCGTGAGGGGCTGGCCGGGCACCGATCCGTCTAAGCGGATTGGTCGACGAAGCGAACGTCCGGCGATGGGGTCCGGTCAGCCCCGAACCGCCACCGTCCGCTTTAGTCGTGTCTGCCGAACCACTGCTCGCGGATGCGGTCCATCGTGCCATCCTCCCGCATCCGCAGGATCGCCGTGTTGAGCCGTTCGCGGAGCGGACCGCCGTTAGGCAGGCCCAAGCCGTAGTCGAAAGACTCGAAGATCGGACCGACGAGTTTGAGAACCTGACGGTCGGAACGGTTTAAGAGAAACATCATCTGCTGGTTCTCCCCCACCACCGCATCCAGCCCGCCCAGCCCCAACGCATCCAGTGCCTCGTTGAGCTTGGAATATTCTCTTACCACACCACCCCGACGCCGCACCTCCTTCACGGTCACTGCCGCCTCCTGGCAGCCGACCGTGCGACCGGTGAGATCCTTGGGCCCGTGGATCTTTCCAGCCACCCGCTCCGCCGTGAGCGTGGCGGTGAGCACGCTTGTGAACGCCGCCAGGAGCATGATCCCGCCCACCATCCAGGCAAAAGCGATCGTGCGGCCAAGGCCGCTGGCGACGTGCTTGTTGTCACAGCCGCCGGCGACGACTGTCGAGGCGATCCACCAGATGGCCTCCCACATGCCCCGAGGATACTGCGGCGGGAATGATTCCGGGTTGCCCCGATGCTCGAACCACCAGAGCAAGTGCCCGGAGGCGAGCGCGAGCAGCAGAACGGTTCCCAAGAACTGGAGCAACTGCCACGAGAAGAGCGACCTGAAGGCCGACAGGAAGCCCGATGCCTCCTGCTGCCGCACCGCGACCCGCAAGCCGGAATGCAAGATGGGATGGGTGAGATCGAACACCCGTTCCCGCTCCTCGGTGATCGCGAGGGGTCCTAGCGCCACATCGATCTCGCCAGCGATCAACGTGTCCAACAGGTGTTTGAACGTGTCGACGCGAACGAAGTCGGTCTCCATGCCGAGCCGCTTCTCAAGATCTCGCCAGACATCGATGATCACGCCGCTGGGTTGATCGCCATCCCATTCGACCACCGAGGCGAGCGGGACGACGCCCACCCGGAGCCGCTCCGGCACCGCTGCAGCTGGTGTCGACTCGGCGGCGACGACGCCACTGGCACAACCAGATCCCACCGCCACGAGTCCCACAATGCACAGGGCCGAGGCCACGCCGGCACGCCAGCCGCCGTTGCCCCCGGCAGCATGCACGCGAACCGTCCACCACGTCATGGCGGCCCCCGTCGCCACGCTCGCCAGCGCCGCCGCCACGGCCCACGTCGGCAGGCTCAGTCCGGTGGAGGCAGCCGTGGCAGCCGGAACCGACTCCGCCGAACCAGACAAGCCGCCAGCCAGCCAGAGCATCGCCAGCGGCATCGAATTGTGGGCCGCATGACAGGCGATCGCCGGGAGTAGGCTCCGCGTCGCCACGGTCAGCACGCCGGCCACGAGCCCCAGGGCGAATGTCTGCGGCATTCGCTCGGGTAGCAGGTGGAAGACCGCAAAACAGGCGGCCTGGGCCACCACGCCCGCCACAAGCCGTCCACGGCTGGGCCAGGCTCCTACGAGTGCCGACTGCACCCAACCGCGAAACAGCAATTCCTCACCGATGGCCGGGAGTAGGGCGATGAGTGCCCACGATAACCAGACCGGCTTGTCCTGCATCATGCCGATCAGTTTTTCAGCCAGACTTTTCGCCTCCGCCGACACGTGCGTTCCCCGAACGGCCAGCAGCACCGCGGCCCCGAGCACGAAGAGCCCGCCCCCCACCAGCACCGCCCCGACCACACTCGCCACCCTCCGCCAGGCCACCCACCTGCCGGCCACCACCGGCCATCGAAGGCCGAACGTGCAGCGAAGATCAACCCGCTGCCAGGCCAGCAGCAGGGCCAGCGGCATGACCACTGCGGCGGCCTGCTGCACGGGAATCGCCAGCGCGAAATCGGTCGGCGCGATGCCTTGCACGTACCACAGTCCAGACAGGCCGATGATCAGCGCCGTGAGCCCCTGCGCCACGGAAGGTCGGCGACGGCGGGCGGGCCGCGACAGCAGTCCACTGGCCACGTCGGGCCCACGGAACAAGACTTCCTCGTCGGTGAGCATCGCCGCCGTCCATTGCAGCAGGAGCCAGACGATCATGGCGGACGAGGTGAGCGAGGCGGCCAGCGGCACGGCGAGCCGCTGGAACACACCGACGGCCGCCGGTCGGTCTGGAAGCCCGACGGATGTCGGCTGGCGCGGGCCATCCACGGCGGCCGCGTGGTGCGGCGCCGGTCGCGCGTCGGATTCGAGCGTCGCCCTGGCCAACGCCACCTGGCCGGCAAACGGCACGATCGGCAGGATCGTGCTGCTGCCCAGATCACCGACCACGCCGGCACCCGCCAGGGCGCTGGCGAAGAGCAGCACCGGCGTGAGCGTATTCTGTGCTTCCTTGCCGCTCTTCGAAGCCGTGGTGACGGCGAGGCACATCGCCGCCGCCAGCGCCGACAGGCCGATGAAAGCCAACACCGAGACTCCCAGCACGATCGGGAGATGCCCCTCAGGCAGAAGTTTTTCGCCCTGTGGCAGAAATCGGAGCGATACCGCCGTTGTGAGGGCGATCGAGACGACATTGGCCGCCAGCGTCGCCAAAGCCACCGCCCAGACCGCGAGAAACTTCCCCGCCACGATGTCGATCGCCGCGCACGGGGCGATCAGCAGCGTCTCGATCGTGCCACGCTCCTTTTCGCCGGCGATCGCGTCGATGGCCGGGTAGAACGCGCCGGTCATCGTGAGCACGGCCAGCAGCACGAACACGCCCCCGGCCACGGTCGGAAGGATGCTTCGGCTGGAGATCGCACCCGGCACATTGATCTTTCCGGTGAACCGTATCGCCACCGGATTGAGCAGGCTATCCGGCAGTCCGGCCCGGTCGATCCGCCGCCGCCTCGCGTCGTCGGCGAGACCACGCATGACAGCGGTGAACTGCTCCTGCGTCCGCGGCGGCAGCACCCGCGCGGCTGGTCCCTGCGCCTCGATCGACAGCGTGCCCTCGCCATCGAGCGCGTCGACCACACGCTCCGGCACGTCGATCCACAGGTCGGCCTGGCCTGCGTCGACGGCCGCGAGAGCCGCATTGGGAGCCGCGAACCCGAAGGCAATCGAGGCGGGCCAGTCGGCTCGGGCGCGGCCATCCTCGGGCTTGCGCAGTCCGTTCACGCGGGCGGCGAAGGCTTGCGCATCTTTGGGTGAGCCCGACAGCACCACGGCAAGATCGGTGGGCGCCGTTCGGGTATCGATGTCGGTCAGCGCCGTCCGCACGCCGAGCGCGCTCGCGAGTGCGAGGATGGGATACATCGCCATCGGCAACAGGAGCGTGACGAACAGCGTGCGGCGGTCGCGAATGAATTCGAGCAGGTCGCGACGGGCCAGCGCCAGCCTGGCCTTGGCTCGTAGGCTGCGATTCTCATGCCCCCGCGCACTGAGCCCTCCGTCGCCAGCAGGAACGTCCCCGGCATTCATGATGGCGCTCCCTGGGCAGGCGACGTACCGGGCGTCTGGTCGAGCGCCGCAAAAAAAGCCTCTTCAAGATTTCCGTAGGGCCCGAGGATCTCTGTCGGCGTCCCCTGCGCGACGACGCGTCCACCATGGAGAATTACGAATCGGTCGCAGCGATGCTCGATCTCATGAAGCCGATGCGTGGAGAGCAGGATCGCCCTTCCGTCACCGCGAAACCCGTCGAGCAGGTGGAGCAGATCGCGGGCCCCCACGACGTCGAGGGCATTGGTGGGTTCATCGAGTACGAGCGCCGGCGGGTCGTGGATCAGTGCCCGGGCCAGCGAGACCCTCTGCCGCTGCCCTGACGACAGCCGGCCGGCGGGCCGATCCGCGAACTCGGCCAGCCCGAGCGCCCGCACGAGTGCATCGATCCGCAGCACGAGCGGCCCCTCATCGAGGCCGTGCAGTCGGCCGTATGACCGCATGATTTCGAGTGCCGTGAGCCGGTCGGGAACGCCCGTCGTCGCCGACACATAGCCCAGGTGCCGCCGCGCCCCCAAGGGATCGGCCACCACGTCGCAGCCACCCACGCGGGCCGTGCCCGACGTGGGCTTCAGCAGCGTGGCCAGCACCCGCAGCGTGGTCGTCTTCCCGGCGCCGTTGGCACCGAGGAGGCCGACCATCTCGCCCGGCGCCACGGAGAGCGAAACACCGTCCACAGCCCGCACGACGCTGCCGTCGCTGGCCCGATAGTGCTTCACGAGATCGATCACCTCGATCATTCCGCCGTCTCCCACGGTCTCATATCAGATCTCCACGCTTGGGGGAAACTGCCGATAGTCGAGAATCTTCGCCGCTGCCACGAGCAGCACTGCCGCCAGGCAGACGACCGCCGCGACCTGCACCCAGGCCGGCTGCGGATCGATGAGTAGTTGCATCTCCACCGGCAACTTCTGTCGCCAGCCCATCCACTCGACCAGCAGGCTCCGCAGCCGCAGGCTCACCGTGGCCTGATTGACGACCGCAGGAATGAACCCTGCCAGATACTCGACCACGAGCGCCACTGCCACACTCGCCACGAGGGCCCGCTTCGGCAGGATCACGGCGGGCAGGGCGAAGAGCGCCGCCCGCCCCAGCGTCGAGAGCACCACGAGCGCCGCCAGCATGCCGACCAGCGGCAGCGGCTTCGGTACGCGTGCCACCAGCACCGCGAGGAATGCCGCCAGGATCGCCACGATGCTCGTCCAGGTGACGGCCGCCAGATAGGTTCCCAGGAGCAGTGCACGCCGACCACCAGGCCGGACCGAGACATGGATCCAGGTGCCACGTTCCAGTTCGTCGGCCACCACCGGACAGATGGTGACGAGCAGGCCAAGCATGCAGACCGCCTCCGGCACGAGCGCATAGATCATGGTGACGGCGAGGTCGCGGTCGAGGCCCTCCGCCGCGGTCCGCCGCACCGCCATCATCACCGCCGCGGGAAAGATCACGCCGAGCCCCGCCAGCAGGAGACGCTGGCGCGAGATCAGCCGTCCGATCTGAAAGCCCGCGACCGCCAACGTCGAACCGAGCAGGGAGTAGCGGAGCGGTTCATCTGCCTGGTCCGAAACATCTGTGTGTCCCGAAAGAGGAACGCTCATGATCCCACCCCACGATGAAGCCGCACGAGGCGGCCGAAGATGCCCTCGAGCGACCGGTCGCCGGCCGCTACCTCCACGATGGCGAACCGATTCTCGACCGCAACGTGCGCGATCCGTTCGGCCAACACCCTCGGCTGCCGTGTGGCCACCACGAGCAGATCATCCCCTTCGAACCGCACGCTCTCCGCACCGGGCGTCGCACACACCGCCTCCGCGAGCCGCCGCGGGGCATCGCACCGAATGCGCACCTCCGACGGCATGGCATCCACCATGTCTCGGATCTCGCCGGCCGTGCCGCTGGCGACGAGACGCCCGCCCAGGATGACTGCCAACCCCGCGTGCAATGCCTCCACCTCGTGGAGCAGGTGACTGGCCACGATCAGCGTGCGTGGCCTGCCTCCCACGGCATCCGCCGACACAGCCCAGTGCCGCACGAGGCCGACAAGGTCGTGCCGGGCCACCGGATCGAGTCCGTCGAAGGGTTCGTCGAGTACGAGGAGATCGGGGTCGTGCGCCATGGCACCTGCCAACTTCGCCCGCTGTCGCAGCCCCTTGGAAAGGGTGGAGAGCGGCCGGTCCATCGCCTCACCCAGCCCTACACGGTCGAGTTCCCGATCCGCCCGCTCGGCCGCGGCATCCCGTCCGAAGCCGGAGAGCCGCACGAGATACCGAACCCACTCTCGTGGTGTCGCCCGCCGTTCCAAGAGGTCGGCGGCGGGGCAGAACCCGATTCGCCGCAGCACCCGCGGATTGGCAAACGGCCGTTCGCCAAACACGCGGACCTGCCCCATCGTGGGCCGCAACTGGCCGGTGATGAGTCCCAGGAGCGTTGTCTTGCCGGCACCATTGGGGCCGAGGAGACCGTGGGCACCGCTCCCCAACTCCACCGTCACGTCGTTGACGCCGATCACCGACCCGAAGACCTTCGTGACGTGTGTGAGGGAGAGCATGGACGTTTCAGGTGAGGCGGGAGTGAGGATGGGGGGCGAAAGCCGGGAATTTCATCCCTGAGCCGTTCACGCCCTCGTGGGAGCGTCGATCCTGTTGAGCAGCACGAACACGGCGACGATCGATACCAGCGCCAGCGACACCAGCGACGGCACGACCGCCTGAGGTCTTGTCTCGATGCCAAAGATCCAGGCCTGCATGACCCCGAGTGCATGGTAGGGCGAAAGCCAGGCCCAGCGGTCGATCACCGGATCCATGCCGGCGGCCTTTGAAAGCCAACGAAACCGACGACGCAGACTGCCGTCAGGATACCCGCCAGCCGCCGATGACTGCCGTCCCGTCACGGAGCGGTCATCCTCGAGGTCACCAAACGGATCCTCGCCCCACGATCTAGCCCGGCCCTCTCGCTGGCCGCCACCCGACGCATCGACTACCTCGGTCTGTCGGGAGGCCGCCACCAGGTCGGCGGTCGTGAGCGTCGAATGGGCGATCCAGCACGCGGCCCACGTCGCAAACCAGGCGAAGCTCGCGATCCTGCTCTCCGCCGTGGCCGAGGAATAGGCCAACGCCAACAGCACCGTCGGCACGGCGAGCACGACGCTCGCCGCGACGGCCTTGAGCGGCAGATCCCAAGTGTCGACAGCCACCCATACGCTCGGGCTCACCAGCACCCCCATCAGCCACAATGCCAGCGCAGGCAGCACCGTGATGGCCGCGACGAGCACACCGAGAATGGCCGCCTTGCCGAGGATGTATTCGAGCCGCCCCACGGGCCTTGTGAAGTAGACGAGCCATGCCTTCGCCCGCAGATCGCGTGACACGAGTGTCGGCGCCACCAACCCGATGACCACGGCGAGGAGCACCGCCTGCGGCACCCGCATGAAGGCCAGGAGGAGTCGTGACCAGACCACCCGTCGCGTATCGGCGATGTCGACCTTGGGATCCACGGACGACTCGCCGGCTGGCCGCACGGCCCGCGTGCCCTTGGCGTATCCGGGTGTCCGGCCCAGCGTGTCGGCCAGCACCGTGCCCAGCATTCCCACACCGTCGAGATTGCGGCCGGCGCGGGCCGCTTCACGCATGTTCACGAGCCGGCCCTCGTCGATCGCCTGCTCGAACGCGAAGAAGCTCATCGCGAACACGAGCGCAGGGCTCCACGCGAAAAACACCATGCGGCGGAGCCAGCGGCTCGTCCACGCCAGCTTGATGCCCGTCAGCGCGATCACGCCGATCGCCGCACCGGAGCCGCGGCGTTCGCCACGCCATGGCCGATAGCCCACGTCATGGAGCGGCATGAGCCACCTCCTGCCCGGAGGCCCCGCGGCTCGTCTCATCTGCGGCCTCGGCGTCGCGGAGCGTCTGGACGAAGACCTCCTCGAGCGGCCTGGCCGCCGGCTCGAGCGAGCGGATGACCACGCCTGCGTCATGGGCACTCGCCCAGACCAGACCGATCCGATCGGCCCCCGGCGGTTCGAGCAAAATCGCGCCGGTGGCCCCAGACTCATCACCGTCGACCATCCGGGCGGGGAGGCCGCGGACCGTGAGCAGCCGTGCGAGATCGGCGAGCGGGCCGTCACCTTCCAGCCGGTGTGCGGGGGTCGCGGGCCGGGTGAGCTGTTCAATCGCACCGGTGAGTCGCACACGACCGCGGGCGAGCACGATCACGCGATCGCAGATCGACTGCACGTCGGGGAGCACGTGCGTGGAGACCAGCACGGTCTTGCCGTGGTCGCGGGCGAGCGTGACGAGCCGGCCGAGCATCGCCCGCCGTTCAAGCGGATCGAGGCCGTTGGTCGGCTCATCGAGGATCACCATCCGCGGATCGTGGACGATCGCCGCGGCGAAGGCCACCTTCTGCCGCGTGCCGACCGACAGCGTCTCCACGGGCCGATAGCGTTCCTGTCCAGCATCGCACCAATCGAGCACCTCGTGGGCCCTGCGCAGGCTCTCGGTGCCGGGCAGTCCACACAGCCGCGCCGCATAGCGCACCATCTCGACGCCGGAGAGGCCTGGCACGGCGCATTCGTCCTCGGGCACGACGCCGAGCAGCGACCGCACCCGCCGCGGCTCGCTGGCGGGATCGAGACCGAACACGCGGACGCTCCCTGCGACCAGGCGGACGAGTCCGAGGATCGCCCGCACGAGCGTGCTCTTGCCTGCGCCGTTGGGGCCCACGAGCCCGGTGACGCCCGGCGTAACCTCAAGCGACACGCCGTCGAGCACCGTGCGTCCGCCGTAGCGTTTCACGACGCCATCCAGCCGCACGGGGAGATCGTCCAGCAGGAGTTCATCCCGAGGAGGGTTGCCCACTATGTCTGCATCCTACCGGGGTGACTTCATCCTGCATGGCGCGGAACCCGTCCGCCGCTCACTGCTCCATGACTTCCGCTTCCTTGGCCTTCGCGAGATCGCCGACCTTGGCCTCGTACTTCTTCGTCAGCTCCTGCACCTCCTCCTTGGTCGAGTCGCAGTCGTCCTCGGTGAGGGTGCCGTCGCCCTTCTCGGTGTCGGCCGCCTTGTTGCCGTCGCGGCGGACGTTGCGAATCGCCACACGGGCCTCTTCGCCCAGTTCCTTGATGCGGGCGGTCATCTTCCGTCGCACGTCGGTGGAGAGGGCCGGGATCGTGATGCGGATGACGCGACCGTCGCTCTGCGGATTGAGACCGAGATCGCTGGCCTGAATCGCCTTCTCGATGTCCTTGATGGTGCCGGGATCGAAGGGGCGGACGACGATCTGGTTGGGTTCGGGGGCGCCGACGCTGGCGAGTGCCTTGATCGGCGTGGGCGATCCATACACCTCCACCCGGAGCGTGTCGACGAGACCGGGATTGGCCCGCCCCGTGCGGATGCCGGTGAGGGCGTGGCGGAACACATCCACGGCCTTCTCCATCCGTTCCTCAGCGTCGAGCAGAATATCGTCGGCCGGCATGGGGGCTTTTCCTCCTCAAAGTGTCGCTGCCCTCGGCAGCGTCGCCGAGAATCCTAATTCTGGCAGGCCGATCCCCCGGGAGGCAAGCGACGTCGCAGGGCTGCTGGTCGTTTCGCGAACATCGTGGCCATCGGACCCGTATGGATGGGATGCTGCGGCCTCGTTTGCGGTCGGCATCCGCGCGAACTAGCCTTCAGGCTAGCCCGTTGTGTCTCGCGAGCGGCCTGCCTGCCGCCACTCCTGGCGTCCACACCACCAGCCATTCCCATGCCGCCAAAAGCCAACCACAACCGCCGCGACCCGCGCACGATCCGCCACCGGCTGGTTCAGGCCGAGCGGTTGGAACCGCGGCTGGCCCTGGCCGCTGCCCCGGTGGACCCCAACGCGGGCTCCATCGTCGCCAGCCAGTTCCAGCCCTACGGCTACTCGCTGCTCGGCACGCAGCTGCTGGATGTCACGGCCGCCGGGGGCCAGTCGATCCAGCTCACCGCGCCCAACAACGTCGGCACACCTCCTGCACCACCGGCGACCTACGAATATCCCCAGTCTCACGTGAACACGGGACAGATCATCGACAGCCAGGTGAACGTGGGCGGCTTCACGACGCTGGGCCTGCAGCTGCAGGATGCGAAGCTCACAGGAGGTGCCCTCCGCGTCGATGTGCTGGATGAGGGGATCGGAAAGCCTGCTGCCGGAGGCACTCTTCCGGTGCCCGTGGGTGGCGCGAACGTCTTACCCGCGATGCTGCCACCGGGCTCGCCCGGCAGCCCGGCCAACTCGGGCGTCATCGCATCCAGCCAGTTCAACGACGGCGGCTTCGGCCCGATCGGCATCCAAGCCAGTGGGCTCTCGGTCGGGGGTGACCTGTCGATCGTGTCGCGAACTACACTCGGTGCGGCCGACGTGCCGGTGGCGCCGCCCGCCGTGCCCTTTGCTCCGCCGCTGCCAAGCATGAGCGTCAACACCGGCACGATCCGCGACAGCCAGTTCACGGACGGCGGATTCGGCGACACCGGGCTGCAGTTGCGGACGGTGACCGTAGGCGGTGCGATCGATGTCGGCGCGGAGAAGTTCGTCATCCAGCCGACGACCGGCAAGGGGAACCTCGGTCCGCCGACCCTTGTCGGCACGCCCACCGCGAAGACGCGGCTGGTGACCTTCCCCAAGGCCGCCCCCGGCGCCGCCCCGCCGACCAGCATGCTCTATCCCGGCATGTTCGTCTTCGGAAAGGGCATCCCGGCCAAGACCGTCATCCAGGCGATCGTGAACGGCCAGCGGATCATGCTCTCGAAGCTGCCGCGGGCGACGGGTCCCACACGATTCTTCTTCTCCACCCAGAACACAGGCACGAACACCGGTTCGATCGTTTCCAGCCAGGTGGCCGACGGCGGGTTTGGCGACATCGGCTTCCAGTGGTCCAACGTGACGGTTGGCGGACGCGTGGCCACGCAGCACAGCGGCCTGCAGATTCAGCCGGGACTCGACAATGTGAGCTCGATCACGACCGGCCAGAAGCAGTTCGGCCTGATGAGCACTCCCGGCTTCGCGTCGACGGCTCCGTCGACCGGGGCCGTCACACCCGTCGCGCCGAGTGGTGCGGCCGGGACCGGGACCGCGACCGGTTCGAGCAACGACGCGACCAACAGCGGGCGGATCGTCGCCAGCCAGTTCGCGGACGGTGGCTTCGGCGACATCGGCTTCCAGTGGCAGTCCGTGCAGGTGAGCGGCAACGTCGAAGCGACGCACAACTCGCTCTCCATCCAGCCCGAGAACACGAACCAGGGGCTGATCACCGTCGCCAACGTCTCGTTCGCCTCGTCGCCGTCGGCGTTCACCCCTTCACAGTCCTCCGGTGGCGGCACGCTGTCAGCAGATCCCGCCGTCGTGAACGCGGGAACGCCCGTGTCGCCAAAGCTGCCCACGCCGACGAACCCGGGCATGTCGCGATATCTTTCCAACTCGGCCACCAACAGCGGCCTGGTCAAGCTGAGCCAGTTCGCCGATGGCGGCTTCGGCGACGTCGGCCTGCAGTGGTCCAACGTGAAAGTCAACGGCGACGTGCAGGTGGTCCACAATGCGTTGTCGATCCAGCCAGAAGGATCGAGGCTCGCGGGCGTCACGGTGCAGGACGTCACGTTCGGCTCCGCGCCGAGCCCGGCCGGCGATCCCAGGCTCAAGCCGGCGACGCTCGCCAGCCTCACGGTCGGGCCGTCCGGCTCCGCTGGCCCGCCTCCCTTCGTGCCGAATTCGGCCTACGCCCGAAAATCGAACGCCGTGAACCGGACCAACCAGCAGTATCTGAGCAGCCCGGCCGCTGCCACGTCGCTGCAGTGGAGGTCGGTCACCCGCGACGCCACCGGCCTGGTGATAGTCAACAACGTGCTCAAAGTCACCAACAACGGCACGGCTGGAAAGCAGCCCGGCGCGGTGGCGGGCAGCATCAAGCTCAGCGGCATCAGTTTCCCGGGCAGCGTGCCACCCCGCGTGCTCTCGGCAAAACCGACCGTGACCGCGAAGCCGGGACAGAGGGCGGCCTATGGCGTCACCGCCCCGCAGGCCGCCAGGATCAACGCCGCCACGAACAGCGGCACGCTCTCCAGCAATCAGTTTCTCGATGGCGGCACCGGCGACATTGGCCTGCAGTGGCGCGACGTCACGGTCAACGGCTCCGTCCGCATCGAACACAACTCCTGCTCGATCAACGTGGTTGGAGATGCAAGCGTCACTGGTCCGATCACTGTCTCCGGAATCGTCTTCAATTCCGGATGGGCCGCGTCGGGCACAAAGAAGGACACCCTCTACCTGACACCGGCAGCCGGCCTCGGGAAGGGCACCACCGCCACGTCGGCGGTGATCGCCGTGGGCGGCATCAACACGGCGAGCAACTCGGCAACGCTCACGGGCGGCCAGTTTCTCGACGGCGGCATGGGGCAGGTCGGCCTGCAGTGGCAGCACGTGACGATCAACTGCCCGATCCGCATCGTCAACAACGTGATTTCCGTCACCGTATCGGGCACCTACACGCGTGACGTCACGGTCCAGGACGTGACCTTCGCTTGACGCAACTCAGGCGTGAGAGCAGGCTTTCCCGACCCATGCCCGCCTCTAACCCACGATCACCGTCGGACGCCTGTCGGGATCGGCGATCGCGTCGTCGAGCAGGTCCACGACGCGGTTGGGCACGTCGCCGCGGCCGAAGAGCAGAAAGTCGAGGGCGAGATTGAGCCGGTTGCCCTTGCTCCAGCCGAACACGATGTCGAGCGGCGAGCCGTTCTTCGTCATCTCCATCGCCAACTGCGCGATCGTATGAGACACCGACACGCAGTCGTGGGCGGTGATCACGAAGAAATCCCCTTCCTGCCGCACGCCGATGATCGGGGCGTTCTCGAATTCGCTCGTGTCGCCGTAGTGCACCTCGAGGAACACGATCGGCACGCCCTGCGGGATGCGGTGCTTGCGGCGAATCTCCGCCTCCTTCTCCGCCAGCGATCGCTGGCCGGGCCGGTGCGGCACGAGCACCTGGAACGTGCCGTCCAGGCAGATGTCGGTCCAGAGCATCCGGGCGGCGTCGTCGGCGAAGCGAAACTCCTTGAGTCGCATCTCCTCGGCCCGCCACAACCGGGAGAAAATCGAGATCGCCAGCACGCAGCCGATGAAGATCGACGCGATGATGATGCCGTCGGGACGCTCGATCATGTTGGCGATCGTGGTGTAGATGAACACCAGACAGACCAGGAAGAAGTAGACGAGCGATGCGCGGCGGCCAAGGATGCCCCGAGCGTCGGTCGGCAGGGGCTTGTGGCTGATGTCGACGAGCGTGGCGATCGCGGCACTCGTCATGAGCACGAGCACGCCGGTGGCATAGGCGCCGCCCTGCGCCGACACGTCGGCCTTGAATGCCCAGGTGACGAGGAGGTTGATCGCCGTGAAGGCGAGCACCAACGGCCGGTAGGCCGCCGCCCATTCCGGCGCCATGCCGTAGCGCGGCAGATACCGCGGCACCATGTTGAGCAGGCCCGCCATCGCCGACGCCCCGGCGAACCAGAGGATGAGGATCGTGCTGACGTCGTAGACCGTGCCAAACACTCGGCCAAAGAGCGGGCAGATCGGATGCGGGCTCTCGCCATGGGCGATGTAGGCCAGCGCCCGGTCCATGGCTTTGCCCTTCACCGGCTCGAGCCGGAGTTCGTCGGCCGGAATCAGCGTGTCGGTGCCGGTGACGAGCGATGAGCCGATCAGAAACACCGACATGATCAGGGCGGCCGTGGCGAGCAGTTTCCGCGTGTTGGCGATCCGGCCAGCGGCATTGGCGTGATCGTCCTTCGTTCCCTCCACAAGATGAATCTGGAGCACACCGGTCTCGAAGCCGCTCATGCCCAGCGCCAGCTTCGGAAACACGATGCAGGCGATGCCCAGCACCACCCACGGGCCGCTGCCGCTGATGGGCGCGTGGTGAAGATGGTAGTTGCCGGCGGAGATCTCCGAGAGCCAGTGGTGCAGGAGGGACGGGTGCGTGAGCAGATGAAAGAGCCCCGCCCCGACCACGATCGCCGTCAGTCCGAGATAGGCGACGACGAGCACGAGCGCCAGTCCCACGACCTCGCTGAAGCCCTTCAGGAACATCGCCCCGAGCAGCACGAGCAGGCTGCAGGTCACGATCATCTCGCTCTCCATGAACGCCGGAACCTGCGCAGCGTAGAAGGAATTGCTGACCAAGTGCGCCGCGGCGTCGGCCGCGGAGAGCGTTTTGGTGATCACGAAGTCGGTGGCCGCGAAGCCCACGAGCACGAGCACCACGATCTTGTTCCACCAGCCGTGGAACAGCCGCTCGATCATGCCGATGGAGCCGACCCCGTCGGGTGTCTCCCCAGCCACGTGACGGTAGACGGGGAGCGCGCCGAAGAGCGTCACGAGCACGAGGATCAGCGTGGCGATGGGTGCGAGCGTGCCGGCCCCCTCGAAGGCGATCGATGGCTGATAGCCCAAGGTGCTGAAGTAGTCGACGCCGCACAGGCACATGATCAGCCACCAGGCATAGTGGTGGTCGTGATGATGATGCTGGTCGGCGGCTGGCTGGCTCATTCGCGGCGGGCCCCCACCAGCGTGCCGACGCGTTCGCCGGAGACGGCCCGCTCGATGTTGCCTTCCCGCCGGTAGTTGAAGACGAGGATCGGCATGGCATGCTCCATACACTGCGAGATCGCAGTGGCGTCCATCACCCGGAGGTTCTGCTCGAGCACCTGCTGATAGGTGAGGTCGCGATAGAGCATGGCGTGGGGATTCTTCTCCGGATCGTCGGAGTAGACGCCGTCGACGCGGGTGGCCTTCATGAGGATGTCGGCCTCGAGTTCGAGCGCCCGCTGGGCGGCCGCCGTGTCGGTGGTCACGAACGGGCTGCCGGTGCCGGCCGCCAGAATCACGATCCTGCCCTTTTCCAGATGCCGCTTGGCACGACGGCGGATGTAGGGCTCGGCCACGCCCTCCATGCGGATGGCGGTCATCAGCCGGGTCTGCACTCCCAGGCTCTCGATGGCATCCTGCAAAGCCAGGCCGTTAATGACGGTGGCGAGCATCCCCATCGAGTGCCCCGTGGCCTCCTGAATGCCCGTGTTGCCAGCGGTGAAGGAAGCCCCGCGGAGGATGTTGCCGCCGCCGATCACGACGGCCAGCTGCGTGCCGCGGGCCGCCGCCTGGACGGTCTGCCGGGCGATGTGGAGCACCTCCTCCATCGAGATGCCGCGTTCACCCTGACGGGCGAAGCTCTCGCCCGAAAGTTTGAGGAGTACGCGACGGTAGAGACCGGCGTCCATGGTGGTGTTCGAAACGGACCGGGGTGTGGGTGCTGGTTTCAGCCGCCGATCCGCCAGTTTTCCAGTCGCTTGACCTGCAGCCCGGCCGCGCTGGCGAGTTGGCCAACCGTCTGCTTGTCGTCCTTCACGAAGGGCTGCTCGAGGAGCACGCACTGGCTGAAGAAGTTGCGGAGCCGTCCCTCGATCATCTTGGCGATGATGTTCTCGGGCTTGCCTTCCTTGCGGGCGGCATCGCTGAGAATCTCACGCTCCTTAGCGACGACCTCGGGATCGAGATCCTCCTTGGAGAGCGCCTGCGGGGCCATCGCGACGGCGTGCATCGCCACGTCCTTGGCCACCTCGGCCGCCGTGGCGCCGCTCGTGTTGCCAGACACTTCCACGAGGGCCGCCTTCGAGCCGTCGTGATGGGCGTAGCCACCGCAGGGTGCGTCGATCCGGCAGATCCGCGACAGTTCGAACACCTCCCGCATGCGATTGAAGAGGTCGTCCTTCAGTTCGCCGAGCGTGCGGTCGGGATGGGCCAGGCTCTTTTGCGAGAGCAGGTCAGCGGGCGTCTTGGCACCCGGGCCGAGCGCGAGCGTTTTGGCGATGTCGTTCACGAAGTCCTTGAAGTCGGGGCTGCCGGCCACGGGGGCGCTCTCGCACTTCATTTCAATCATCGCGCCGACCCCCTTGGGAAGGTCGGTATAGACGGCGAGCCGTCCGGTGGATGTCTCGCGATCAGCCCGCATGGCCTGCGTCTTCACGCCCTGCTTGCGGAGCCACTCGACGGCCTCATCGGTGTTGCCGCCGCATGCCTGCAGGGCCTTTTTGCACTCCATCATCGGCAGGCCCGTCTTGTCGCGGAGGGCCATCACGGCCGCTGCGGTGATCTCAGCCAAGGTCTATCTCCTTTATGAATCTGCGGTTGTCTGAAGACTGGATGTTTCGAGTGAGTGCCGTGCATCGACGGCGCCGATGCCGACCACGTAGGAACGGCACCGCGAGGCATCAACCGGACCCGAACCAAGACCATTGCCCACGGCATCCGTGTGCTGGCCACTCAGATCAGGTCTTGGGGGGCTTTGGCACGGCCCGCTTCACGTTCGCCCTGGCCTTCGGAGCCGCCTTGGAGGCCTTGCCGTCCTCGCCGGCCGCACCACCGACCTCCGCGCCCTCGGCCTGAGCCTGCGACGTGGCCGCTGTCTGAGCCTTGCCTTCGAGGATCGCGTCTGCCAGCCGGGCGGCGACCAATTCGATCGAACGGATCGAGTCGTCGTTGCCCGGAATCGGCAGATCGATGACGTCGGGATCGCAGTCGGTGTCGATCAGCGCCACCGTCGTGATGCCCATCTTCCGAGCCTCGTTGACGGCGTTCTTTTCCTTCTTGGGATCAAACACCACGAGGCATTCCGGCAGCCGCGACAGCGTGCGGATACCGCCGAGGTTGCGGAGCATCTTGCGGTGCTCGCGGCGGAGCGACGACTGCATCTTCTTGGAGTAACCGCCGAATGCCTCCGAGGGGATCAGCACATCGAGTTCCTCGAGACGTGTCAGCCGATTCCGAATGGTACGGAAGTTGGTGAGGGTGCCGCCGAGCCAGCGATCGCTGACATACGGCATGCCACACCGCGCGGCCTCGCGAGCCACGGCCTCGGCCCCCTGTCGCTTGGTGCCCACAAAGAGCACGAGCACTCCGGAAGACGCCACTTGCTTGAGATACTTCCGCGCCCGCAGCAGGCCGCGGATCGTCTCGCGGACGTCGATAATGTGGATGAGGTTGCGGCGGCCGTGGATGTAGGGCCGCATCTTGGGATTCCAGCGGCTCGCCCGGTGGCCGAAGTGAACACCCGCTTCAATCAACTCTTGCGCCAAAACGTTCGACACGCTCTCGTACTCTCGCTAAGGGGAATGGGACGGGGTGAAATGGAACAGGTCGCACTTGGCGGGGCCCATGGCCACGCAGCCGAGCACCGCAAACTATCGGCTTTTTCGGCCCCGTGTCAACGCACACGCGGCATCCCCGGGCGCCGCCGCGAACCTGGGGCCGCCTGCCGGCCCCGGTCCGCAGCCATGGCTTGAATCCGTCCATCCGCCCACACTAGACTCCCGATCGCGGCTTTTTCCGCGTTTCCAGCCCACTTCGACCCATTCCCTCCCCTCATAGAACCCGGCAGTCCCTGCCGGAAGCACCCATGCGTCACGTCCTCTCGGCTACGGTCCAGAACGTCCCGGGGGTGCTGGCGCACGTGTCGGGCATGCTCGCCTCCCGCGGCTACAACATCGACAGCCTGGCCGTCGGCGAGACCGAGGATCGGGGATTTTCGCGGATGACCTTCGTGCTGCGGGGCGATGACCGCGTGCTCGACCAGGTCTGCCGGCAGTTGGAAAAGATCGTCACGGTGGTCCGCGTCGACGATATCAGCTCTCGCAACTACGTCGAACGTGACCTCATGCTGCTGAAGGTGGCCGCTCCGGTCGGCCCGGCCCGGTCGCAGGTAAAGGAACTTGCCGAGATCTTCCGCGGCCGGATCGTGGATGTGGCGGCCGATAGCGTGATCGTCGAGATCTCGGGCACCGAAAAAAAGATCGAGGGCTTCATCGAACTGATGCGGCCACTGGGCATCCTGGAACTGGTCCGCACGGGTCGGATCGCGATGGTGCGGGGAAGCCCCCCGACCCGCGAGCTGACCGAGGCCGCCGACGGCGCCCGACCGGCCGACGCGAGCCCCGAACGCGATTCCCTGGCTTAAAGACAAACTTCTGCCGTCCCGGTGGCGCCAGACAACCGACTTTGTTTCATCATCTCAACCTGGAGTGAACTGTGGCTGCAACGATTTATTACGACGCTGATGCTGACCTGAAGGCCCTCGCCGGCAAGACCATCGCCATCATCGGCTATGGCAGTCAGGGCCATGCCCAGGCCCAGAACCTCAAAGACAGCGGTCTCAAGGTCGTGGTGGCCCAGCGTCCGGGCGGCCCCAACTACGAGCTCGCCAAGAGCCACGGCTTCGAGCCGATGAGCGTGGAAGACGCCGTCAAGCAGGCCGACCTTGTCAACATCCTCCTGCCCGACGAACTGCAGGGCGACGTCTACCGCACCTCGATCAAGCCGAACCTGAAGAAGGGCGCCATTCTGATGGCCAGCCACGGCTTCAACTTCCACTTCGGCCAGGTCGAGCCGCCGCCGGGCCACGACATCATGCTGGTGGCCCCGAAGGGCCCCGGCCATCTGGTCCGCAGCGAATACGTGAAGGGGGGCGGCGTGCCCTGCCTGATCGCGCTGGGCCCCAACGCCTCGGCGGAAACCAAGAAGATCGGCCTCGCCTACGCCAAGGGCATCGGCGGCACGCGGGGCGGCGTGATCGAGACGACGATTGCCGAGGAGACCGAGACCGACCTGTTCGGCGAGCAGGCCGTGCTCTGCGGCGGCGTCTCGGAGCTGATCAAGGCCGGCTTTGACACGCTCGTCGAGGCGGGCTACCAGCCGGAGATGGCCTATTTCGAGTGCCTCCATGAGATGAAGCTGATCGTCGATCTCTTCTATCAGGGTGGCCTTGAATACATGCGATACAGCGTGTCGAACACGGCCGAATACGGCGACTACACGCGTGGCAAGCGGATCATCACGGAAGAGACCCGCAAGGAGATGAAGAAGATCCTCGAAGAGATCCGCTCGGGCGAATTTGCCCGCGACTGGATCCTCGAAAACCGTGGCGGCGCGGCGATGTTCAAGAGCACGCGGCGGCGTGAGCGGGAGCATAAGCTCACAGAGACCGGCCGTGGTCTCCGCAAGATGATGAAGTGGATCGACAGCAAGGAAGTGTGATCGCATGACGCCCGAGGAATACCAGTCGCGAACGCTTTACGAGCAGCTCCAGCCGGGCGACCGTGTGGAGGTGATCCACGGTGTCACGGTGGGGTCGAGTGCCAAGTGGAGCACCACCACGGTGGGGCAGGTGCTTCGTCGGGAGCGGCGGCGGCACGGGCTGCACTTCCGCCGCAATCCCGACGACAAGGTGTACAGCGACGTGCTGATCCTCTCCCGCGACGACGGCGAACTCACCACCGTGACGATGGACGAGTTCACGAGATTGCGGAAGCTGTAGTCACGGCATAGGGCCGGAGGCCCGGGTCAGCACCAGCGGGCGGAGGCCCGCCAAGGAAAAACGGACACGATGTCCGTGTTTTCCGTGAAAATCCCGAGTTCACGAGATTGCGGAAGCTGTAGTCACGGCACAGGGCCGGAGGCCCGGGTCAGCACCAGCGGGCGGAGGCCCGCCAAGGAAACGTGAACAGGATGTTCAGCGGTTCCGTGAAACATCCCGAGTTCACACGGCTGCTGAAGCTGTAGTCACGGCACAGGCGGCAGGAGCCGGGCCAGATCGATCTCGAGTCGGTTTCCGGCATCGGTGACGACGCCGGCACATGACAGCGGCTCATGTGGTTCGACGCTCGACGCTTCGGTGTAGCCGCCGCCGGTCGGATGGCGAAACACCTGCGTCCGACGCGACACAGCATCGATCACCCATGCCTCGGCAATGCCATGCCGCGCATAGAGCGGCACTTTGACACCGAGGTCGTAGGCGAGGCTCGTATCGGCCACCTCGACGACGAGGAGCACGTCGGTGGGTCCGGGGTGAGATGTCATGTAGAAGTCTGCCCGGGGCCGCAGGATCGCGATGTCGGGCTCCGGCTCGTTGACATCGTCAAGCCGAATCGGGTTTTGACAGCGGATGAATACAGCGTCTCCAAGATGACGGCTGAAGTGCCGCGTGAGCGCGTCCACAATCGCGGCATGCAGGGCACCGATCGGCGACATGTCGATGATCTCCCCGTCGATGAGTTCCACCCGATCCGAGCGGCCGAGAATGCCGGCCTCGCCCATCTGATGAAAGTCGTGGACCGTCAGGGGGTGACGGGACGGAGTGACGCGTGGAATCGTGGCCATACGAACGAGACTTTCGGCGAGAGCAACTCGCTGGACTGTGCAAAAGTATAGCGACCAATGAAATGGCGTCAACAAAACCCACCAGACACCGTCACGATCGGCCAGGTCGCTCACCGCGTGTCGGCGTCGGGCCCACGGGTGCGGCGTGACGCGTAGCGATTTGGATTCGATCGCCGACACAAAGCCGACACAAAACAGTTGCCGCAGCCGTCAAACGCTCGAAGTCGAAAAAAATTCCAGGCCATCCGTAAGCACCGCAAGGCCCGAGGCTTATCTTGAAGTCAGTTCGGTCTTCACTCGTGCTTCAGGCCAGGTTTTCGGGGCGGGTTTCTCCTGCTGCCGGCACTGGCGTTTCGGAGGGGAAAACTCATGACTATCCACGACCGACGCCGGTTCCGCGCGGCGTTTACGTTGGTCGAGCTTTTGGTTGTGATCGCGATCATCGGCACGCTGGTGGGGCTCCTCCTGCCGGCCGTTCAGGCGGCCAGGGAATCGGCACGGTCGAGTGTCTGCATGAACAATCTCAAGCAGTTGGGCCTGGCCGTACTCAACTACGAGGAGAGGAAACGATGTCTCCCCGCGCAGGGATCACCGCCAGAGATCGTCACGGCGAATTGGGCCAGGCAGTATTTCGGCTTCGTCATCCCGGTTCTCCCCGGTCTCGAGGATCAGGCGACCTACGACGCGATTCTCAAGGCAGCGAACACGGGTTCGAACGTCTGGCCGTGGGGTATTTCAGCCTGTACCACGAAGCGGATGGTGTCGCTCGAGTGTCCGTCCGACCCGAAGGCGATCGCGCTCTCATTAGGCGGCAGCACTCCGACCAACTATTTTGCCAACATGGGTGATTACCTTGAGTTCGGCGGTGGCACATCCGCGAAGCGCGGCCCTTTCTGGCAGGGTAATAATTGTAGGCTCAAGGACATTACCGACGGCCTGGGCAAGACGCTCATGTGCGGGGAGGGCGTGACGGGAACAGCGGGTGGCAGTATTCGTGGCGGCGTCGCTCTGAGCGTCAGCGGTTGGCAATGGGACGCAAAGCCATCACTTTGCCTTGCCCGAGCCACAGGAGGACTCGTTGCCCCGTTTGTTTCAACGGCCAGCGAGGCCGCTGATTTTCAAGTCGGCATGAAATGGTATGCAACGGGCGACAAGGGCGTGTTTTCTTCTTTCTATCCGGTGATCGCTCCCAACGGCCCCATCTGCTCGCGCGATTCGTGGTCCTCCGGCGCTGCCTATGTCACCGCCAGCAGTTACCACCCCGGAGGTGTGAACGTCGTCCTGTGCGACGGCGCGGTCCGCTTTATCAATGAAAACATCGATGCCGGTCTTCCCTCGGACAGCGGAAAGAATACCGGGGTTTCGGCACGCGGTGTGTGGGGCGCGATGGGGTCGATCAAGGGTGGAGAGGTCTTCAATGTGGACTAAGCCCAGGATCGCCGGGATGGTGGCGGCGGGGAGCGTCGCTTTCCTGGTAGCCCTGCTCTGCGGGTGCGGGCGCCGTGGGCCCGACGTGCAGATGGTCCTGGGGAAAGCGACGCTCGACGGCCAGCCGCTGGCTGGCGCGACCGTCACGCTTGCACCGATCGATAAGAACACCGGCCTACCTGCCGTTGGTCAGACCCAAACAGACGGCTCGTTCAAGCTGACGGCCGTTCGCGGCGGGCCTCCGGAACGCGGCACGACGGTCGGCGACTATGCCGTGACCTTCATCAAGGTCACCCACACGCGTCCCGGCGACGAGGGCCAGCCCGCACCTGCCCCCACCATCGGCCCGCTACCCGTATTTCGGCTGGTGCCTGAAGCCTACGAAAATACCGGCACGTCCGGTCTCACGGCCACGGTGAAGCGGGGCATGAACCAAGGGCCCGAATTCACGTTCGACCTGCGGAGCGATTTTCGCGGCGTATCCGCCGGGTCCGGTGCTGCTGCCGGCCGTGCAACTCCGTAAGTGCGGCGGCTGTCGCGGCTTTACTCTTCAGGTGGATTCGCTCCGGGTGGACGAGGCCGCCCCACTCGCTCCGACGCCAGCCGGATGCGAAATCCCACCTTGGCATCCGTACCCCATCTCCATGCCCACCCACGATCCTCTTCCCCGTGTCGAGTTCGTGGCGCGGCTGACGGCGGCGCAGTGGAGGCTCTACGGCTTCATCCGCGCGATGACGGGCGACCGTCATGCCACCGACGAGGTCTTGCAGGAGACGAACCTGGCGCTCTGGGAACAGGCGGATCGGTTCGTGCCCGGCACAAACTTCGAGGCTTGGGCCTGCAAGGTGGGCTGGTTCAAGGTGCTCGACCATCGCAAGGCGGGGCGTCGCCGCAAGCTCGAATTTTCCGACGAGCTCGTCGAGCGGCTGGCCATCGAGGCCACGGACGACGGCGATGCGTTCGAACGGGAGCGGAAGGCGCTCGCGACCTGCATCGACGGCCTGCCCGAGCGGCACCGCGCCGTGCTCGCGATGCATTACGAGAGCGGGCTGTCGCTGGCTGATATCGGAGCGACGCTCGACCGCAATCGCAACGCCGTCGCACAGCTTCTGCACCGCATCCGTGCCACGCTCCGCTCCTGCGTCGAGCGGCGGCTTGCCAAGGCCACAACGTAGGAGACCCACCATGCAGCCACAGGACCGCGCGGAATTCGAAAGGCTCATGCGCGATCTCATCGATGGTGCCCTCGCCAACGACGACGTGGCTCGGCTCGAGGCGATCCTGATGGCCGATCGCGGGGCTCGCGACGAGTATCGTCGCTGGATGCAGATGGAGGCGCTGCTCGAGTGCGGGCTGGCGGGAAGCCAGGCGAACCCGATCATCCGTGACGATCGCCTGCCTGCAGGCATCGATCCCCTCGCTCCGGTTCAAGGACGAGCTTCGGCCGGCTGGAGCCGTCTGGCGCCAGCAGCCTTGGCAACGCTGGCTCTGGGTCTGGCCGCGCTGAGTGTTGCGGCGTTTCTCTTTCGCCGCGAACCCAGCGGCACGGTCGCGACGGTGACTGCGGCGACCGACGCCCGGCTCGTCGATCCGCGGACCGGCAGAGCGATCGAGACCCGGGAGGGAACCACGCTTCCCTCCGGGCCGCTGCGGCTTGACCGGGGCGCTGTCCAGCTTACGTTCCGCGACGGCGCCATCGTGACCATGAACGCACCCGCCGAGGTCGAGCTGGTCAACGACAGCCGGGTGTTCCTCCGCCGGGGGAGGCTCGTGCCGCTCGTGCCGCCGCAGGCGCGGGGATTCACCGTGCTCTCGCCGGGTGGTGAGATCGTCGATCTGGGAACGGAGTTCTCGGTGAACGTCGATGCCTCCGGGGCAGCGGACATTGACGTGATCGACGGCGAGGTGGTGGTGGCCGAAGGCACGGCGGTCGATTCCATCAGGCGGCATCTCACGCTCGGAAACTCGGCCAGCCTGCAGACCGGGGCCGCTGGGCCGGCCACACGACTGACCGGTGTGCCGCTCGTGATCGACCACTTCGACGCCGCCGACGGCCTCGATCTGAACGCGGGCCTCGCCGACAGGCAGTCGGGCATCTTCGGCCCGATCCCGTGGCTCTCGCTCGAACAGGACGCGCCGGCGCGGATCGGCAAACGGGCGCTCGAGATCCCGTTCGAATCGCCGCCAGGGCGGCGGCGCACAATGACCCGCGCGGTGATCGACCGCGTCTTCCGGGAGGTAGTCGGCCGTCGGTGGATGGTGTCGTTCAAGGCCTGGCTGCCGCCGAGGAAGACGACGCCGGCGAACCACTGGGTGGGCCTCGTCGTGTCGTGCGGCGACGAGCCCCGCAAGCTGCCATTCGGCTGGGACGAACAGGCCGCCGTCACGATCATGCTCTCCGACGAGTGGCAGGCGGGCATCGAGTTCTATGGCGAAGCCGATCCGGAGCCGGGGCCGTCGCTCGACGTCTTCCCACGGTCGGACGCCGGTACCGGCCCCTACCAGGTGGTGCTCGTGGTCGATGAGAAGGCCGCAGGCGATGCGCTGCTCGACGTGATCGTCAACGGCCGGGAACTGCTACGGCGGTTTCCAATGGCGCTCGACCGTAGCCGTGGCCGGATCCTCGGCTTCCACACCTGGACCCAAGCCAATTCCGGAGCCCACTCCCACGCCAGGATCGATGATTTCTGCCTGAGCGCTGACGTCCCCGAATCCGAGCCTCCGGCAGCCGAGGCTGGCGGCGCTCGCGAGAAGGAGACAGCCCCCGAATGATCGGCATGTCATCCATGATCAGTCGGTGGCAGCCGCGGGGGATCGCAGGCCTCGTGGGTGTGGCCTGCTGGGTAGCACCGCAGGCGGCGCCGGCCGAGGGCATTCCGTCCACCGGATTCCTGGCGAACCACTGCGTCCGCTGCCACGCCGCGGACGAGCCCGGCGGTGGCATCCGGCTCGACACGCTGCCCGCCTCCGCAGCCCTGAGTACCGCAGCGGCCGAACGCTGGCAGCAGGTGCTCAACGTCCTGAACTCCGGCGAGATGCCGCCGGACGGCGAGCCGCAGCCGCTCGACGCTGAGAAACTCGCCTTCCTCGACTGGCTTTCGGCGGAGATGGTAACCGCTCGGAAGAAGCTCGCCGACGCCGGTGGCCGCCACGTGATGAGGCGACTCAACCGCCGGGAATACACAGCCACGATACGGGATCTTCTCGGAGTCGAGGTCGACGCCGAGAGCCTGCCCAGTGACGCCGGCAGCGGCGGGTTCGACACGGTCGGCTCATCGCTCTATCTGTCGAGCGACCAGATCGGCCGCTACCTCGCGATCGCCCGTCAGGCACTCCGCGATGCCACGAGGATCGGCGAACGGCCGGAAGCGAAGAGACAGCGGATCGAGCCCGAGAGCCGCGAGATGAATCGCTGGCAGCATGGCGCATCCGAAGCCCAGAAGGCCCACGAACTGGCCGCGGCCGAGCGGTATGCCGCGTGGAAAGCCAGCCCGGAGCGGTCGATCAAGGAGTTCGGGTTTCCTCACGAGACCGAGGCTCTCTTTCGGGTCTACTGCTGGCAATGCGCGGCGCCGTTCTCGTATTACATCGAGCAGCCGCTGTCGCGGTCCGGGGCATATCTCTTCAACGCACGGCACGACCGTGACGAGGTGGCGATCACGATTCCCGACACCGCGGCCCCAGGCCGCTACATGCTGCGGTTCCGGGCCGGCCACGTGCCCGGCGTGCCCCGTGACCGCCAGTTCGTCGACATCCTCGGCGGCTCGAAGCAGCGGATCGGGATGCGGCGGATCGTCACCAGGCGGATCGCTGCAGAGATCGACACCGCCGAGATCGTCGAACTGCCGATCACGCTCGATCCTGAATCGGACCATGAGTTTCACGTCGTCGAAAGCAGGAACCACCGCATCGAGAACTACCCGGACTTTGTGTTGGGTGAGTTCTTAAAGCCCGATCTCACGCCAGGGGATCCCCGCCATGCGACCGTAAGCCTCTGGCTCGACTGGATCGAATGGGAGGGGCCGCTCGTGCCGCAGTGGCCCCCGGCCTCGTACGCTCGCGTCTTTCCTCGCGGGCCGGACGAGCCGCCGACCGCCGACTACGCCCGCGAGATCATCGGCTCTTTCGTGCGGCGGGCGTTCCGCGGCCGCGAGCCCGACCCCGAGTTTCTCGACAAGATCGTGAAGCTGCAGGAGCGGCATGCCGCCGGAAAATCCTTCACCGACTCGATCGTTGAATCGCTCGCCGTCGTGCTGGCATCGCCGAGCTTTCTCTATCTCACCGAGCCGCTGCCAGCCGGTGTGGAGCCTGATCGCTCGTCGGAGCGGCAGGCAAAAGAAACGGCCAAGCGGCAGCTCACCGATCAGGAGTTCGCGGTCAGGCTCTCCTATTTTCTGTGGGGTAGTCCGCCGGACGACCGGCTCCTCGCGCGGGCCGCCAGCGATGACCTGCGGAAGCCCGACGTCCTCGCGGCCGAGGTGAACAGGCTGCTCGACGACCCGCGGTCGCGAGGCCTCGTCGACGGCTTCGTGCCGCAGTGGCTCCACCTTGAACGACTCGACTTCTTCCAATTCGACGTGGGCCTCCACGAGAGGTTCAACGAGGGAGTGAAGGCGTCGGCTCGGGAGCAGATCCTCGCCACGGTGCATTGGCTGCTCGACGAAAACATGCCCGTCCGCCACCTGCTCGACAGCCGCGAGGCGGTGGTCGATGACCGGATGGCTGTCTACTACGGTATTCCTGACGACGTGCTCGCCGCCGGTTCCCTGTGTCGCGATCCTGAATGGCGACGGGTGACGCTTCCCGAGGGCTCGCCCCGAGGCGGGCTCCTCGGCACAGCCGGCGTGCTGGCGATGGGATCCAATGGCAAGCGGACGAGCCCGGTGGAGCGGGGCGCGTTCATCCTGCGGATCCTGCTCGATGAGCCGCCGCCGCCGGCCCCGGCCAACGTGCCGATGCTCTCCCGGCTCGACGGCAAGCCGATGTCGGCCCGCGAGCGACTCACGATCCACATGGATCAGTCCCAGTGCGGCTACTGCCACAAGAAGATCGACCCGCCGGGCTTCGCGCTGGAGCACTTCGACGCCGCCGGCATGTGGCGGGACGAGGAGCTCGACCCCACGGGCCGGAAGTGGCCGATCGACACGGCCGGGACGCTCGCCGATGGTACCGCCTTCGCCGATGCGACGGAGCTCAAACACGTGCTCGTTGCACGGTCGGGCCAGTTCGTCCGCGGGCTCACGGAGGCCCTGCTCGAATACGGCATGGGCCGAAAGGTCGGGTTTTCCGACGAGACGACGGTCGCGGAGATCGCGGACCAGTGCCGACGCGACGACGACCGTCTGCGGACGCTCATCCACGCGATCGTCGCGCACCCCGTTTTTGGATCGAAGTGACGATCGTTCCCCGCACGGCGACAACCAGGAGAAGCCATCATGCACCGCCCGTTCGCCTATGACCGCCGCCGATTCCTCAAGGCCGGTGGTACCGTGCTGGCCTTGCCGGCATTCACGTCGCTTCTGCCGCGGGCGGCCGCCTCCGCGGCGGTGGCCACCCCGCGTCCCAAGCGGCTCGTATTCCTCGCCTTCGGCTGGGGCTGCACGTTCGAATCGTGGGGGCCGGCGGTGGACGACGTGGGCCCCGGGTACAAGCTCCCGCCGGGTCTCGCGGCGCTCACACGTCACAAGGCCGACTTCACTGTCGTGCAAAACCTGACCAACCGTCGAAACGATGGCGGGCACTGGGGCAGCACGCTCTGGCTCACCAACGCCGACCGCTATGCCGTGCCGGGCAGTTCGTTTTCCAATACCGTCTCCTGCGACCAGGTCGCCGCCGAGGTGCTCGGTGCCGACACGCGGTATGCGTCGATGCAACTCGGCTGCCAGAACGCGGAGGGAAGCGGCCACGGCCCCGGACTCTCCCTCGCATGGGACCGCCGCGGCAAGCCGATCGCCGGCTGGAATACGCCCTTCGACGCCTATGCGCGGCTCTTCGGGGACGACGGCGAATCGGCCGAGCAGAAACGGCAGTTGCTCGCCGACGAGCGGAGTGCGCTCGATGCCGTGCTCACCGACGCCAGGGCGCTCGACCGCCGGCTCGGCAGAGAGGATTCCGACAAGCTGGCCGAGTATCTCCAGGGAGTCCGCGACATCGAGACACGGCTCACGAAGGAGGAGCGGTGGATCGGCGTCGAGAAGCCGAAGGGCGGGATCGAGCCGCCGTCGAAGAACGCATCCGGCGTCGACGAGATCAATCTGATGTACGACCTGATGGTGGCCGCGCTGCGGACCGATCAGACCCGCGTGATCACCTATCGGCAGCCGGTCGAGAGCCTGCTCAAGAGCATCAACGCCGCCGTGGGCGCCCACGACATGAGCCACTACGCGCCCGGCCCGCAGCAGGAAACGTCGGAGGCCCGCGACCGCAAGCAGTCGGAACTGCTCGCCGGCCTCTTCGACCGGATGAAGGCCGTGAAGGACGCCGACGGACGCACCCTCTTCGACGACACGATCCTTGTCTACGGCAGCAACCTCCGGCAGGTGCATTCGCTCGACAATTCGCCGACGCTCCTGGCGGGCGGCGGCGGCACGATCCGCCACTCGGGCCACCTCGTGCTGCCGCAGAAGAACACGCCGCTGGCGAACCTCTGGCTCACGCTGCTGCACCGCGTGGGCGTTGAGGCGGATTCATTCGCCGACTCGACCGGCGAAGTCGGCGAAATTCTGCCGGCGTGAAACTTTAGCGGTTGGAGCCCTCGAGATCACGGCGCGATCGGCCAGCTCGCGCGGCGAGGGTCGGCGTAGGGGCCGATGCGATCCACCGGAATCTCCTCGAAGCCAAGTTTCGCCGCCGGTGAATCGGCCGCGAGCCGAAAGTTGCCTTTCGTCGCGTCGTTCAGCCGCGGATCAGCGACGATACTCGCGGCGTCGAAACCGAGCTTCTTCCAGGCCGCGAACGAGTCGGCGGGCTTCGGAGGCATGCCGCCCGGCCACGCTGGCTCCACGGCGACGACGGGCGATGTGGCCACGCCGATTGTGCCGGACGTGCCGCCCATCCAGAAGCAATTCGAGTCGCAGCGGAAGTGACCCACGGGAAGGTTCTTCATCCGGAAGAGCGGCACCGTGGGATCCGACCAGACGACGACGTTCCGCACGAACTCGTTGCCGGCCGACGTCGTGCCGTCGGGCAGCACCGCCTCCTGCGGCGACGGGGCGACGCCTGGAATCTCCTTCCAGGCCGCCGCCTTCCGCACCACGTCATGCCGCAGCTTCATCTCGGATAGCCGCGACAGCCACCGTTGGTCCTGGCTCGTCCAGCCTTCGTACTCGAACTGCGAGCCGATGCCGGCGTCGATCAGCAGGTTACCGGCCACGCGGCAGTCACGGCCGTTATCGAGCCGGATGCCGGCACGGCCCCCACGCACGACGATGTTGCCGATCACCTCGACCCCAACGGCACCGTGGTCTGCCGAAATGCCCCAGGCGACGGCCGGCGACCGCCAGGTTCCCGTCTCGTCGCGGCCGAAGCCGACCGCGTTGCGCACGAGGTTGTGCCGCACGACGTTGCCGCGGCCCGCCACGAAGTCGCCCCCCTCGGCCGAGATGGCGGCGGCCTCGTCGGTCTCTAGGCAGGTCCCCTCCACGCGGTTGAGTTCGACCAGGTGGTCATTGCCGGTGAGGATGATCCCCGACCGCGGGCAGTCATGGACGAAATTGCGTGCGGCCGTGGAGCCGAAGCCACCGATGCCGATGCCGGCGCCGTGCTTGCAGATCACGCCCGTGTGATGCACGTGGTTGTTCTCGGCCCGGTGGTCGGCCCGCTCGCGGCGGTCGAGCCGGCCTCCCGCGAGGATGATGCCGGCTCCGCCGGTGTAGGCGATGTCGCAGCCGTTGACGAGGTTTTCCTTCCCGTTGACGATCGCCACGCCGGCGCCAAAGTAGCCGCCCACCTGGGACACCGTGCAGCCGGCGACCGTGCACTTCGTCGCGTCGATGAGAAAAACGGCAGTGCCCTCGCAGCCGTGGAACTCGAGGCCTTCGAGCGTGACGTTCTGCACATACGGCCCGATCGTGATGATCGACCGTGCGTTTGGAGCAACCACGCGGAATGTCGCCGGATCAACGTCGCGCGGAGGCCGCACATACAGTTTCGCGTTGGGCTTGTCGTAGTACCACTCGCCCGGCGCGTCGAGATCCTCTCGCATGCCCTGCACGAAGAACGGATCGCCGGGGCGGACCGGGGCCGAGGTGGCCTCATGGAACCTGAGTGTGCGGCTGGCTGCGTCGTAGGAGGCTACCCGCACAAGGCTGTTCCACCAGTCGTGGGTCGCGAAGACGCTCACCTCGCCGTCGCTGCCCCGCTTCCACGGCCGAGCATCGGCTTCCGCAAGCACGAGGCTCTTGGTTCCGTCCTCGTCGCCGGGATTCGCAGCGGTGCCGCTGGCACTGCCAGCCGCACGGGCCCAGCCGCCGCCGAGCGGATTCGCCGGATCGACGTTGGGATAGCGGGCCAGCGTGAGCCGTTCCCAGCCCTGCGGCCCGACGTGGAAGAGCTGCTTGAGTGGCACGACGTCGATGTCGAGCTCTGGCGGCGGCATGGCGGCCACGAGCGTGTCGGGGTCGTCTGGCGAGGGCGTGAAGCCGCCGACCTCGCGGCCGGCCACGAGCACCGCCCGCTCGTCGCGATAGGAGCAGTAGGTGACGGGCAGGTCGGCCAGGCCCGTGTCGTGGGGCAGGATGTTGAACATGCCCTGCAGGAAGTAGGTGCCCCCGCGTATCTGCACGGTCACCGCCGTCGGCTTCGGTGTTGCCCTCTTGGCCTCGCGGACGGCGTTGCGGGCACGTGTTAGCGTGCCGAATGGACTATCGAGGGTGCCTGGATTCGCGTCGTCCCCCGTCGGAGCGACGAAAAACTCCACGGCGTCCCCGTCTACCGCGCAGGCAGGTGCCACGGCAGCGAGGAACGCGGCAGCGAGGAACGCCACGAGTTTGGGAAGGCGATGCTTCATGAGGCGGCAGGCAGTGCGGAGACCTGCAAGAACAAGCCACAACTGCCCGAGTGATGACGAAACGACGAAAAAATTCCCTCCGGCGGCGGCCGTGGGAGGACGCCTCAACGCCCTCCCATGCAAGCCCGACGCGTCAGCGAGCGAATTAGAGGTCGTCCAGGTCAGGCCACCCGCATTCCCTTGCTCGCGCTGCGGGCTTGGATGAACAGGCGGTTCCATGCGAGCCCGACGTGCAGAACACTCCGGGCTGCGTCTCGTTCTCCCGCTCAACGTGCCCCGCCTCAGCGGATCGGGCCCCAGATGTCGGCGAGGAGGGTGAAGATGGCCGGATAGTCCGTCTTCAATTCTGCGCGGTTGAACGGCTGAAAATCGTTCGAACCGAAGTAGGCCTCGGTCATCTCCGCGAAGAACTCCTTGTGATCGGTGAGGCCGTAGTGCTTCGTGCGGGAGCCGTCGAACAGCAGCGTGGACTGACCCCTGCCATCCGCCTTGAAGGCCTCCCAGGCGGCGAGGATGCGTGGCTCGTCGAACCCGAGCACCTGGTCGTGGTAGGCGTGGGCGAGTTCGTGGAGCACCACCCACGGCTGCTCGTTCACGTTTCGGCGTGTGGCCACGTCGGCGGCTCTCGGCAAATGGACACACTTTTCGAGATCGCGGGGATAGCCGTGGGCCTCGAGCCAGTCGCCGCTGGGGTGATACTGCATGGCACGGAGGTCGCCGCAGGACGCGTCGAGGACGATCGTCACCTGTCTGAGGCGTTCGAGCTTGTCCGTCGGCACGACGATCCTGACATCAGCCAGCTTCGCGGCAAGAAACGCCAGCGCCGCGCGGCCCGTCTCATCGTCGGCGCCTCCGGGCAGGAGCTGTTCATCGACCCGCACCCGAAACCCTTCGATGCTTTGTTCCATCCGCGACGCAGGCTGATCGGCCGACGCGGTGCTGGCGACAAGGGAACAGACGAGGGAGACCAGACACACGAGGAGGAAGAACAGTCGCATCCTGTCATGCTACCGGACCGACAGAGCATTCCAACCGATTGATCCGGTGGTAGGCCCGCATGGCATCGTTTGGCGTTCGACAATCGCACCCCACGATGTATTCCCGACAGGCCCGCAGACATGCGTTGCAGGATTTGATGCAGTTGTCCTTGGCGACAAGGTCGACGTGCACTTCGGCTGCGATTGAAGAATGGCTGGCCAGGCTCACAACGCCGGCCATGGCAACGAGAGCCGCAAGAGCGATAATCCTGTTCATGATGAATACCTGCATTGAGTGGTGATGGGGTGAGACATACGCGGTCGGCTTGGTCGTGGCACTTTCCGCGCGGCAACCCCAGCCCGTCCAGTCAAGCCGCATTTCCCGACCACCACGGTACTGCGACAGTCGGATAGACGTCGTCGACGGTGTGGCACCGTGTCATCAGGGAAGATATGTGCCGCAGGATGCGTATTTTTCAAACCGATTTGACAGTGCAAAAAACGTCGGTGCCCAGAGGCCGACAAAGATCCCGAACCGCTCGCCGTGCGCGGGATCATTTCCCCTCGCCAAGAACCAGATCGCTATTGAGGCGGCAATCGAAGCAAAGCCAGCCAAGAAGCACACGGTACTCAAGTACTTGCATGACCTCCACATAAAAGCCTTCTCTTATAAAGGTCGGGTTGCATACTTTACAAACGACGTGGCACGCAGCTGACACACTTTCGCAACGGCAGCACCAACGCGCAAGCGAATCCTACGGCCACGGACAAGAGGCCACTCTCCCGTGGCCTAAAACTCCTTGGCGGCCTTCTGGACGGCTTCCCGCAAATCTTCCCAGGCGGACTGAGCGCCCTTCTCCAGATGGCCCCAGGCGCTGCCCGTGGATCTGCCCAGCTCATCCAACTTCTCTCGGGCCACGTGCTGCTTCGCCTTGAGTTCAGCCAACTGTTTGTCCCACTGCGCTCTGGCCTCATCCTTCAAGGCGAGCCCCCTTTCGCGGAGCTTGTCGATTTCTGCCTCCATATCCGCGAGGCGGTCCTTGAGCCGCATCTCGAAATCTGCTTTGGATTGTTTGGCAGCAGCGGTGGCTGTATCGCCAGCCTCTGCCGCGTCGCGGCGGACGTCCTCGATTGGCACTTTGAGCACCGTGTGCTTGACTGGCGCCTCCGTGCAGCCACTGCCAACCAGAAGAACGGCAGCATTAAGTGGCAACCAAAAGCGGGGCATGGGCTCACCTCATGTCGGACGATGAAACGAAGTCCGTGCGCGTCATGTTTTGACAGACGTGCTGAAAGCGGCTGGCGTCCTGCACTGAAAGAATAGCTCTCTGCCTGCCTTGCGGCCGCCCCGCCATTCCCGAGGCAGTCTTCCTCCGGGCTGGAAACAGGACACCTCACGCGACCTGCCAGATGGATGTGGCCACTCCCCGCGGCCATGGCCACCCGCGACGCGGCCGGTAGCGGCGCATGTCCAGCTAACGGCCCTGAATTGCTGACAAACCGGCTGGTACCACGTTCGGGGCAGCGTTCGAGTCCACCGGCCAGCGTGCAGTGATCGGGGGCATATGATGCCCGGTGGTTCCCACCCGTTGTTCGGAAACCGCGGAGTGTCCGACCATCGCGATAGCGCCGTGATCAGTAAACCCGGCATGACTGGACGGGCGGCAGGCACCTCGCGCTCAATGTCGACACCAAGCCGACTGCCACGAGGCGGTGTTGCCTCACGGTCGGCGAGTCCCAGGCGACGAAGGTGTACCCTATGGTTTCCTATACACAGCCCGAAGCAGTCGAGCATCATCTTCAGGCGGCTGCTCACCACCAGGTGGCGGCCCATCACCACATGGAGG
This sequence comes from Pirellulales bacterium, assembly GCA_044376405.1. Taxonomy (GTDB): domain Bacteria; phylum Planctomycetota; class Planctomycetia; order Pirellulales; family UBA1268; genus CAMCQY01. Next base: position 41,466 of record JBILKZ010000005.1, read on the forward strand.
CGGCACATCATCACGAGCAGGGTGAACATGAGAAGGCCGAGACCCACACGGCTTCGGCCAAGGCTCACGGCGAAAAAGCGCAGAAAGTATCTGCCGCCATCCACGAGCCATCCCACACTCGATAAGCGAGCTTGAAGGCAGGCACGGCGCGGCATCCGTAGGAACGCGGATGGCCGTGCGGATGCCTGTGGTGGTGACGCGGGCGAGAGAGCTTCTGGAAACACCGCAGTACAACCGCCGGCCCGACGAGAGACCGTTCGCCATCGGGTACAATCGCCGCAACGACAGAAGCCACCGACATGAGATACCGACATGCCTCACGATGCCAAATGCCCGTTTACGAATGCCGTTCAAGTGCACCCATCGAAAGGCGCGGCGAACCGGGACTGGTGGCCGAATCAGCTCAACCTGCGAATCCTCCAGCAGAACCCTCCGTCCAGCGACCCTCTGGGCAGGAACTTCGACTATGCCGAGGAGTTCAAGACCCTCGCCCTCGATGCGTTGAAGCAGGATCTCGTCACGCTGATGACCTCATCGCAAGACTGGTGGCCGGCTGATTACGGGCACTACGGGCCCTTCTTCATACGGATGACCTGGCACGGTGCGGGCACGTATCGCATCAGCGATGGCCGCGGCGGCGCGGGGGCAGGCATGCAGCGGTTCGCGCCGCTCAACAGTTGGCCAGACAATGCCAATCTCGACAAAGCCCGCCGGCTGCTCTGGCCGATCAAGCAGAAGTACGGCAGAAAGATCTCGTGGGCGGACCTCTTGGTTCTTGCCGGCAACGTTGCCTTGGAATCGATGGGATTCAAGACATTTGGCTTCGGCGGCGGACGTGTGGATGCCTGGGAGCCCGACGAGACCTACTGGGGGCCTGAACACACGTGGCTCGGTGACGAGCGATATAGCGGCGACCGGCAACTCGCGAATCCGCTCGCCGCCGTTCAGATGGGACTGATCTACGTCAATCCTGAGGGGCCGAATGGCGTACCCGATCCGGTTGCCGCCGCCCGAGACATTCGCGAGACGTTTGCTCGCATGGCGATGAACGACGAGGAGACGGTCGCTCTCGTGGCTGGCGGCCACACGTTTGGCAAGACCCATGGCGCCGCCGATCCGAGCAAATACGTCGGCCCAGAGCCCGAGGCAGCTCCCCTCGAGGAGCTGGGGCTGGGCTGGAAGAACAGTTACGGCACCGGCAGCGGTAACGATACGATCACCAGCGGGCTCGAGGGCGCTTGGACCCCCACTCCAACCACGTGGGATAACAGCTACTTCGAGACCCTGTTCGGCTACGAATGGAAGCTGACGAAGAGCCCTGCCGGCGCCCACCAGTGGATCCCGACCGATCCCGCTGCACATACGGCGGTACCCGATCCACACGATCCGTCGAAGACGCATGCCCCGGTCATGCTGACGACAGATCTCGCACTGCGGATGGACACGATCTACGAGCCGATAGCCCGTCGCTTCTATGAAAACCCGCAGGAGTTCGCCGACGCCTTCGCCAGAGCGTGGTTCAAATTGACGCACCGCGACATGGGGCCGATCGCCCGGTACCTCGGCCCTGAGGTTCCCACCGAGCAGCTGATCTGGCAGGACCCACTACCACGCGTCACGCATGAGTTGATCGACGCTGCGGACATTGCCGCCCTCAAGGCCACCGTCCTATCATCGGAACTGTCCGTTTCAGAGCTGGTGTCGACCGCCTGGGCGTCCGCGTCGACGTTTCGCGGGAGCGACAAGCGCGGAGGAGCCAGCGGAGCACGGATTCGCCTCGCCCCGCAGAAGGATTGGGAGGTGAACAACCCCCGTCAGTTATCGCATGTGCTGCGGACCCTGGAGGGAATCCAGGAGAAGTTCAACGGCGCTCATGCCGGCAAGAACAAGGCGGTCTCGCTTGCCGACCTCATCGTGCTGGGCGGGTGCGCGGCAATCGAGCAAGCTGCCAAGAACGCCGGGCACGATATTCATGTGCCGTTCCACCCAGGACGCGCGGATGCGACGCAGGAGCAGACCGACGTGGAAGCCTTCGCCGTTCTCGAACCGCACGCGGACGGATTTCGCAACTATCTCGGCAAGGGACATGTTGTGCCCGCGGAGCATCTGCTCGTCGATCGGGCGAACCTGCTCACCCTGAGCATCCCCGAAATGACCGTTCTCGTCGGCGGAATGCGTGTTCTCAACACGAACTCCCCGCAGTCTGCACTTGGTGTCTTTACCAAGCGGCCTCACGCGTTAACGAACGACTTCTTTGTGAACCTGCTCGACATGGACACAACGTGGGAGCCGACATCTGCAGACGGGGAGACTTTCGTGGGCCATGATCGCACGACGGGCGCGGTCACGTGGACCGGCAGCCGCGTTGACCTTGTTTTCGGCTCGAACGCGCAGCTTCGTGCAGTCGCCGAGGTCTACGCAAGCGATGACGCGCAGGCGAAGTTCGGGCACGACTTTGCTGCCGCGTGGGCCAAGGTCATGGACCTGGATCGATTCGAACTCGACTGATCCCGCGGCAAGGGACGGCGGCTCGGGCGATGATGGCGGTCATGATCGCCCTGGGCGCAGGGCTGGCGTCGTGCAACCCGGCCGCATCCGCTGAACTGCGGAAAGTGTCTCCTGTGACATGACGCATGCCTGCCGAAGCTGCGCAGTTCGCGAGTTCGGAACGCAGCCTATGCGGAGCGTTCATCCGTCAGGCGAGTGGGCCAGCGGGACTACTGGCGTTCACGTTTGTCCGCGGCGAACTCGCCGCGTATGGATTCATCGACAGGAGGTTGTGCTTTCAGAAACCACCTCCGACGGCTGAAGGCAGTCCGGCCTCCGGGGCAACCAAGTAAGCCGCAGGAAACAGGCCCTCGCACATGCCTGTGCACCCGTCACGCTCAGGACATCCCGACAATGCACGCACAAGCTTCTCTTGAAACCGCGCCTTCAAGCGAAAAGGCGATCCCGCCCGTCGATGAGGTATCTCCTCATCGCTGATGTGAAGAAGATCAAGGATGCCAAGACGGTTGGCGGAACGCAGGTCGATGTGTCCTATAACATGCTGACAGGCGTGCACATTGGCACAGCCAAAGAGATGGCCCATGTCCAGAACTCGGACATCCACGCGACCAATGGCGTCATTCACGTCATCGACAAGGTGATCCTGCCGTAGAGTCCGACCGTCACGAGTGGGGGCGGAACAATCGCTTCCGTCGCACTGTTACGATTCATGCCACGCGGGCGATGATGCACTTGAGATACTCGCCCTCGAGGCAGCCCGCGCTCACGGGGTGATCGGGGGCGGCGCCTCGGCATTCGAGCAGCTGGATCGTGCGGCCCGATCGCTGGGCGACGCCCGCGAGCATGACGAGGAAATCCTCTCGCGACACGGCGCCCGAGCAGCTGTTGGTCACGAGGATGCCACCCGGCTCCAAGAGATCGACCGCCAGCCTGTTGATGCGGTGGTAGGCCCGCATCGCGTCGTCGAGCGAGGCACGGCTCCGCGCGAACTTCGGCGGGTCGAGGATCACCATGCCGAAATGGTCGCCAGCCGTTTTGAGGGCGGCGAGTTTCTCGAATGCGTCGGCGGTTTCGACGGCGACGTTGGCGGCACCGTTCAGGTCGGCGTTGGCTTTGGCCAATGCCGTCGCCTTCGCGCTTGAATCAACGGCCAGCACGCTCCGCGCCCCGCCGCTCACGGCGCAGGCCGTCGCGAAGCCGCCGGAATAGCAGAACATGTCGAGCACCCGGCGGCCGCGGGCAAACCTGGCAGCCGCCTGACGGTTGTCCCGCTGGTCGAGATAGAAGCCGGTCTTCTGACCTTCGGTGAGGTCAACGCCGAACTTGAGGCCATGCTCCGTCACGAAGATCGGACCCGAGGGGGCGGTTCCTCTGACGAGACGGTCGGGCAGATGCAGGCCCTCGAGCTTCGCGAGGCCGCGTTCTGCGCCACGCAGGAGGATGCCCTTCGGTGCCACGAGCGATTCGAGGGCGTCGCAGATCGTGTCGAGCCGGTGCGACATCGCCAGCGCCGTGACCTGCACGGAGAGCCATTCGCCGTAGCGGTCGACGATCAGACCGGAGAGGTCGTCCCCCTCGCTGTTGACCAAGCGGGTGGCACCGCCGACGTCGCCGAGGCCGAGCGACTGCCGCAGCGCCACTGCCGACGCGATCCGCGATTTCCAGAGGCCGTCGTCGAGGCGGGTGGCGGCATCGAAGGCGTAAAGCCGCACACGCAACTTGCTCGACGAATTCCAGAGCCCGCGGGCCACGAACGTGCCGTCGTGGGTGGCGAGATCGACCACGTCGCCGTCAGCAGGCGTGCCATCGACGCGGAGCACCGCCGTGTCGAGCACCCAAGGATGCCGTCCGAAGAAGGGGCGGGCCCGCTTGGGCTTGAGCACCACCGTCGCCGCGGGCAGGCCGGCCGCCGCAGACGGCTGGCTGGATGACTCAGGCATGCACGACCTGCTTGGCCGGGCCCGGCACCACGTGGGGCGTCGGCAGGGCATCGCTGCCCGGATCGGTCGTCACCTTTCGCCGACCCTCGCGGAGGGCCTTCTTCCGCTCGATCCGCAGCACGCTCCAACTGAAGACGGCGCCCAGCGGACCCGACAACAACGCCGGCATGAACACCAGATTGCCGACCAGCGCGATGGTGAGCATCGCCAGCATCATGTGGCCGAACCGCTGGGTCGGCCCGAACGGCGAGAGCGAGAAGACCGAGAGACCGATGCCGATCACGCCCCAGCTCTGATACATCGCGCGGGCGCAGCCCTTGTAGGCGAGCATGGTCGCCTGCTTGCGGTCGAGCCCGTCGGCGATCCCCTTGCGGAACCAGAGTATGAAGTGCACGACATCGTCGACCGTCACGCCGAGCGCCACGCTCGGCGCCATCACGGTGCCGATGTCGATGAGGAGCGTGCCGGCGTCAAGCGACTTGAGCAGGGCATGGGTCCAGCCCACACCGCCAAACACCATCAGAGCGGGAAACGCAGCCGGTAACAGGAGCAACAGGCCGGCAGAAGCGGCCCTGCAGAGCACGATCATCACGACGACGATGATCGCAAAATCGTAGATGAAGCCGATCATCAGGCCGTCGAGCAGCGAGTGCTGGGCCTTGTAGACCAGCGGTACGAGGCCGGTGTAGTCGACCGACACGCCCTTCACGCCCTCGCTGTCGAGGTCGGCGAGGATCGGGTCGATCTTCGACTGCAGGTCGCGCTTGAACAGGGCGTAGTCGACCTCCTTGGTCGCACTGACGCGGGCGCTGATCCGCCAGAGTTCCTGCCGCGTGCCATCGGGCAGTTCTGCCTCGCGGAGATAATCACCGGCGAGGAAATCCGCACGATGGGCGGTCAGCCGCCGGTTCAGCACGCTCCGCTTGGTCCGCGAGCCGAAGCCGATGGCCCGGGCCGCGGCGCCCCCGATGCTATCGCTATCGTCACCGACGTCGAGGCTGCGACCAAACGTGACGGTCGAGAGCGAACTGCCCACCTCGTCGAGGTCGCCGATCTTCTTCTGGATATCGCCGACGAGTTCCATTCGCTCCAGGAAGTTGAGCGGGCATGTCTGCTGGTCGATCCGCACCAGGATTTCCATCGGCACGAGCGGGCCGAGGTGCTTCTCCAGCCAGTGGTAGTCTTGGCGGATGCGGGCCTTGGAGGAGAACAGCCGCATGAGTTGCACGCTGCTCTCGACCTGGGTGAGCCCATAGCCCACGCCAGCCATCACGAGCAGACAGGTCGCCGTAACCAGGCCGTTGTGCTCTGTGATCCACTGCCCGACGCCCCACCACGGGCTCGACTCGACCGGCTTCCAGGCATTGTCACCCTCGTCCTCGGCGAGTTTGCCCAGCTTGAGCTTCGGCGGAAATAGTTCGAGGGCCGCCGGCATGAACGTGACGAGGATCAGGAAGCTGACCACGACGCCGATGGCGGAGAAAATGCCGAACATCCTGATTGGAACCAGCTCGCTCACAGCGAGAGTCGCCAGACCGATCGCCGTCGTGCCCGTCGCCAACGCGAGCGGCAGCAGCGCGTGGTGCACCGCCCGGCCCGCAGCGCCCTCCACCACACCGGTCTCGGCGAGCTGGTCACGGTAGTAGTTGGCAAGATGGATCGCGCCGCTGGTCGTGGCCACGTAGACCAGCGACGGCATCGTCAGCAGGATGGCGTCGACGGGATAGCCCGAGTACCAGACGACCGCGAGACTGGCGAACATGCTGTAGACGCCAGAGGCCAGCACCATCGCCACCAGCGTCTTGCTCTTGAGGCTCCACCAGCTGACGATGAAACCGACCACCAGCGACAGCCCGAAGAGAATCGTCACGCTCGTCTGACCGGCTCGGTCGATCGACACGTTGTCGACCGGAGGGCCGCCCATGTGCACCGTCTTCTCGGGGATCCCGCACTCCCCGGCGGCAACGTCCTTGATGAGATCGATGGCCCCGTGCAGGTTGGACCGGGCGGCGTCGGACAGCGTCAGGACAAGGCAGGTCTGCCGGGCGTCGAGGTCGTCGGCGTCGCTCCCGGCGACAATCCCCTCCGCGGCCGGGCCGATGATCGCCCCGGTCAGCCGGGAGATCGCCTCCTCGCGATCGAGGTTCAGCGGCTCATCGGTCATCCGTTCGACGGCCCGGGGGCCGGTCTGGGCCGACTTAAAATAGAGGGGCCGATCGATCCGAGAGGCTTCTTCCGGAGGGGGAAGCAGTTTCTGGGCGAGCAGTTCCAGGCGGGGGTCGGCCATCGTGCAGCCGTCCCAGCTGACCAGGATGAACTCCTCGCCCTGAAAGTTCCGCCGGAAAAAGCGGTAGGTCTGCGTCTCGGGATATTCGAGGGGCAGCCAGCCCTTCACGTCGTTGCGGTTGTTCCCCTTGGCCTTGATCGCCCCCACGACCACCAATGGCAACAGGAAGATCAGGATCGCCATGATCCAGACACTGTTCCGCTGGTAGAGATTTGTCCCGGGTTTCGACATCATGCCGTCCAGACAGGGACCGCCCGGGGGTGCCGGGGGTGGAATTTCCGTTCGTCAGACATTCAACCGTACAGGGGTTTTCCTGGCCAGTCCATATCGCTCGGAGGCCTCAGGGCCTGTTTTCCACATATGTTGGATGACGTAAGTGTTTCTAGGGGAAGACCTTACGCCGACAACAGCCCTTCCCCAGCCCGTACAAACCCGACAGCCCGACCTCAGCCTCGCACGGAGTCAGCTGCCCGGAAGCCGCACGATTTGTGGGAACCGTCGCAAAACGGCCTGGTCTGCGTATGGCCGCAGCGGCAGAGGGCAACGGCCCGCTTGCCAACGGGAAGCGGAAACGCGTTCCCGTGATGATCGGTGACCCGGAGGGACAGTGTCTCGAAACGCTCGGCGGTCGGCATTTCGACCACCAGCGGACCGTCCTCCCGGCAGCGGATCGTGAGGCTATCGGGCGGCAGGATACGTGGTCCGCTCTCAGCCTTGGAGCCTGCCTTGTCGGCTGTTCCGCCAGTTGGCCCATGGCCTGGGGCGAAGCGAGGGCCAGGGCCGCCCGGTCCAGGCGGCGGCTGTTGGAAGGTCCACCACCAGAGAGCGGCCGCTGCCGCCAGGAGCACCAGCGACACCAGCTGCGAGATCGAGAACGGCGTTCCCAGGGCGGGCGGCTCATCAACGCGGATGGCCTCCAGAAGCAGCCGGGAAATCGGGTGAAGGGTGAGCACCAGCGCAAACACCTGACCGTCCCGCCGGGCCAGCGGGGTGGCCGAGGCCAAGCAGGCCAACGCCGCCAGGATCGCTGCATCGACCGCGGCGTAGAGTTGCGCCGGATGCACGGGCAGGCTCCACGGGCGACCGCCGTCGGCCGCCACGGCGGGCAAGAGCCCCCGCGCGGCCTGGTCGAGCCACGGAGGGCTCTCCGGCGGAAACCGGACAGCCCAGGGTAGATCACAGGGCCCCCCGTAACAGCAGCCATTGAGGAAGCAGCCGATCCGGCCAATGGCCAGACCGACGAGCAGCCCCGGGGCAATGCAATCAGCCAGCCGCGGCAACGACAGACCCCGGCGGCTGGCAAACCGCCAGGCAGCCAGTGCCGCCGTCGGCAACGACCCAAACACCACCAGCCCGCCGGCCGCGACATTGAGCACAGCCGCAAGCGACTCCGGCCAACTCCGTCCGGCAGCGAAGAATTGATCGTGGTATTCGATCACATAGAAGAGTCTCGCGCCGACGATGCCCCACAGAAACACCTCCATGCCCAGTGCGAGGATCGTATCGGCATCGAAGCCCATGCTGCGGCCCCGCACAATCGACAGCCAGGTGCCAGCCGTCGCGGCGACCAACAGCATCGCCCCGTAGCCCCGCACCGGCACGCCCTGGCCGTCGTCGAGCGCCGGAAGTAGCCAGAGGATCGTTGCCGCGGTGATCGCCAGCGGCGCGGCCAGTGTTTCAAGCGCCGCCCGCCACCCGTGAGCAGTGGCGGTTCGCACGAGCATCACGGCCGCCACGATTCCCCACACGGCCAAGAAGAGTCCGAAGCCAACCAGCGGCAGCGACGTTCCGCCCACGGTGATCCGCGTCGGGATGTGAAAGAGTGTTGACAGCATCAGCGGGCCAGGCCTTGATCGGGTGTGCTGCGGGACTCGGAAGTGCCACGGCCGCGAAGTTCACGGTTGTCGATGAGCCGCGTCGACCCCAGCCGACCAGCCACCAGCGCCACCGCGTGCGATGCATCAGCAGTGAGTGGTTCGAGCGATTCGGGATCGGCGAGCGCCGCATAGTCGACGACGATGCCATGGGACTCCATGGTCTTTCGCATCGTCTCTTCGATCGCAGCAGCAGCGGCACCGGCAGCCCAGAGCTGCTCTGCCTGACGGAGGCACTCCGAGATCGCGGCGGCACGAGGGCGGTCGGCGGCGGAGAGATAGGCGTTCCGCGAACTCATGGCGAGACCATCCGCCTCGCGCACGGTGGGGCAGACGACGATCGCGATTGGCAGGCCGAGGTCGCGCACCATCCGTCTGACGACGAGCGTCTGCTGCCAATCCTTGGCGCCGAAGTAGGCAGCGTCGGCCGGCACGGCCTGGAAGAGCTTGCAGACCACTGTTGCCACGCCGTCGAAATGTCCCGGCCGCCGCTCCCCTTCAAACCGCACCGCCGGCCCACCCACGACGATCCGCGTGGCGTCTCCAGGCGGATAGACGGCCGATACCTCCGGCGCGTAGATCCACCTCACGCCGTGCGGCGCGAGCTGCGCCGTGTCGGCGGCGAGCGTCCGCGGATACCGAGCGAAATCCTCCTGCGGACCAAACTGCGTCGGATTCACGAAGATCGAGACGGCAATGTCATCGCAGTCGCGAGCCGCCCGGGTCACGAGGCTCACGTGGCCCGCGTGCAACGCTCCCATCGTGGGCACGAATCCCACCCGTCGACCGGCGGCCCGCGCCTCGACGACGAGCGCCCGCATGCGATCGGGATCGTGCACGATCTGCTGCATCACGCCATCGCCTCGACGACGGCCACTGCTTCCTGCACCGCCTGATCGAAATCCCCGGCAGCGATCGTCACCACGGCCCGTGGCCCAGCCGCGGCACTGCTCTCGGAACAGCGGATCTCGGAGGCGATCCGTTCCTGCAGTCGCAGCAGCCTGACGACCGCTTCGTCCGTTGCCGCGCCCACCGCCCTGCCCGCTCGCCGGCCGGCGCCGACGCCGGCGGGTTCAGCCGGCTGCCGGTCACGCACGGCGATCTTCGCCTCGAGCAGCTCGGGGGAGGCCACCAGCAGGATGGCGACGTGTGGCAGTACGGTTTGCGCCGCCATCCGCGTGAAGTGACTCTCAAAGCCACCCAGTGACTCTGCCGGCAAGCTATCGACCGCCGCCAGTCGCACGGTGTGCAACCAGTAGTCAGTGACGGTGCCGTGTGGATCCGGCGACCACCGCTTCGCGTGCAGGGGCTGCGCACAGGCCTCGACCGCGTGCCGCCAGGCCAGATCGCCCGCGGCTGCATCCAGTCCCGTCGCCCTGCCACCGACGACGGCGTATTCCGGCGGCGCCGAGACCAGCCGCGCGAGCGTGGCATGGGCCACTGCGGCCGCGACCTCGGCCGCCCCCGCGCCCGGCACGCCGATCACCGCCACGTGCGGGTGCGGCGACGAGATGCTTTCGAGCAGATCCTCGAGCGTACAGGCGGCCAACGGGTGCACGAGATCCGGGGCGATTTCCACGCACGGCTCGAGCACGAACCGCCGGGTGACCATCCGCGGGTGCGGCAACGTCAGCGTTGCAGTATCGAGGACGATCTTGTCGTAGAGCAGCAGGTCGAGGTCCACCGTCCGCGGGCCCCACCGCTCGCCGCGTTCGCGATCGAGCGTGTTCTCCACCGCCGCGAGCATGCCAAGCACATCGTGCGGAGCCAGATCGGTCTCGAGCAGGCACGCGCTGTTGAGAAAAACACCTTGCCCGGGCGGACCGCCAATCGGTCGGGTGTCGCGGTAGCGGCTCACGCTCACGAGCGTGACGCCCGGCATGAACCGCAGCAACTCCATCGCTCGATCGAGATACTCACGCCGTTTTCCGACGTTCGACCCGCAACCGACAAGGCATCGTGCCATAGCGTTTCACACCAGAGCGCTTCTACCCGGCGGGCTTCTGCCCAGCGGCCAAGCACCCCGATTCTATCCGCCGGCCACCCTCCAGGATCAACAACGCCGCACGAACCTCCCGCAAAAGGCTGGAAAACCAGCCAGACAAACCGTTCAATCATCGCTCGAAAACCGGGGGGACATCCAGGCCACGACCAAAGTCGCCGACTGTCGCTCCCTCCAGTCGTCGCCCCCGAAATTTCCGAGACGATTGTTCGTCTGTGTTCGTCAGTGTTGGTTCAGGTGACTCAAGGCCCAGACGCCTCAAGGCCGCGTTCGCGTGACACCCATGTCTGCGAGTCGCGATCACCTAACGGGGGTCATTCTGTGAACCCCTTCGAAGATGTCAAGGACGTTCCATCGCGCACGACGTGCGCGCCGACTCACTCACACAAAACCTCCGCAGAAGAAAGCCGTTCCGCACCAAAAAAAAATTTGCCAGCAGTGCAAGCATTGTCGAAACGGATTCGGGATGGTGTGCTTACATGACGAAGAACATCGCAAACGACGGCGTTGACTGCATCCGACCACGCATGGCGCATCATCTCATGGTCCATTTTTCTTCCCACGACGACAATGCATCGGCCGCCGAGAGACGGCTGTCCCGCGATTCCCGACGCGGGCTTGACGAACCGCTGCCCGCAGCGCTGTTGCCGGATGGATTGCCACTCGGAGAGCCGCTTCCGGATCCGTTGTCCGACGCTGCGGATACCGACCCACTGGCAGACACGCCGGAAAATGTCCCCACCTCGGGCGAGTCGTATTGGCAACTCTCCCGCACGCCGCTCACGAGCCTTGTTTTTACGCTCCCATTGGTCCTGGCCTACGAGGGTGGCGTGCTGCTCCTTGGCCGTGGATCGCCCCGCAATGGCGCCGATGTCTGGCTCCGCCACCTGCTGGATGCCCTGGGATTCGGCCAGTATTTCCTCCTGCCACTGCTCACCGTTGTGGGGCTGTTGGCATGGCAGTATCTCGCGCACGACCGCTGGAGAGTGAGCCTGGCCGCGTTGCCGGGCATGGCGGCCGAATGCACGCTCTGGGCGGTCGTGCTCGTCGGCATCGGGCGGCTGCAGCAGAGCCTCTGGCCGTTCGATCCGGGCCTCCTCGCGTGGGAATACCTGCAACTGCACGGCGATGCCGGATTCGGCTGGCATGCGCTGCTGGCCAGACTCGTCGGCTTCTGCGGCGCAGGCCTCTACGAGGAAGTGCTGTTCCGGCTCCTCATGCTCCCCATCGCCGTGTGGGCATTCGAGCGACTGGGGTGCTCGACGCTGGTGGCCGGATTCTGGGCGCTGGTGCTGTCGAGTCTGCTCTTCAGCGGCGCACACTACATCGGCCCGCTCGGCGACTCGTTCACACTCTACAGTTTCACGTTCCGCACCGTGGCGGGCCTGTTTTTCGCGCTCCTGTTCCTGCTCCGCGGCTTCGGCATCGCCGCAGGCACTCATTTTTTCTACGACCTCCTGGTCGGGCTGGTGTAGTTTCCGCAGGGACACCGCTGAGACTCAGGAACTTTGCATCCGGCTTGGTGCCGCCTGCGGCAACGATCTATAATCGACGCGTGGTAGGAAATCGGAACGTGGCAGCCGGCCGAGTGCGGCTGGCTGCCGTCGAGCGTCTCGTGTCTTCCTGTGGAGTGGCATCTCGTGCTGTCGGCTCGTCCCAAGGTCGCTGAATTGGTCTTCCAGCTCTATGGGCGGACGCTGCATCCCGAGCTCTTCGAAATCCATTGCTCGCGCACGATCGACCGCGGCGGGTATACGGCGGTGGTGGCGATCACGAATGCCGGTCACCTCGTGACCTGGCGGAAGGACGGCCTGACGCTGACTGAAGTCGCGGCCGACAGCGGCCAGCCCCTGCCCCAGAAGCGGCGGCTGCTCTCCCACCGGCTCTGCGGAGAACGCAGCGACCGCATGGAGTGCCGCGGCGGTGCCTCCTATCAGATGTGCTTCCAGTTGGAGCGGGTCGCGCCGGAGGTGTTCTGGGCGTTCCAAGAAGAACTCGCCGCCGAGGGCCGCAAGCATGGCCTGCTCCACCACTTCAGCTCGTCGGGGCGACTGGCGACGGGCGCCCTCAGCTGGATCAATATCGAAACCCGCGCCAAGGGGCTCTCCGTGCAGGCATTTCACACCTTCCCGGACGATCACGCGATCGTGAAGAGCCAGTCGCTCTTCGAACTGCCCTGAAGTCGCACCGTCTCTTCACAACCGCTCTCCCCCCAAGCTCTGCACGATGCCCACGCCCAAACCCGGTTCCCCGAAGACGCCCGCCCCGACTCCCCGCAGCCGCGTGTTGATCGCCGACGACAACGAGCCCAACCGCGAGCTGCTGGAGGTCTACCTGGCCGAACTCGACTGCGAGATCGCCACGGCGGTGGATGGCCGCGACACGCTCGACAAGGTGGCCTCGTTCCAGCCCCACGTGATCCTGCTCGACGTGATGATGCCGAAGCTGTCGGGCTTCGAGGTCTGCGAGCGGCTGAAGTCGGACTCGGCCACCAGCCCGATCATGATCCTGATGGTGACGGCGCTCGGCGAGCTTGGTGACATCGAGCGGGCGGTCGAGGCCGGCACCGACGACTTCCTGTCGAAGCCGGTCAACAAGGTCGAGCTCGTGAAGCGTGTGGAGAACATGCTCAAGCTCCGGCACGTCAGCGACGAACTGGAGCGGCTGCGGAGCTACATCAGCACGATGGACGACGAGCTGCCGCCCCGCCAGTCGGGCCACGGGAAATGAGTCGTTGCGCGATCCCCCGGCTCGCGCCGGGGGCTTCTATGCGGACATACAAGCCCTGAGCGCAAGCGACGGGATCACGTCCAACACGATCCCCCGGCTCGCGCCGGGGGCTTCTATGCGGGCATACAAACCCTGAGCGCAAGCGACGGGATCACGTCCAACACGATCCCCCGGCTCGCGCCGGGGGCTTCTATGCGGGCATACAAGCCCTGAGCGCAAGCGACGGGAT